>JBJEUJ010000429.1:0-23153 GCA_051883775.1 Aristaeellaceae bacterium | reverse complement strand
CAGGACGAGTTCATCACCCGCTTCTCCGCCATGGCCATCCGCCAGGAGGATCGCCTGGCCCAGGCCCACGAGGAGCACTACAAGCTGGTGGAATTCGTGGAGCAGAAGGATCTGGAGCACTTCCAGAAGCTGATGAACCGCCACATTGAGCGCAGCAAGGAATGCTGCCTGCAGGCCCTGGCCGCCCAGCGCGCCCAGCAGAATCTGTGAGAGGCGTATCATTCATGAAGAACAACTACCATACCCACACCAGCCGCTGCTTCCACGCCGTGGGGCAGGATGAGGACTACGTCCGGGCCGCCATCGACGGGGGCTTTGACCTGCTGGGCTTCGCCGACCACGCGCCCTGGCCCTTTCAGAGTGGCTTTGTCAGCAACATCCGCATGGGAATGGACGCCCTGCCCGGGTACCTGGCCTCCGTGCGGGACATGCGGGCCCGCTACGCCGGCCGCCTGCCCATCCTGCTGGGGCTGGAGAGCGAGTACTTCCCCCGCTATCACGACCATCTGCTGCGCATGCGGGACATGGGCGTGAGCTACTACATCCTGGGCCAGCACTACGCCGACAGCGAGGAGGACACCCTCTACACGGGCCTGGAGTGCCGCAGCGACGAGGGCGTGCTGCGCTACGCCGAGGCTACGGTGCGGGCCATCCGCACGGGGCTGTTCATCTATGTGGCGCACCCGGATCTGTTCATGCGCCACCGCACGGACGAGCAGTTCACCCCCGCCTGCATGGAGGCTGCGGACATGATCTGCCAGGCGGCGAAGGAGCAGGGCATGCCCATTGAGTACAACCTGCTGGGCCTGGGGAACCTGCTCTCCGGCCACGGACGGGGCTACCCCTCCGACCCCTTCTGGCGCTACGCCAGGAAGTATGACAACGACGTGATCCTGGGCGTGGACGCCCATGACCCCGCCCACCTGCGGGACACGGCCCTGTGGCAGGCCGCCATCGACCGGGTGCAGGCGATGGGCTATCATCTGGTGGATTCCCTGGTGATCCCTGAGTAAGCGTATTTCCATTATCGATTGCATGGAGGAATGAAGCATGGACTGGACATGGGATCTGTCATACCTGTACAAGAGCTTTGAGGACGAGGCATTCCTCAGCGACCTGGCGAAGGTGCCGGGCAAGGTGGAGGCCCTGCGCGCTCTCCTTGCCGCGGACATGGACGAGCGCACCCGGCTGGAGAAGCTGGTGGACGGCCAGGAGGAGCTGGACGCGCTGCTGGAGCGGCTGTTCCTGTTCACGGAGCTGACGCTGTCGGTGGACGCGGGCAACGCTGTGGCCGCCCAGTATGACGACAAGCTGAACGTGCTGAGCAACGATGTGCGGCTGTTCGGCTCCGCCTTCAACCGTTATGTGGGGAGCCTTGACAACCTGGAGGAGCTGATCGCCTCCTCCGAAAAGCTGCAGACCGTGGCCTTCGCCCTGCGGGAGAGCTCCCGGGCGGCGGCCCATACCATCCCCGAGGCCATCGAGCCCTGGATGCTGCAGATGCAGCTGTCCGGCGGCAACGCCTTCTCCCAGCTGCGGGACCGGCTGGACTCCACCCACACGGTGGAATTCCGTGGCGAGACCCTGCCCCTGTCCGCCATCCGCGGCAAGGCCTATGATCCCGACCCCGACGTGCGCCGGGAGGCCTACGAGGCGGAGATCGCCGGGTACAAAAAGATCGAGCTGCCCATGTCCTACTGCCTGAACAGCATCAAGATGGAGGCCCGCACCCTGGCCAAGGCCAAGGGCTACGACTCCGTGCTGGACATGACCCTGCAGGAGTGCCGCATGGATCGCCAGACCCTGGAGGCCATGTGGACGGCCATCGGCGAGTACCTGCCCCATTTCCGCCGCTACATGCGGGCCAAGGCGGAGTACCTGGGCCATCATGACGGCCTGCCCTTCTACGACCTGTTCGCGCCGGTGGGCAAAAGCACCCGTACCTTCACTGTGGAGGAAGCAAGGCAAAAGCTGATTGAGGAGCTGGGCAAGTTCACCCCGAAGATGGCGGAATTCATCGACAACGCCTTTGAACAGCGGTGGATCGACATGTTCCCCCGGGAGGGCAAGAGCGGCGGCGCCTTCTGCGCCGGGGCCCACGCCTTCGACCGGAGCCTGGTGATGACCAACTTCCAGGGCAGCTTCTCCGACGTGAGCACCATCGCCCATGAGCTGGGCCACGCCTGGCACAACCGCTGCATGGCGGGCCTGCCCAGCATGATGACCAACGCCCCCATGCCCCTGGCGGAGACGGCCTCCATCTTCAACGAGACCATGCTGGCCCACCAGGTGCTCAAGACCGCCACCCCCGAGGAGAAGTTCACCCTGCTGGAGAGCAGCCTGATGGAAATCACCCAGACGGCGGTGGACATTTACAGCCGCTACCTGTTTGAGACGGAGGTCATCGACACCCGCGCCGACCACGCCATGACCGTGGACGAGCTGAAGGACGCCATGCTCCGCGCCCAGGACGCCACCTACGGCGACGGCCTGGACAAGAACGTCCGCCATCCCTACATGTGGGCCTGCAAGAGCCACTACTACTCCTCCGGCCTGAACTTCTACAACTTCCCCTATGCCTTCGGCGACCTGTTCGGCAAGGGCGTGTTCGCCCAGTGGCTGGAGAAGGGCGACGCCTTTGTGGAGGATTACTGCCGTCTGCTGCGCTCCTGCGGCTCCGCCTCCATCGCGGACGTGGCGGCCAGCGTGGGCATCGACGTGCGCAGCGTGGACTTCTGGCGCTCCAGCCTGGAGGTCGTGCGCAGGGACATCGACGAGTTCTGCGCCCTGTGCGCGTCCCAGCAGCCCGAGCGCAAATAATGCTTGCGTTCTCCCGTGCTTTGTGATAGAATAACATGGCTTGATACGCAAGGAGGTTATTACCATGGGTGTTGTGAATATCATTCTTTCCGTGATTCTGATCCTGGCCGCGCTGTTCATGATCGTGACCGTGCTGCTGCAGAGCAGCAACGTGAAGGGTCTGGGCGCGATTGCTGGCCAGATGGACAGCTATTTCAGCAAGAACAAGGCCAAGAGCGTGGAAGCGAAGCTGGCCCTGGGCACGAAGATTGCCGCGGCGGTGTTTGTGGTGCTGTCCCTGCTGATGCTGGTGCTGGACAAGTTCGCCTGAGCCTGATCCGCCCGTCACGCGCAATAAGGCTGTAGCCAATGGCACAGCCTTTTTTGCGTTGGCAGCCCCTCCCATACGAACATGACAATCCCCTGCATCCAGGGAACAAAAGAAAGTCGAGGCGATTCCTTTGGCATTTGATTTCAGGAAGGAATACAAGGAATTCTACATGCCCAAAAACAAGCCGGAGATTGTGCAGGTTCCAAGGGCGAATTACATCGCAGTCAGGGGAAAGGGCGACCCCAACGAACAAGGCGGCGCCTATCAGCAGGCAGTCGGCGTTCTGTATGCCGTGGCCTATACGCTGAAAATGAGCTACAGGACAGACCACAAAATGGAGGGTTTCTTCGAATATGTTGTGCCGCCGCTTGAGGGCTTCTGGTGGCAGGAGCATACCAATGGCGTGGATTACAGCGACAAATCCACCTTCAACTGGATTTCGGTCATCCGTTTGCCTGATTTTGTGACAGCGGCGGATTTTTCGTGGGCTGTTGAAGCGGCGACAAGGAAGAAAAAGCTTGATTGCTCGTCAGCAGAATATCTGACCATCGAAGAAGGACTGTGCGTGCAGATCATGCACACAGGGCCCTTTGATGATGAGCCTGCAACCGTTGCGCTGATGGATGATTATCTGGCGCAGAACGGCTATGTCAACGATTTCAGCCAGGGCAGGCTGCATCACGAAATCTATTTGTCGGACGCCAGAAAGGTTGCTCCGGAAAAATGGAAAACGGTGATCCGTCATCCTGTCCGGAGGGTATGACCACGCCATATGACAGCCTTGAAGCCATGGGGATTTGCCACGCCGGGCTGACCGGTTCATGGAGGAAATCCGGGCATGCAAAAAGGGACGACCCGCATTGGGCCGTCCCTTTTGCTTGTCAGGCGTAACTCAGGGCTGCTTGCCGATGTAGGCCAGGATGCCGCCGTCCACATACAGGATGTGGCCGTTGACAAAGTTGGACGCATCGGAGGCCAGGAACACGGCGGGGCCGCCCAGGTCGGTGGCTTCGCCCCAGCGGTTGGCAGGGGTCTTGGCCAGGATGAACTGGTCGAAGGGATGACGGCTGCCGTCAGGCTGCACCTCGCGCAGGGGCGCGGTCTGGGGGGTGGCGATGTAGCCCGGGCCGATGCCGTTGCACTGGATGTTGTATCCGCCGTACTCGGAGGCGATGTTCTTGGTCAGCATCTTCAGGCCGCCCTTGGCCGCAGCATAGGCGGAGACGGTCTCGCGGCCCAGCTCGGACATCATGGAGCAGATGTTGATGATCTTGCCATGGCCCTTCTTGATCATGGAGGGGATCACAGCCTTGGCCACGATGAAGGGAGCGTTCAGGTCCACGTCGATCACCTGACGGAACTGGGCGGCGGTCATCTCACACATGGGGATGCGCTTGATGATACCGGCGTTGTTCACCAGGATGTCGATCACGCCAACCTCGGCCTCAACCTTGGCCACCAGGGCGTTCACCGCGTCCTCGTCGGTCACGTCGCAGACATAGCCGTGGGCCTTGATGCCCTTCTCGGCATAGGCAGCCAGGCCCTTGTCCACCAGCTCCTGCTTGATGTCGTTGAAAACGATGGTCGCGCCGGCCTCCGCCATGGCGGTGGCGATGGCGAAGCCAATGCCGTAGGAAGCGCCGGTTACCAGGGCAATCTTGCCCTCAAGAGAAAACATGTTGTTCATGGGAATCGCTCCTTTCAGTTTGTGTCCAAAGGGATGGTTCGCATGGATCACGCCGGGAAGCCCGGCGGTGCTGCCGTGTTACAGGATGTCCGTGGTGGCCACGCCGTCCATGTCGTCAAAGTCCTGGTTCTCGCCGCACATGCCCCAGATGAAGGTGTAGGCCTGGCTGCCGGAACCGGCATGGATGCTCCAGGACGGGCTGATGACCGCCTGCTCGTTGCGCATGACGATGTGGCGGGTCTCCTGGGGCTCGCCCATGTAGTGCATGACAAAGGCGTCCTTGGGCATATCAAAGTAGAGGTAAACCTCCATGCGGCGGTCATGGGTGTGGCAGGGCATGGTGTTCCACACGCTGCCGGGCTGCAGCTGGGTCATGCCCATGACCAGCTGGCAGCTCTCCACCTGCCCGGGCAGGATGTACTTGCAGATGGTGCGGTGGTTGGACTGCTCCAGGCTCCCCAGCTCCACCCGCACGCAGTCCTCCGGCCGGATGTACACGGTGGGGTACTCCTTGTGGGCGGGGCAGCTGTTCAGGTAGAACTTGGCGGGATGCTCGGGATCGGCGCTGGCGAAGGAAATGTCCCTGCTGCCCCGGCCGATGTACAGCCCGTCCTTGTAGCGCAGGGTGTAGACCGTGCCGTCCACGGTCACGGTGCCCTCGCCGCCGATATTGATAACGCCCATCTCGCGCCGCTGCAGGAAATATTCCGCCCGCAGCTCATCGCCGGCGGTCAGCACCAGCGCCTTGCTGACGGGGGTCGCGCTGCCGGTGATAATGCGGTCGATGTGGCTGTACACCAGCTTGATGTCGTCAGGCCGGAACAGATCCTGGATCAGGAACTCCTCCCGCAGGCGGGCGGTATCGTAGGTTTTCACGTCCCGGGGAGAGGCTGCCGTACGAAGCTCCATGGGATGATCCTCCTTTGCGATTGTAAATACTTACATGAGGCTGACAGGGTTCATCGCGGATAAACGATCGCCTGTGCAGTTCTATTTTACAACGATTCCCTGCTTTTGAAAAGAGGGAAAAGCAAATTCACCGAAATTTCGGTTCCTTTCACGCGCCGATGATCCCTCGGGCGGGGCCTGTCACGGTGCTTGCGCGCCCACCGTCGCCCTCCGGCGCGCTCATGCGCGGCAGCAGGCTTCCCTGCTCCATTCGTGCGCCCCTGCGCAGGTTGCCTCATCCCCCTTCATGCCAGGTACTTAACAGAAGCCATCTTTTACTTTACCTTCCGGGAAAAATATGCTATAATGAAAAGCACCATACAGGAGGATCGGCGGATGAAAAAAGGCGTGACCATGCGCGAGATTGGCGCGGCGCTGGGGGTCAGCACCGTGACCATCTCCAAGGCGCTCAGCGGCAAGGACGGCGTGAGCGACGCTGTGCGGGAGAAAATCATCAAAACGGCCCAGCAGATGGGCTATCGTTACATGCCCCCGGCGGGCGCGGCGGAGGAGCCGGGCAGGGTGGATACCATTGTGGGCATCCTGACGGCGGAGCGGTTTTTCGGCTCCGCATCCTTTTATGCCTCCCTTTACAAGGAGCTGCTCAGGCAGATGGTGGAGGCGGGGATGCTGGGCGTGCTGGAGATTGTCACCGACGAGCAGGAGCAGGAGCTGTCCGCGCCGATGATCGTGACGGACAGGCGGGTGTCCGCGCTGATCCTCATGGGGCAGTTTGAGCAGGGCTATGTGGAGACGATCATGGAGGCCGGGCTGCCGACGGTGCTGCTGGACTTCTACTGCGACGGCCCGGACGCGGACGCCATTGTCAGCGACAGCCTGAGCGGCTGCTACCAGCTTACCCGCCATCTGATCGACCGTGGCCATAAAGACATTGGCTTCGTAGGCTCTGTCGAATGCACCACCAGCATCATGGAGCGATACAGCGGCTACATGCGGGCGATGGTTTTTGAGGGGCTGCCCCTGCGTCCGGAGTGGCTGATTGCGGATCGCGACGCCGAGCTGATGTACCTTCCCTCGCTTTCACTGCCGCAGACGCTCCCCACAGCCTTCGTCTGCGAAAACGACGTGATCGCCATGCAGCTCATCGCCCAGCTGGAGAGGCGCGGCGTGCGCGTGCCGGAGGACGTATCCGTCACGGGCTTTGACAACTTCACCCATGATTCGCTCAGCGCGCCCATGCTGACGACCTATTCCGTCGATCAGGGCCGGATGGCCCAGGTGGCGGTGCAACGGCTGCTCAGCCGCATCAAGGAGGGCCCGTCGGGTCCGCTGCGCACGATTGTGGGCGGCTGGATTGTGGAGCGTTCCTCCACCCGCAACCTGCGGGAAAACAACTGAAGCAGCGGAGCCGCATTGACCCTGCCCGGGCCGGACGCGGCTCCGTTTGTCCGTCTGAGAGACTCCGTTCGGATGAAGAAAAAATCGTTTTTGTTAAGTTATCTATTGACTAACGTTACTTTATGCAGTAAAATTAACATAACTTACGAGGGCGTTGACATTCCCGCGCCGGGCGCACCCGGCGACCATTCATCCTTTGCGACGGAGGTATCGCTATGAGCAGGGTTCAGATTCTCACCGGCGGCAGCCTGCCGAACATCCCCTGGCAGGATCGCCCCAAGGACGACAGGCACGACGCGCCTGTCTGGCGTTACAGCGGCAACCCGGTCATCGGCCGCAACCCGGCCCCGGGGGTGGCGCGGATCTTCAACAGCGCCGTCTGCCCCTGGGAGGACGGCTTTGTCGCCGTGCTGCGGGGCGAGCAGGTCAACGGCGTGCCGCACATCTACCTGGGTCACAGCAGGGACGGCATCCACTGGGAGGTGGAGCCGGAGAGGATCCCCTTCGTGAACGACCAGGGCGAGCCCTTCATGCCCCGCTACGCCTACGACCCCCGCCTGGTGAAGGTGGAGGACGCCTACTACATCATGTGGTGCCAGGACAACTACGGCGCGGCCATCGGCATGGCGAAAACGACGGATTTCAAGACCTTCACGAGGCTTGAGAATCCCTTCATCCCCTTCAACCGCAACGCGGTGTTGTTCCCCCGGCGGGTGAACGGGCGTTACCTGCTGCTGTCCCGCCCCTCGGACAGCGGGCACACGCCCTTTGGGGACATCTGGCTCAGCCAGAGCCCGGACATGACCTTCTGGGGCATGCACCGGCATGTGATGAGCCGGGGCGACAAGTGGTGGGAGTCCGTCAAGATCGGCGCAGGCGCGGCCCCCATCGAGACCAGCGAGGGCTGGCTGCTGCTCTACCATGGCGTATCCAGCACCTGCAACGGGTTTGTTTACTCTATCGGCGGCGCGATCCTGGATCTGGATGAGCCCTCCCGTGTGCTCTTCCGGTGTGAGAATTTTCTCCTCACCCCCGAGGAGGAATACGAGGAGCGGGGCTTTGTGCCGGGGGTGTGCTTCCCCTGCGCCACCCTGCAGGATACGGACACCGGCCGCATCGCCATCTACTACGGCGCGGCGGACACGGTGGTGGGCCTGGCCTTCACCCAGGTGGACGAGCTGGTGGACTACATCAAGGCCCACAGCGTCACCTGCGAGACGGATACAGAAAAGGGCGTCCGCTGATGGAACGGACGGTTCAGCCAAAGGAGGGCTGCTATGGAGAGCTTGAATGACATGACGCGGGAGGTCCGGGAGCACCTGGAGGAGGTGATCCTCCCCTTCTGGAAGGGGCTGAAGGACGAGAAAAGCGGCGGCTACGCAGGCTATGTGAGCTACAACCTGACGGCGGACTTCGGCGCGGTGAAGGGCTGCATCCTCAACAGCCGCATCCTGTGGTTCTTCTCCCAGGCCGCCATGACGCTGGGCGACGCGTCGCTCCTGCCCTATGCCCGCCACGCCTACGACATGCTCTGCCGCATGACCGACGTGAAGAACGGCGGCGTGTACTGGTCGGTGAACGCGGACGGCACGGTCTGCGACAGCACGAAGCACACCTACAACCAGGCCTTCGCCATCTACGCGCTGTCGGCCTATGCGCAGGCCAGCGGAAGCCGGGGCGCGCTGGAGAAGGCCACGGCGCTCTTTGAGCTGATCGAAGCCCGCTGCACGGACGCTCTGGGCTACCTGGAGGCCTTCACGGCAGACTGGCGGCCGGAGAGCAACGAGAAGCTCAGCGAAAACGGCGTCATGGCGGAAAAGACCATGAACACGCTCCTGCACGTGCTGGAGGCCTACACGGAGCTGTACCGCGTGGGCGGCGACCCCCGCGTGCGCCAGCGGCTGTATTTCATCCTGAACGTGCTGGAAAAGCATATCTACAACCCGCAAAGGCGGCGGCAGGAGGTGTTTTTCGACCGGGAATACCGCAGCCTCATCGACCTGCACAGCTACGGCCACGACATTGAGACCTCCTGGCTGGCCGACCGCACCCTGGAGGTGCTGCGCGACGACGCGCTGACCGCCCGTATCCTCCCGCTACTTCTGGCCATGGCGGAGGAAACCTACGCCCGTGCCTTCACCGGCCACGGCTTTGCCAACGAGTGCGAGCGGGGCAGGGTGGATACCACCCGGGTGTGGTGGGTGCAGGCGGAGGCGCTGCTGGGCTTCCTCAACGCCTGGGAAAAGACGGGCGAGGAGAAGTTCCTGGACGCGGCCCGGAGCCAGTGGCGCTACATCCGGGACGTTATTGCCGACAAGCGCCCGGGCGCGGAATGGTTCTGGTGCGTGCGGGAGGACGGCACGCCCATCGAAAAGCCGATTGTGGAGCCCTGGAAGTGCCCGTATCACAATGGACGCATGGCCTTTGAGGTCATCGAAAGGAGCAGACATGCGCAGCTATGAGCAGATCGAGGCGCAGTATGAAGCGCTGATCGGACGGAAGAACGCCATCGACCCCCGCTACGACAACGGCATCTACGACCGCTGGGTGAACCCTGTGCTGACCCGCGCCCATGTGCCGCCCTTCTGGTGCTACGATCCCAACCCGGAAACCAACCCCTTCATGATGCAGCGCCTGGGCGTCAACGCCACCTTCAACAGCGGCGCGCTGCTGCTGGACGGCAAATTCACCCTGGTGGCCCGGGTGGAGGGCCTGGATCGCAAGAGCTTCTTCGCCGTGGCCCAGAGCGATAGCGGCGTGGAGGGCTTCCGCTTCTGGGACAAGCCCATCCTCCTGCCGGACACCTGCCCGGAGGAAACCAACGTCTACGACATGCGCCTCACGCAGCACGAGGACGGCTGGATCTACGGCGTGTTCTGCTCCGAGAGCAAGGACAGGAGCGTGAACGACCTGTCCGCGGCGGTGGCGGCGGCGGGCATCGTGCGCACGAAGGATCTCAAGACCTGGGAGCGGCTGCCGAACCTGCGCACCCTGCGCTCCCCGCAGCAGCGCAACGTGGTGCTGCACCCGGAGTTTGTGGACGGCAAGTACGCCTTCTACACCCGGCCCATGGACGACTTCATCGAGACGGGCAGCGGCGGCGGCATCGGCTTTGGCCTGTGCGATGACATCACCCATGCCGTCATCGACGAGGAGCGCATGACCTCCGTCCGCCGCTACCACACCATCACCGAAAGCAAGAACGGCGCAGGCGCGGTACCCATCAAGACCGACCGGGGCTGGATCCACATCGCCCACGGCGTGCGCAACACGGCGGCGGGGCTGCGGTATGTGATCTACGCCTTCGCCACCGCGCTGGAGGATCCCGCCCGGGTGATCGCGGAGCCCGGCGGGTATCTGATTGCCCCCATGGGCGAGGAGCGCGTGGGCGACGTGAGCAACGTGACCTTCACCAACGGCGCCATTGCCGCGCCCGACGGGCAGGTGTACATCTACTACGCCTCCAGCGACACCCGCCTGCACGTGGCCACCACCACCATCGACCGCCTGGTGGACTACGTGTTCAACACCCCTGCGGACCCCCTGCGCAGCGTGGACTGCGTCAAGCAGCGCTGCGACTTCATCGACCGCAACCTGGCCTACCTGCGCGGCAGGAAGGGATAAGCGGCCGCAGCCGGGGCCCATGTCGCTTCGGCGCAGGGCTGCCCGGCGGAAGGCCCACAGGGCCTGACAGCAGTCCGCCCGCATGGCATGCAAAAAAGAAATCCTAACCGAGGACCGTTGCGTCCATGGTTCGGATTTCTTCTCTTGAGCCCGGTTTTTTCCGCCAAGCGTCCGGGCGCAGTGATGCATCGTTCCCGCCAGGCAGCGTGAAGCGCAGCGCATTCGGCGTGACCGGCATCCCCGGGCGGGCCGTGCCCGTGATCCTGCATCAGCCGGAAAGCCTCCGCCGGGCCCGCGCGCGCCGTCCGCTTTTCTCCGGCGCACGTGATGCTTTAGCCCTCCGCCCGGATGTCAAGCGCGTCGGGGGTGACCCGGATCACATCCCCCGCGCGGTGGCTGATGCTGCGCCCATCCGCCAGGCGGAGCGTGCCTGCGCGGTCTGCGCGGATCACCGCCTGTGCCAGGCGATGCTCCTTCCAGACAAGATCCACCTCATACCCGCCCCGGGCGCGCAGCCCGTGCACCGTGCCCTCCGGCCAGCAGGCGGGCAGCGCGGGCAGCAGGCGCAGCATACCCTCGTGGCTCTGGAGGAGCATCTGGGCGATGGCTGCCGTCGCGCCGAAGTTGCCGTCAATCTGGAAGGGCGGGTGGTTGTCCAGCAGGTTGGGCAGGGTGGAGCGGGTCAGCAGCAGGCGCAGATGCTCCCAGCAGCTGTCGCCATCCAGCAGGCGGGCGTAGAAATTGATGATCCAGGCGCGGCTCCAGCCCGTGTGACCGCCGCCGTGGGCCAGCCTGCGCTCCAGGGTGGCGCGGGAGGCCGCCAGCAGCTCCGGCTGGTCGGGGGTGATCTGCGTGCCGGGGTGCAGGGCGAACAGGTGGGAAATGTGCCTGTGGCCGATCTCCGCTTCCTCATAATCCCGGCCCCACTCCAGCACCGTGCCCCGGGGGCTGATCCCCATGGGCCGCAGCCGTCCCAGCACCGCCTCATAGGGGGCTACATCCACGTCCAGCAGCCTCCCGCAGCGGCACAGGGCCTGGAACAGCTCCCGCAGGATCTGCGTGTCCATGGCCGCGTCCTGGCACAGGCAGCCCCGCTCGCCCCCGGGCAGGATGTAGGTATTCTCCGGCGAGCAGGAGGGCGATACCGTCAGATAGCCCTCCCCGTCGGCGACCATGGTGTCCATGAAGAAGGCCGCGGCCTCCTGCATCATGGGGTAGTACCCGCGAAGGAAATCCATGTCAAGGGTGTACTCAAAGTGCGTGGCAATGTGCAGGCACAGCCAGGCCGCGCCCATCTGCCACACGGTGGAGGCGATGTAGCTGTCCTGGGGGGCGCAGTCGCCCCAGATGTCTGTATTGTGGTGCGCCACCCAGCCGGAGGCTCCGTACATGCTTTGGGCCACCTGCCGCCCATGGGGC
The DNA here is from genome assembly GCA_051883775.1 of Aristaeellaceae bacterium. GTDB lineage: Bacteria > Bacillota > Clostridia > Christensenellales > Aristaeellaceae > UBA11524. The sequence goes on along the minus strand of JBJEUJ010000429.1, from coordinate 10,986 downwards.
AGCATCCGCTTCATGTGCTCGAACAGCGGCAGCTGCATCTCGGACAGGTTGCAGATTTCCGCCGGCCAGTAGTTCATCTGCGTGTTGATGTTGATGGTGTATTTGCTGCCCCAGGCGGGGTCGAAGCTCTCGTTCCACAGGCCCTGCAGGTTGGCGGGCAGGGAGCCGGGGCGGCTGGAGCAGGCCAGCAGATAGCGGCCGAAGCGGAAGTAGCCGCTAATCAGCCCCAGATCCTGCTCCCCTTCGGCAAAGCGGCGCAGCCGCTCGTCCGTGGGCAGGGTCTCCAGCTGCGCATCCTCGGGAAGGGACAGGTCGCAGCGGTCCATGATGGCGGCCAGGTCGGCCACGTGCGCCGCGCGGATGGCGTCGTAGCCCACCGCCTCCGCCTCGTCCAGCATGGACAATGCAGCCTGCACGGGATCCTCATAGCGGAAGCTGGTGGCCCCGGCGCAGGCCAGGTCGCAGTCCCCGTGGCAGCACAGCGTCGCGCCCAGCATGCCGGCCTCGCCCCGGATGACGCGCAGCGCGCAGGCGTAGCGGACGCCATCGTCCCCCGTGACGCCGGTGAGAACCACCGTCCGGGCGTCTGCGGCATACAGCCTGCCCATATGGCTGCCCCGCCGGAGCAGCACGTCGAAGTCCCCGCCGGAGGCCCGGACGCACAGCACCTGGTGCGGCGCGGAGACGAAGGTCTCCCGCCGGTAATCATGCCCGTTCAGCCGGTAGCGAACCTGATGCAGCCCCGTGCGCAGGCACAGCGCGCGCTGGTAGTCCTCCGTTTCCGGCGGGAATGCCTGGCGCATGTCCCTGGAGGCCAGGTTGCGGACAGCATGCAGGCTGATGGCCGGCCTCTCCTGCGAATAGTACAGCACCACATCGCACAGGGGCTCGTAATGGCGCTCATTATCCCCCGTGGCGGCGAAGGTGCGGATGGCCAGCTGCTCCGCCTCGCCAATGCGCCCCTGCCCCAGCAGCTCCCGAATCTGCGGCAAATACGCGCGGGCGTCCGGATTCACCCGGTCGGTAAAGCCCCCGGACCACACGGAATCCTCGTTCAGCTGCAATCGTTCCACGGTCACGCCGCCGAACACCATTGCGCCCAGCCGGCCGTTGCCAAGGGGTAAAGCCTCGTTCCAGGATGCTGCGGGTTGCAGGTAGCGCAGCTCGGTCATATTTCATTCCCCCAAAAAATTCACGTAACGTTTCGTGTTTGCAAGTAGATTATCATGCTTTTTTTATGCTGTCAAGGTTGACGGCGCAAATTTTCTATGACATAATAGGACGTAAGTGCAAAAAAAGGGGGGCTGTACGGCATGGCAGCAACCATCAAGGACATCGCCCAGCGCACCGGGCTGGGGCTGGCAACCATATCCAAATACCTCAACGGCGGCCATGTGAAGCCCGCCAACCAGGCAGCCATCGAGGAGGCCATCCGCGCCCTGGACTACAAGGTCAATGAAACCGCGCGCAACCTCAAGACCCGCCGCACCGGCTATGTGGGCCTGGTGCTGCCCGCGCTGAACAACCGCTTCATGATGGAAATCATCAACGAGATGCAGTATGAGTTGCGCCGCTGCGGCCTGGGTTCCGCCCTGTGCTGCATTCCCTCCGGCAATATCGCACAGCGCCGGCAGGGCGAAATGGAGGCCGTGGATTTCCTGCTGCAGAAGGGCGTGGACGGCGTGATCAACATGCCCCTGAACGAGGACGGCGCCCATCTGACCCGGCTGCTGAACCAGCGCATTCCCGTGACGCTCATCGACAAGCAGATTCCCGAGCTGGCCAGCCAGGTGAGCGCGGTGATTGTGGACAACGTGGCCGCCGCCCGCATGGCCACGGACGAGCTGGTCAACGCGGGTCACCGCCGCATTCTGGGCCTGTTCCTGAATGCACAGAACTACACCGCCCGCCGCCGCCACGAGGGCTTCTGCGATGCGCTGAAGGAACGCAGCATCCCCCTGGAGGATACCCGGGCGCTCTTCCACGGCATGAAGGACGACGCAGCCTTCCAGGCCATGGTGATTGAAACCCTCCGGGAGATGAAGCCCACCGCCATCTTCGCCACCACCGCCAGCCTGACGCGGATCGCCCTGCAATCGCTGGGTACGCTGGGCATGACGATTCCGGGGGACGTGTCGGTCATCGGCTTTGACGGGGTGGGCGTGTATGACAGCGTGGGGCTGAAGCTGTATTCGATCATGCAGCCCACCGGGGACATCGGCACCACCGCAGCCCGGATCATGGCCATGCAGATTGAAGCCAGCATCCAGGGCAAAACGCTGCCACCGCAGGTCCGTACCCTGAGCCCCACGCTGGTGCGCGGCTCATCCCTGCGAAGCCTGTAACGCACCCCCCCATGGAGCGCGCCAGCGAAAAAGGGTCAAGGGGCGATGCCCCTTGTCAGGTGCAGGGGTGAAACCCCTGCGCAGGTCTGGGCGGCAGCCCAGCGCAGCACAGAAGAACAGTAAAAAAGGACAAAAGAAGCGCGAGCTTCCGAGCAGGCGACGCCAGTCCGCCCGCGAGGGAAGCGGCAGATCAAGCCCACCCCACGGAACCGCGCCAGCGAAAAGGCTCAGGAAGCATGCCCCCTCGCAGCCTCAAGCCCACCCTCCATACGCCACGGCTCCCCCCTCCTTCCGGTTTTTCAGCCGCCCGCTATGGGTGGTTTTTTTCATGTTTGTGCAATTTGCTATTGACAGCGCCTGTCATTTGTGCTATACCTAAAACGAAACGATTCGTTTATATGTCATCCTTTCATCCGAAACGATACTTTTTTCCGCTGTGATAGGGGGAGCCGCATGAGCAAGCTGACAGCCCGACAGACCGCACCAGCCGTACAGATCGGCCGCAAGACCTTCCGCCAGCGCGTGGTGTCCGACTTTCGGAAATACAAGGCGATCTACGCCATCGCGCTTGTATGCCTGAGCTATTACTTCATCTTCCGCTACGCGCCCATGGGCGGCCTGACCATCGCCTTCAAGAACTACCGTCCGGCGCGGGGCCTGTGGGGCAGCAAATGGGTGGGGCTGCAGTGGTTCCGGGAGTTCTTCTCCAGCTACTACTTCCCGCGGCTGCTGCGCAATACGCTGACCATCAACCTATTGTCCCTGCTGGTGGGCAGTACGCTGCCCATCGTGCTGGCACTCCTGCTCAACGAGGTGCACCACAGGGCCTACCAGCGCACCGTGCAGACCGTCACCTACATGCCGCACTTCGTTTCCCTGGTGGTTGCCTGTGGCATTGTGCTGGATCTGCTGAGCTACCGCGGCGCGGTGAACAAGATCATTCAGGCCTTTGGCGGAACGCCCGTCATGTTCACCAACATCCCGGAATACTTCCCGTGGATCTACGTGTTCTCCGATCTGTGGCAGAACCTGGGCTACAACAGCATCGTCTACCTGGCGGCGCTGACCTCCATCAGCATGGAGCTGTTCGACGCCGCGGCCATCGACGGCTGCAACCGCTTCCAGCGCATCTGGCATGTGACCCTGCCCGGCATCCTGCCCACCATCGTGCTGCTGCTCCTGATGAAGATGGGCAGCATGATGACCGTGGGCTATGAGAAGATCATCCTGCTGTACAACGACGCGGTGCTGGAGAGAGCCGACGTATTCAGCTCCTTTGTCTACCGCTACGGCATGCTGGGCGGCAATTACAGCTACTCCGCCGCGGTGGATCTGTTCAACAACGTGGTGAACATCATCCTGCTGGTGATCTTCAACAGCATTGCCCGCAAGGTGTCCGACATTTCGCTTTGGTAAGGGAGGAACATGGAATGAGCCGCAAAGACGAAGCCAGGCAATGGACCTACGGCAAGCCCTCCCTGGCCAGCCGCATCTTTGACACCTGCAACTACGTTTTCCTGTTCCTGCTGTGCATCGTCATGCTCTACCCGCTGTGGTACGTGCTGTGCTGCTCCTTCTCCGACCCCGCGCTGCTGATGCGCCACACGGGCATGCTGCTTTTGCCCCTGGACTTCTCCCTGGCCGGGTACGAGAAGGTGCTGAACTACGCCCCCCTGTGGAACGCCTACGGCGTGACCATCTTCGTGGTGGTGGTGGGCACGTCCATGAACATGCTGGCCTCCATCCTCTTTGCCTATGTGCTGTCCTGCAAGGACATGATGTGGCACAAGCTGATCACGGGCCTGGCCGTGTTCACCATGTATTTTTCCGGCGGCATGATTCCCACCTACCTGGTGGTCAAGGGCGTGGGCCTGTACGACACCATCTGGGCCATGATCATCCCGGGCCTCATCAGCACCTACAACTGCATCATCCTGCGCACCGCCTTCTACGGCATCCCCGACTCCCTCCTGGAGTCCGCCCGCATTGACGGCGCGGGGGCGCTGCGCATCCTGTTCACGGTGTGCGTGCCGCTGATCGTCCCCTCCATCGCCACGGTGGCCCTGTTCTACGCCGTGGGCCACTGGAACTCCTGGACCAACGCCCTGCTCTACATCCGCAAGCAGGAATTGATGCCCCTGCAGATGGTGCTGCGCGCGCTGCTGATCCAGAACGAGGCCGTGGAGGTCACCGGCGGCCAGGATCTGCAGACGGAGCTGAACGCTCTGCTGCTCAAGTATGTGGTGATCGTGGTATCCACGGTGCCCATCCTGTGCGTGTATCCCTTCATCCAGCGCTACTTCACCAAGGGCGTGATGATCGGCGCGGTGAAGGGCTGACGCTCCCCCATCGAATGTATCAGCGGCGGATGACAGCCGCTGAACAGATCAACATAAAGGAGGACAAACCATGAAGACCCGTCTTGTTTCCCTGCTGATGTGCGTGGCCATGCTGTGCACGCTCATCACCCCCATCGCCATGGCGGAGGAGCCCACCACCATCACCTGGCTGCATCAGTCCTGGGACGTGCCCGGCCTGGACCACTGGTACGACGCGCTGTGGGTCAAGGAGCTGGAGGCCCGGCTGAACGTGAAGTTCGAGTTCATCACGGTCAATTCCACCGACAGCTACGACAACGTGATCAACCTGAACATCTCCGGCGGCGACTGGCCCGACCTGATCTCCTGGAACTGGTCGAATTATTCCGGCGGCATCGAGGCTGCCATCGAGGACGGCCTGGTGGAAGCCTTCACCCTGGACGAGCTGAAGGAAAAGGTGCCCAACTACTACAACCTGATTGCCGGCAATGAGGCCATCAACCGCGCCATGACCCTGACCGACGGGACCGTGGCCACCTTCTGCCACGTGGAGGAGAGCACCAAGCGCAACGCCTACTCCGGCTACGCCATCCGCAAGGACTGGCTGGATCGCCTGGGCCTGGCCGTGCCCACCAACATGGCTGAGCTGCACGACGTGCTGGTAGCCTTCAAGGAGCAGGACGCCAACGGCAACGGCGACCCCTCCGATGAGATCCCCATGTCCGACCGCTCCTCCCTGAACCTGATGAGGGAGCTGTCCGCCGCCTGGGGCCTGGTGTACAACAATCCCCAGCTGGACCCCGTCACCGGCGAAATGACCTACTGGACCGAGGTCAACGACGGCCAGAACTTCCGCGACTTCGTGCTGACCATGCGCCAGTGGTACGCCGAGGGCCTGATTGATCCCCAGTTCACCTCCAACACCCAGACGGAAATCAACTCCTACGTGACCAGCGACAAGCAGGGCTTCTATCACACCAACACCAACCGTTATCCCGGCTACTACACCCTGCTGCGCGACACCGTGGCCTCCTATGCCGATCCTGAGGGCGTGGTGCTGCTGCCCCTGGAGCGCTTCGGCTACGAATACACCGCCGAGGGCGAGGAAGCCAAGCACTATACCACCGCCATGAACACCCTGAACTGGGTCGCCTCCCAGGAGGGCAATGTCATCACCAGCGCCGCCCGCAAGGCCGGCAAGGTGGACAAGATCCTTGAGCTGATCAACTACATGTACTCCGAGGAAGGCACCACCCTCATCAGCTGGGGCGTGGAGGGCGTGAGCTTCGACTATGACGCCGATGGCAACAAGGTCTGGAAGGACGTTGTGCTGAACACCGCCGACGGCTCCCTGAGCTCCAACGCTGTGATGCAGTACTGCATCCCCACCCGCGGCGAGTTCCCCAAGATCATGGATCTGCAGGCCTGGATGACCGTGGACGCCAGCCATCCCGACGGCCAGACCGCCCTGGACTACAACTACGGCGCGGACAAGGATCTGCTCATCCCCAACATTCAGCTGGTGGGCGAGGACGCCGATACCTACACCCGCATCATCAATGACGTGAACACCGCCATCGCCGAGACCTTCCTGTCCGTCATCATCGGCAACAAGCCCGAGAGCGCCATTGACGACATGTTCAAGACCATCGACAGCATGGGCATTCAGCAGGCCATCGACATCTACGCCAAGGTGTATGACGATTACCTGAACAAGGACATTCTGCAGTAAAGCCCAAGCCCGGTTTCCCTGCGCAGGAGCCATGCGGAGCGTCCGTCTCCCCATGGCTCCTCTTCTTTACAGAACGGGCGTTATGCCTTATCATTGTGAGTAACAGGCGTCCAAAGGAACCAATCGGGAGGGATACACCATGGCTGCATTCAGGTTTGCCATTCTGGGGGCCGGCAGCATTGCCGGCAAGTTCTGCAACGCGGTATCGCTGACAGAGGACTGCTGCGTCTGCGCAGTGGCCAGCAAGAGCATGGAGCGGGCCCGTGCCTTTGCGGAGCGAAACGGCATCCCCCGCCATTACGACAGCTATGAGGCGCTGCTTACGCAGGAGAAGCCCGACTGCGCCTACATCGCCGTGACGCCCAACGACCATTTCCGCCTGGCCATGCTGTGCATCCGCCAGGGCGTTCCCGTCCTGTGCGAGAAGGCCATGTTTCAGGACAGCCGGGAGGCCCGGGCGGTCTATACGGCGGCGGCCAGGGAAAAGGTCTTTGTGATGGAGGCCATGTGGAGCCGGTACCTTCCGGCGGTGCGGCGGGTGCGGCAGTGGGTGGAGAGCGGCGCCATCGGCCTAACGGAAATCAGCCAGTTTTCCATCGGCTTCGCCGCGCCGGAGGGGGCGGACAACCGCTACTTCAATCCCCGGCTGGGCGGCGGCGCGGCCAGGGACATCACGGTCTACGCCTATGAGCTGACGACCTTCCTCCTGGGTCAGGACATCCGGAGCATGTCGGTGTCCGCCACCTGGGGCGAAACCGGCGTGGATCTGAGCAACCACATCGCCATTGAATTTGATCACACCCTGGCCGATCTGTCCGCCAGCTTCGTCACCAGGATGGAGGAGCGCATGGTGATCTACGGCCGGGCCGGGAAGATCATCCTGCCCAAGCCCCACTACGCTTCGGAGGCCTTCCTCTACGACGCTCAGGGCGAGCTGGCGGAGCATTTTGTGGATACGCAGACCCGTAACGGCTTCACCTATGAGATTCAGGACGCCATGCAGGCCATCCGCGCCGGGAGGCTGGAGAGCCCCACCGTGCCCTGGAGGGACACCCTGGCCTGCGCGGAGCTGTTCGACCGGATTGCCGAAACCAGGCGCTGAGTCACCCGGCATCCGGGCACAAAAAAGTGGCCGGAGGGATTACCGCCCCTCCGGCTTCTTTCATATTCATTAGCTTTGACAGCAGGGCGGCTCCTTCCCGCCACCGGCGGAAGGGCCCTGACCGCACCCGCTTGTCCGGCTGTCCCCGGGAACAGGCTCCGCGCGCAGAGGGCGTGCCATCTCCGCAAAAAAAAAAGTGGCCCGAAGGCCACTTTTTTGTTGCGCGCATCAGCGGGTCTTCCAGCCCTCCGGCAGGTAGTCGATCTGCGCGTCGATCATCTCGTTGAACAGCTTCTCGCCGTCGCGGATGTCCACCCGGTTCATCTGCGGATCGTTCATGAACGTGGTCAGGCCCAGCGTCCGGTCGCAGGTCAGGGCAGCCTTCAGCGTCGCCCGCTGGTTGTTCACATGGCGCATGGTCAGGCCCAGGATGCCGTCCGCCATGGGGCCGGCATACACAGGGGCAATCTGATCCCGGCGGAACAGGGCGTTGGTCTCCACCACCGCGCCCAGGGGCAGGTTGGGAATCTGGCCCCGGTTGGGAATGTTCACGTTGGTCACCATGTCGCCCAGGCCCAGCAGCGCCTTCATCATCAGGTGGCCTTCCTCGCCGGTGGCCTTGAACTCGATCTTCTCCTCGCCGGAGAGCAGGCGGGCACGGCGGGCCAGACGGTTTTCCAGATCCTCCACGCGCCAGGAAACAGGCGTCAGGGTGAAGCCCCAGGAGCGGGCGGTTTCCGGATCCTTCAGGTACCAGGGGGGCATGAACTCCGCCAGGTGACGGTCGCCCGCGGCTGCGATGTTGCCGTAGCGCAGGAACAGGTCGAACTTCACCTTGTGGGAGCAGTCGAAGAAATTGTTCATCCAGTTGTCGTCCTTGCCCTTGACAAAGCCCGTCTCCCGGTATTTCTCGCAGAACTGGCGGTACAGGGGGAACAGATCCATCTCCCTGTAGGAGGCGGAGGACAGCCAGGTGAAGTGGTTCACGCCCTGGACGTTCACCCTGATTTCCTGCCGCGGCACATCCTTGATGCCGCACATATCCTCCAGCATGGCGGCCAGCAGCTTCTGGGTGCCGAACACCTCATGGCAGCAGCCGAAGGCCTTGATCTGCGGGAAGACCTCGTACAGGGTGGACATGCACAGGGTCATGGGGTTGGTGTAGTTGATGACCCAGGCCTCCGGCGCGTGGTCGCGGATGGCCTCAGCAATCTCCCGGAACATGGGGATGGTGCGCATGGCGCGCATGAAGCCGCCCGGGCCCACCGTGTCGCCCACGGACTGGTACACGCCCAGCCGCTCCGGCGCGTGAACGTCGCTGGCCATTTCCTTGAAGGTGGCCGGCAGAATGGAGATCACCACGAAGTCCGCGCCCTTGAGGGCTTCAGGCAGGGTATCGGCCACGGTGTAGCTCCAGTGGGACGCCGCTTCCGGATGCTGCGCAGTCATCTCGCCGATGACGCGGTTCTTCTCCGCCGCGTCCCGGTCAATATCATACAGGCAGACCGTGCCCTCCATGCCATCGTCCATGGCCAGATCGGTCATGAAGCCCCACGCCCAGCCGCGGGAGCCGCCGCCCACATAGGCAACCTTGAGATCCTTGGCTTTTCCATCCACAAAACGCATGGTTCTGTTTCCTCCTTGTGTGTTGATGGTATCACCAGTTTAGCCCTTTGCGCCCGCGGTTGCAATACCCTGTGCAAAAATATTTACGTCCCCCTGCCCCTGCCCTTTGACAACCCCGGCAAACCATGGTATCGTTAAGGACATCTTCCAGGCGGCCACGAGCCCCGCGGAAGCGCAGCGTTCCGGGGAAGCCCAGCCCCGGCGCAGGAAAGGCGGACGATTCCATGCATCCGGACACATCCCATCGGCCCTGGCTTTGGGCCACGGCGGGCGCGGCGGCCATCGCTGCGGGCGTATGCCTGCTCCGGGTCGGCTCCTTTGACGGCAGTCTGACCGCCTGCCTTCGCCTGCTCAGCGACGGCTGCTTCATTGCCGGTGCGCTGTACATCAGCGCATACCTGCTCCTGCGCATTGCCCGCGCCAGGGGCTTCGACATGACCGGCTATCTGGGGCATGCCATGGCGCGGCTGTTCTCCCGCCACAGGGACGACGCCCGCGCGCCCAAGGACTACTACGCCTACCGCACCGAAAGGGAGGCCGCCCGTCAGGCCCGGAAGCCCTCCCCTGCCTTCCGTGCGCTGCTGTGGGTCGGCCTGACCTTCCTGGCGATGTCCGTGCTGCTGGTGGGCGGCTACCTCCTGGCTGCCTGACAGCCCGTCCCAACCTGTCTCCTTTGGCCCGGTATTGCGTGCTTTCCACCAAATTCTTTCCCGCTTTTCGCCCATTCCGCCTTGACAGACGGCGGCAATACCATTACAATATGTAATGATCGGCTGTCGGAGGGCTGCGCGAGCGTCCTTCCGCGCTGTTTTCAGATAAACATCCCTGTTTGCTGTAGCACCGCTGGTGCGGCTTATGCTTCTGCCAGCGTCAATTTTCGCAGACCGCCCCGCCTATGGACACCGGCGGTCTGCCCATAAAAATGACAGGCGTGCGGACAAGTCTGCGCGTCCGGCATGGGGCGCGGTGCGCCCTGCCGCCAGTGTGGTTTTTGTGCGGCCCGGAGGATGCCCTTCCTCCGGCGAAAGACCTCGATAGGGATCCATCCGAAAAGCAGCGTACAGCCGTGCGGAGCCATGTTTTCCGCACGGCTTTTTGCCGGGTCATGAATGCTTGAGACAAGAATTTCAACAGAAAGGGAGGGGAAGCCATGCCTACCATCATCTGGGCCTTGCTGGCGCTGCTGCTGGGCGGCGGCGCGGGCTGCGCCGGCGGTTACGCCTATCGCAGGAACATCGCCGAGAAGAAGATCGGCCGCACCGAGGAATATGCCCGGCACCTGTATGACGACGCCGTGCGCAAAGCGGACGAGTACAAGAAGGAAAAGGTCCTGGAAGCCAAGGAAGAGATTCTCAAGGCCAAGGCGGAGAACGACCGTGAAAAGGCCGAGAACGAGCGTGAGCTGCGCGAGCGCCGCAACGAGGTGCAGCGCACCGAGCGCCGCCTGCTCCAGCGCGAGGAAACCCTGGACAAGAAGGCCGACAACATGGAGGCCCGGGAGGACAGCCTGAACAAGAAGCAGGCGGAAATCCAGAAGCTCCAGGAGGAGACCGAGGCCATGCACGGCCGTCAGGTGCAGGAGCTGGAGCGCATTGCCGGCATGACCCAGGACGAGGCCAAGCAGATCATTGTCGAGCGGGTGCAGAAGGACGCCTTCCACGACGCCGCCGCCATGGTGCGCGACATTGAAGCCCGCGCCAAGGAAGAGGGCGAGAAGAAGGCCCGCAACATCATCGCCCTGGCCATTCAGAAGTGCGCCGCCGACCATGTGGCCGAATCCACCGTCAGCGTCATCGCGCTGCCCAACGACGACATGAAGGGCCGCATCATCGGCCGCGAGGGCCGCAATATCCGCGCCCTGGA
>JBJEUJ010000428.1:0-4379 GCA_051883775.1 Aristaeellaceae bacterium | reverse complement strand
GGGCCCGGGAGGACGCGCCGCTGCCCATGTCCCTGCAGGGGGTGTGGAACGACAACGTGGCCTGCCGCATCGGCTGGACCTGCGACATGCACCTGGACATCAACACGCAGATGAACTACTGGCTGTGCGAGATGACGGGGCTGAGCGACAGCCATCGGCCGCTGTTTGCCTGGATGGAGCAGCGGCTGATTCCCCACGGGCGGCGAAACGCCCGGCGGCATTACGGATTGCCCGGCTGGGCGGCGGAGCTGGTCTCCAACGCCTGGGGCTACGCGCAGCCCTACTGGAACAGGAGCCTGGCTCCCTGCCCGGGCTGCGGGGCCTGGCTGGCGCTGGATTACATGACCCACTACCGCCGCACGGGGGACGATGCCTTCCTGCGGGACAAGGCGCTGCCGGTGCTCAAGGAGGCGGCGGAGTTCTTCCTGGCGTACCTGTTCGAGGACGGGGAGGGGCGGCTCAGCTGCGGGCCGTCCATTTCCCCGGAGAACGCCTTCATGACCGCACAGGGCAAGGCGTATGCCTCGGGCGGGGGTACGTTTGAGATGAGCATGATCCGCGCGGTGCTGGAGGACGACCTGGCGGCTCACGAAGCTCTGCATCAGCCGGAGGACGGGCACCAGCGCAGCGTCCGGGAAGCATTGGCGAAGCTGCCCCGGCCCCGTGCGCTGCCCGACGGCACCCTGGCGGAATGGGCCCACGACCTGCCGCCGAAGGATCCGCAGCACCGGCACATGAGCCACCTGGTTGGGCTGTACCCGCTGCACCAGATCACCCCGGAGGAAACGCCCGAGCTGGCGGAAGCGGCCCGGGAGAGCATCCGGCGGCGGTTGACCCCCTACGAGCAGTGGGAGGACACCGGCTGGGCGCGGAACATGCTGACGCTGTACAGCGCGCGGCTGGGGGACGGGGAGCAGGCGCTGTTCCACCTGACGGAGCTTCGCCGCTGCCTGACCATGCCCAACCTGCTGGTGATGCACCCCTCCACCCGGGGGGCGTCCTCCTTCGCGCCGGTGTGGGAGCTGGACGGCAACACGGGCGTGGCAGCCGCGGTGGCGGAGATGCTGATGCAGAGCCGGGACGGACGCATCGACCTGCTGCCCGCGCTGCCGGGGGCCTGGACGGAGGGCAGCTTCACGGGCCTGGTGGCGGACGGCCCGGTGCAGGTCAGCGCCAGGTGGCGGGACGGCAGGCTGGCGGAAGCCACGCTGCTCAGCACCCGAGACAGGAATGTGACATTGCGCTATGCCGGGCAGGAGCGTCTGTGCAGCCTGCAGGCAGGGCAAGCGTATACCGTACCAATGTGAGAGGAGCGATCAATCATGAGCGATACGGGCAAGAGGCTGCGCATCGGCGTGCTGGGCCTGGGCGAGGGCCGCAGCGTGATTTCCGCCGTGCAGAGCAGCAGTCTGTGGGAGCTGGGGGCCATCTGCGACCTGAACGAGCAGCTGTGCCGGGAGCGGGTGGAGGAATTCCACCTCAGCGGCTACTGCACGGATTATGAGAAGATGCTGCGGGACGAGAGCATCGACGTGATCGGCATCTACACGCCGGATCAGCTGCATGCGCGGCACATCATCATGGCGCTGGAGGCGGGCAAGCACGTGGTGTGCACCAAGCCGCTGATGGTGGATCTGACCATGGCCGGGGAGCTGCTTGCGGCGCAGCAGAGAAGCGGCAAACAGGTGTTCATCGGGCAGAGCTCCCGCTACTTTGAGGCGGCGATGCATCAGCGCAGGGATTATGAGAAGGGCCGCCACGGCGAGCTGGTGACGGTGGAGACCCATTACATCAGCGACTCCCGCTGGTTCCTGGAGCGGGCGTGGAGCCACCGGGAGGGCTTCTCCTGGATGTACAATTTCCTCATCCACGCGGTGGATCTGGCCCTGTGGTACCTGCCGGAGGTGGAGGACGTGTACGGTGTGGGCGTGTGCTCCAGCAACAGCTCCTCCCGGGGCATCATGGCCCCCGACGCCCTCAAGTTCATCCTCAGGGACAGGAGCGGCATCTGCGCCAGCGTCAACGGCAACTACGCCGTGCCGGGCTTCAACAAGACGGCGGAGCATTTCATCTCCTGCACCCTTCGGGGCACCAGCGGCGCGTCCAAGGCGGAATGCCCCTTCGACTACTACCATCATTTTTCCGAGCCGGGCATCTACAACACCACCGTCCATGAAAACTACGACGAACGCCGCCCCTACTATTACCGCTTTGAAGGAGACACCCACCACGCGGGCGAATATCAGAACTATCTGGAGTATTTCGCCCGGTGTATCCGGGACGGCGTGACGCCAAAGCCCGACCTGAAGGAGGGCATCCGCACCATCGCGGTGATGGAGGCCATGGGCAGGTCGCTGAAATCGGGACAGGTGGAGAAGGTGTCCGCGGTGCTTGAGGACTGGGGACTGAGGGAGGTTATGGAGGCATGAAGTACATGAAGCCCTGGGAGCAGGGAGCTTTGCGGGTTTCGGACAACGGGCGGTATCTGCGCAATGGGGACAAGCCCTTCTTCTATCTGGGGGATACGGCCTGGCTGCTGTGCCCCGTCTGCGATGAGGCGCAGGCCCGCCTGTACCTGACCAACCGTCGGGACAAGGGCTTTACCGTGATTCAGACGGTGCTGATCCACCGCCTGCCGGACATGCCCGCCACCAACCAGGCCGAGGTGGAGAAGGATCCCACCGACCCGGCCTACTGGGCCTTTGTGGACAGGGTCATGGACATGGCCGAGGAGCTGGGGCTGTACATGGCCCTGCTGCCCGCCTGGGGCAGCGTGGTGAAGGGCGGCTACCTCAATGAGGACAATGTGGACGCGTACATCACCTTCCTGGCTGGGCGGTATGGGCACAGACCCAACGTCATCTGGCTGCTGGGCGGGGATATCCGCGGCGACCAGCACCATGACCTGTATTGCCGGGAGGGGCGGCTGTTCAAGCAGCTGAACCCGGACAGGCTGGTGGGGTATCATCCCTTCGGGCGCACCTCGTCCTCCCTGTGGTTCCATGAGGAGCCCTGGCTGGACTTCAACATGTTCCAGTCCGGCCACCGCCGCTACGATCAGGTGAACCTTGGCGCCTGGGACGACAACCGCCTGGATGCGGAGACCTACTTTGGCGAGGACAACTGGCGCTACGTGGACCGCGACCAGGCCCGGGAGCCCCTCAAGCCCACCGTGGACGGCGAGCCCTCCTACGAGCTGATTCTGCAGGGCCTGCACGACCTGTCCCAGCCCTACTGGCGGGAGTGGGACGTGCGCCGCTACGCCTACTGGTCGGTGTTCCAGGGGGCCATGGGCCATACCTACGGCGACAACAGCATCCAGCAGTTCTTCCATACGCCCACCATTCCCGGCTCCTTCGGCGTGCGCTACACCTGGCAGGACGCGCTGCATCATGTGGGCTCGGAGCAGATGGGCATCCTGCGCGGGCTGATGGAGTCCGTGGATTACCAGTCCGGGCGGGAGGCTACGGAGCTGCTCATGTCTCCCCAGGGGGAGAGGTACCACCGCATCAGCGTCTTTGCGGGGGCGGACTTCCTCTTCGCCTACGACTACCTGGGGGAGGCCTTCACCCTGTCCCTCGCGCCCTACGCGGGGAGGAAGCTGACCGCCAGCTGGTTCAACCCCGTCAGCGGCCGGGAGAGCTTCCTGGCGGATGTGACCGGGAAGGACAGCGTGACCGTCAAGCCTGTGGCGCGCTTTACGCCTGATAACGACTGGGTGCTGGTCATCCGGGCGGAATAAGGAGGATGGCAATCATGAAGTGCTCAGACATCAACATCCGCGATCCCTTTGTGCTGGTGCACGAGGGCGCGTACTATCTCTACGGCACCCGGGGGGCCACCTGCTGGGGGCCCGCCAGCGGCTTCGACGTGTATGTCAGCCATGACCTGGAGAACTGGGAAGGCCCCCATGTCTGCTTTGAGAACGACGGCAGCTTCTGGGCCGACCGCAACTACTGGGCCCCCGAGGTGCATGTGTGGCAGGGCAGGTTCTACATGTTCGCCAGCTTCAAGAACGAGCAGGTCTGCCGCGGCACGGCCATTCTGGTGGCCGATACGCCCATGGGCCCCTTCCGGCCCCATTCCGACGGCCGGGTTACGCCCCCGGACTGGGAGTGCCTGGACGGCACCTTCTACGTGTCCAAAGCGGGGAAGCCCTACATGGTGTTCTGCCATGAGTGGGTGCAGGCGGGGGACGGCGAGGTCTGCGCCATGCCCCTCACCGACGACCTGACCGCCGCTGCCGGCGAGCCGCGGGTGCTGTTCCATGCCTCCGACGCCCCCTGGTGCAAGGTGATGCACCACTCCAGCGGCGTGGACGGCTGCGTGACCGACGGCCCCTTCCTGTGGCGCACCGGGGACGGCTCCCTGCTTCTGCT
>JBJEUJ010000427.1:0-4386 GCA_051883775.1 Aristaeellaceae bacterium | reverse complement strand
TGCCGTGACGGATAGGGGGAGCCTCCATGCTCCGCGTCGCGGCGCACCCGTTGTGCGCCGTGACCCCCGCAAGCGCGGCGCGCCCTCCGCGCGCCGTGCCTCCAACCCAGCCTGCCCCCCCGAATGGGAGTCCAGAGGGCCATGCGGCCCTCTGGCGAGGGTCTGGGGCGAGAAGCCCCAGCGTCCCCCTTACTGCATCTTCAAATACGCCGTGACGAAGCCCTCCAGGTTGCCGTTCATCACGTCGTCAATGTTGCCAACCTCGTAGCTGGTGCGGTGATCCTTCACCATGGTGTAGGGCTGGAAGACGTAGGAGCGGATCTGGCTGCCCCACTCGATCTTCTTCATCTCACCCTTGATGTCCGCCATCTGCTGTTCCTTCTCGCGCTCGCGCAGCTCCAGGAGCTTTGCCTTCAGCATCTTCAAGCAGGTGGCGCGGTTCTGCACCTGGTCGCGCTCGGTCTGGCAGGCCACCACAATGCCCGAGGGGAAGTGCGTCATACGCACGGCGGAGGAGGTCTTGTTCACGTTCTGGCCGCCCGCGCCGGAGGAATGGTAGGTGTCCACGCGCACGTCCTTCATGTCGATGACAATGTCGTCGCCCTCATCCTCCAGGATGGGCGCCACGTCCAGGGACGCAAAGGAGGTGTGGCGGCGGGCATTGGCGTCAAAGGGGCTGATGCGCACCAGCCGGTGCACGCCCTTCTCGCCGCGCAGATAGCCATAGACGTGGTCGCCGCTGACCTCGAAGGTCACGGACTTCAGCCCCGCCTCATCGCCGTCCAGCATGTCCAGCACCTTCACCGTGAAGCCCATCCGCTCGCAGTAGCGGGTGTACATGCGGTAAAGCATCTGCGTCCAGTCCTGGGCCTCGGTTCCGCCCGCGCCCGCGTGCAGGGACAGAATCGCGTCGTTGTCGTCATAATCGCCGCGCATGAGCGTTTCCAATTCGAGCGCGTCGGTCTGCTCCTTGAGCGCCGCCAGCTCCGTGCCCACCTCGGCGGCCATGTCCTCGTCGCCCTCCTCCTGGGCCAGGTCCATCATCACCTCAATGTCGTCGGCGGTGGCCAGCAGCTTCTCGTAGTGCGCCAGCTTGCCCTTCAGACGGCCCAGCTTCTGGTTCACGTGGGAGGAATGCTCCAGATCGTTCCAGAACTCGGGCTGGTTCATCTCCTCGTTCAGCTCGTCAATCTGCTCGCGCATGTGGTCGATGTGCAGCGCCTCGCCGGACTGCACAACGGACTTGCGGACGCCCTCAAGATCCTTCTTGTACTGATCAAACTCAATCATGCTCCGATACCTCTGTTTCTTGTCGTGTGGGGAAAAAGGGAGGGATGTCCGCAGCCGTTACGTGAAGCCCGAGGTGGGCGGAAGGTTCCTTCAGGCTTCATTGCGGCCGCAGCAGTTCTTGTACTTCTTGCCGGAGCCGCAGGGGCAGGGATCGTTGCGGCCCACCTTGGCGGAGGGCTTCACCCGGCGGGGCTGACGGGGGCCGTCGCCCGCGGCGCGGGCCTCGGTGGGCTGGGCAGCCTGCACGCGCTCCGGCGTGCGCTGCACCTTCGCCTGATACACCCGGCGCACCGTGTCCTCCCGGATCAGGTGGTTCAGCTCCTCGAACATGTAGCCCGCCTCAATCTGATACTCCGTGACGGGGTTCTTGCCGCTGTAGGCCCGGTAGCCGATGCCGTCCCGCAGCTGATCCATGGCGTCGATGTGATCCATCCACCGCTGATCCACCGCGCTGAGCAGCATCACCCGCTCGAACTCCCGCATGTCCACGCCGATCTCGCCAAGCAGCGTCTCCCGCTCCTCGTAGAAGGCCCGGGCGTCGTCCTTGAGCGCCTGCACGAAGGCCGCCTTGTCGCCCTCGTCCAGCAGCAGATGCTTGTTCTTTTCCACGCAGCCCGGATGCACGCACAGCGTCTCCAGGTATTTGGTCAGCTGCTCCAGGTCGCAGTCCTCGCCGTCCTCGCCCGCGCAGTGGCGGCTGATGGCCGCGTCGATCAGCTTGCCCGCCATGCCGATGATGTTCTCCCGGACATTCTCGCCCATGAGCACCCGGCGGCGCTGGCCGTAGATCACCTCGCGCTGGCGGTTCATCACGTTATCGTACTCCAGCACGTTCTTGCGGATCTCGAAATTCCGGCCCTCGATGCGCTTCTGGGCGGATTCGATCTGCTTGGTCAAAAGACCCGCCTGCAGGGCCTCGTCGTCCTTCAGGCCCAGCCGCTCCACCATGACGGAGATGCGCTCGGAGCCGAACAGCCGCAGAAGGTCGTCCTCCAGGGAGATGAAGAACTGCGTGCTGCCCGGGTCACCCTGACGGGCCGCGCGGCCGCGCAGCTGGTTGTCAATGCGGCGGGACTCGTGCCGCTCGGTGCCGATGATGTGCAAGCCGCCGGTCTTGAGCACCCGGTCGTGCTCCTGGTCGGTATCCTGCTTGAAGGACTTGTACAGGGCCTGGTAGGTGTCCCGGGCCTCCTGCACCTCCTCGGTCACATCCTCGCTGTGGCCGGTGGCAGCCTCGATCATTTCCTCGTCGTAGCCGTTCTGACGCATGGCGCGGCGGGCCAGGAAGTCCGGGTTGCCGCCCAGGAGAATGTCCGTGCCGCGGCCGGCCATGTTGGTGGCGATGGTCACCGCGCCCCAGTGGCCCGCCTGAGCGACGATCTCCGCCTCCTTGGCGTGGTTCTTGGCGTTGAGCACCTCATGGGGGATGCCCTTGCGGCGCAAAAGGTCGGAGAGCATCTCGCTGGTTTCCACCGTGACGGTACCGACCAGCACGGGCTGGCCCTTGGCGTGATGCTCCTCGATGGAGGAGAGCACCGCGGCGAACTTGGCGGCCTTGTTCTTGTAGACCATGTCGTCCAGGTCCTTGCGGATGTTGGGCTTGTTGGTGGGGATCTCCACCACGTCCAGGGCGTAGATGCCCTGGAACTCCTCCTCCTCGGTCTTGGCGGTGCCGGTCATGCCCGCCAGCTTCTCGTACATGCGGAAGTAGTTCTGGAAGGTGATGGTGGCCAGGGTCTTGCTCTCCCGCTCCACCTTCACATGCTCCTTGGCCTCGATGGCCTGGTGCAGGCCCTCGGAGTAGCGGCGGCCGATCATCAGGCGGCCGGTGAACTCGTCCACGATGACCACCTGGCCGTTCTGCACCACATAGTCGATGTCCCGGCGCATGAGCGCATGGGCCCGCAGGGCGCAGTTGATGTGGTGGTTCAGCTCGGCGTTCTCCGGGTCGTTCAGGTTCTCAATGCCGAAGGCAGTCTCCACCTTCTGGGCGCCCTCGTCGGTCAGGGCACAGGTCTTCTTCTTTTCATCCACCTCGTAGTGGACGTCCCGCTTCATGGAGCGCACCACCGCGTCGGCCTTCTCGTAGAGGATGGTGCTCTTGTCGCCCTGGCCGGAGATGATCAGGGGGGTGCGGGCCTCGTCGATGAGGATGGAGTCCACCTCGTCCACGATGGCGAAGTGATGGCCCCGCTGCACCAGGTTCTGCTGGCGGATGACCATGTTGTCGCGCAGGTAATCGAAGCCCAGCTCGTTGTTGGTGCCGTAGGTGATGTCGCAGGCGTAGGCCTTGCGGCGCTCGTCCGGCTCCATGTCGTGGACGATCAGGCCCACCGTCAGCCCCAGGAAGCGGTACACCTTGCCCATCCACTCGCTGTCGCGGCGGGCCAGGTAATCGTTGACGGTCACCACATGCACGCCCTTGCCGGACAGCGCGTTCAGGTAGGCGGGCAGGGTGGCCACCAGGGTCTTGCCCTCGCCGGTCTTCATCTCAGCGATGCGGCCCTGATGCATCACCAGACCACCGATGAGCTGCACCCGGTAGTGCCGCATGCCCACGGAGCGGCTGGCAGCCTCGCGCACCGCAGCAAAAGCCTCGGGCAGAATGTCGTCCTCCGTCTCGCCCTTCTTCAGACGCTCGCGGAACTCCTCCGTCTTGTGGCGCAGCTGCTCGTCGGTCAGCTTCGTGTAGCTGTCCTCCAGCGCCTCAATGGCGTCCACCGTCTTCTCCAGCTTCTTCAGCTGCGCGTCGTTTCCGCCGCCCAGCAGCTTCTTGATCCATTCCATCATATCATTCATTTCTCCTTGCCCGTCCTTCGGGCGCGCATATTCGTCATACCGGTTGCCCGGCGTTCTCTCATCTGCCACCGCCTTTGCATAAAGGCGCAGAATATTATATCATGTTACAGGGTGATGATGCAAGGGGGACGCGAGGGGCTCCGCCCCTCGACCCCGCCAGAGGGGTGGGCAGTGCCCACACCCGGCTCGCGATTGAGTTGTGTGCCTCCGGTCATGCTACATGCGCGTGGGGGTGTCGTGCAGTTGCGCGTGGCACGGCGCGCGGAGGGCGCGCCGCGCTTGCGGGGGTCACGGTGC
>JBJEUJ010000426.1:0-4396 GCA_051883775.1 Aristaeellaceae bacterium | reverse complement strand
TGCGCAAGCGTGATTTCCGCTCCCTGTGGATCACCCGTATCAACGCCGCTGCCCGCCTCAACGGCATGAGCTATTCCACCTTTATCAACGGCCTGAAGAAGCACAACGTCACCGTCAACCGCAAGATGCTGGCTGACCTGGCGGTGAACGATCCCGCTGCCTTCGCCAAGCTGGTGGAGATCGCCAAGGCGTAAGGGCTCATCCCTCGCCTGCGCGAGCAATCTCATTCATGAAAGCCCCGTCCGGTCCGCGTGCCGGGCGGGGCTTTTGCCATGCCCGCCCATCGCCCCGGCTGGCGGAAAATGCCCGAAAAGACCGCCTGTTGACCAGATTTCCTCCTTGTCCCGCAGGGCGAACTATGGTATGATAACAAACGGCGTTTTTTGGCAAAACGATCAACATGGGATGGGAGTACAGGGAAACATGGTCAAACAGTATGTGGCGGATCTGAAGCGGGAGTTCAAGGGCTACAATGTCCAGAAGCTCATCAAGGATCTTCTCTCCGGCGTGACGGTGGCGGCGGTGGCGCTGCCCCTGGCGCTGGCCTTCGGCGTATCCTCCGGCGCGACCCCGGCGGCGGGCCTGGTGACGGCCATCATCGGCGGGGCGATCATCGGGCTGCTCAGCGGCGCGTCCTTCCAGATCAGCGGCCCCACCGGCGCCATGAGCGCCATCCTCATCGGCATTGTGGCCCAGTACGGGCTGCAGGGCGTGTTTGTGGCGAGCCTGGCGGCGGGGGTCATCATCCTGCTGGCGGGCGTGCTGCGCATGGGCAAGCTGGTCACCTTCATCCCCACCAGCGTGGTGATGGGCTTCACCAGCGGCATTGCCATCATCATCGCCCTGGGACAGGTGGACAACTTCTTCGGCACCACGTCGGCGGGCTCCAGCGCCCTGGAGAAGCTGTGGAGCTACACCCGCCTGGGCTTCCACCCGGACTGGCAGGCGGTGCTCATTGGCGCGTTGGTGGTGGCCTTCATGCTGCTCTGGCCCCGCAAGCTCAATGAGAAGGTGCCCGGCTCCCTGCTGGCGATCATCCTGGCCACGGTGGTGGCGGAGGTGTGCGGCTTCACCAGCCTCAAGCGCGTGGGCGAGATTCCCCGCAGCCTGATGCTGGCGGATTCCCTCGACCTGTCCCAGGTGACGCCGGACATGGTGATGAGCCTGTCCGGGCCGGTGGTGTCCATCGCGCTGCTGGCGATGATCGAGTCCCTGCTGTGCGGCGCGTCGGCCTCCCGCATGAAGGACGAGCCCTTCGACGCCAACCGGGAGCTGATCGCCCAGGGCGTGGGCAACATCCTGCTGCCCTTCTTCGGCGGCGTGCCGGCCACGGCGGCCATCGCCCGCACCAGCGTGGCCATCAAGAGCGGCGAGCAGACCCGCCTGACGGGCCTGTTCCACTCCCTGTTCCTGCTCCTGTCCATGCTGCTGCTGGGCGGGGTCATGGCCCGGCTGCCCCTGTCCGCCCTGGCGGGGGTGCTGATGGTCACGGCCTGGCGCATGAACGAGTGGCACGGCATCCGCACCATCTTCGGCCGGAAGATCTGGACGGGGGTGATGCAGTTCAGCATCACCATGGTCTCCACCGTGGTGTTCGACCTGACGGTGGCGATTGTCATCGGCATTGTGACGGCGCTTGTGATGTTCGTGTGGAACGCGGCGCGGCTGCGGGTGGAGATTGCCCCGGTGGAGCATGAGCGGCTGGTCCGCCTGACCCGCATGGGCGCGCAGGTCTCCGACGAGCAGGCCAGCGGCCTTCACATCGCCTACATCAACGGCAGCCTGTTCTTCGCCAACTGCGGCGAATTGAAGCACCGCCTGGAGGACGCGGACTACACCGGCTGCAGCCGGCTGATCCTGTCCATGCGCGGTGTGGCGGCGGCGGACATCTCCGGCGTGCAGACGCTGATGGAGGTCTGCCAGCGGCTGAGCCAGCGGGGCCTGGCGGTGAGCGTGTGCGGCGTGCAGCAGAACGTGCGCTCCTTCTTTGACAAGGTGGGCCTGAGCGAGCAGCTGGGCCCTGCGGCCTTCTACGCCAACGCCTCGGAGGCCATCATCGACGCGGTGGCCCAGGAGGCGGCGGAAGTGTAACGCGGGCTGCGCGGACAAAAGCATCCTCCGTATGACAGCGATCATACGGAGGATTTTTCATGCCTGCCTGATGGCGACAGCGGTGAACTCGCCCGGGAGCCTTTCATCCGTCCAGGCGGGATGCTCGTCGAAGCGCTGCAGGCAAAGGCCGCTGGCAATGATGGCGTTGATGATCTCGCTGACGGTGTATTTACGGTAGCTGCAGCGGGGCATCTGCCGGCGGATGCTCTCGTCGAAGAAGCGGGCGTGGGCCATCTCACCCTCGAAAACCTCCGTGGAGAAATAGCTCATGGTGGGCTGCTGCAGCTGCAGAATGTCGGCGATCTTGGTGAAGGGATGGAAGTCGCTGCAGATCAGCTTCCCTCCCTTGCGCAGGAGGGCATGCATGATGCGCATGAATTCGTCCAGGCCGTGGAAATAGTGCAGCACCCCGCCCTCCATGAACACCACGTCGAAGCTGCCGCCAAAGCGGGCCAGGTTCATGTCCAGGATGTCGCCTACCTCATAGTGCAGGCTGACATGGGCAGCGTCCGCCGCTTCCAGAGCGTAGCGGCGGTTGTCCTCCGAGATGTCAAAGACCGTCACCTCCGCGCCCAGCAGCGCCAGGGGCAGCGCCTTCTTTCCGCAGGAGCCGCAGATGTTGGCAACGCGCACGCCCTCGAAGGCGTCAAAGTACCGGGCATAGCGTTTCAGGGCCCGCAGGGGGGTTTCCATGATTCTTGCGGCCATCTCGGCGGGCGTGCCGGATGTGCGCACCCAGAAATCATAGGCGTTGTACTCCCAGGCACGTTTGTTCTGCTCGCTGTAATCCTTCATGGCGATGACGCCTCCGTTTATGCTTTCGTGCATCCAGTATAGCACGGAAAAGCGCGGATGCAACGGCCTGAACAGAAAAAGCCCGAACATATCCGTCCGGGCTTTTCTCTGTTTTTTCCTCGACAAAGTACGTTTCATGCCGTACAATGGAGGCATCCTGTTTGAAACAGCGAAGGAGGAGTGATCTCCATGAAGTATATCCTGGTCATTGGCGATGGCATGAGCGACGATCCGGTGCCGGAGCTGGGCGGCAAAACCCCGCTGGAATACCTTGACCTGCCGGCCTTCGGCGTGCTGGCGGGGAGCGAAACGGGCCTGTGCCGCACCGTGCCCGAGGGCGTGCCTGCGGGCAGCGATACCGCCATCCTGAACATCTTCGGCTATGATCCCCGGTGGAGCTACACCGGGCGCAGCGTGCTGGAGGCCGCTGGCGTGGGCGTGACGCTCAGGCCCGGGGAGGTCTCCATGCGGGTGAACCTGTGCGCGGTGGAGGAGATGGGCGGCAAGCTCATCATCCACAGCCATAACGGCGGAGGTATTGAGGGCGACGAGGCCGAAACCCTCATGAACGACCTGATCCGGGACGAGCGGTTCATCCCTGCGGCCCAGGCGGCGAAGCTGACCATCCACGTCAGCCGGACCTTCCGGCATATCGGCGTGTTCGGCGGCCCCGTGCCGGAGGACGCGGTGTTCCATACCGCTGAGCCCCATAACGTCCTGGAGCAGGACGTGGGGCTGTACTATCCCACCGGGGCCATGGCGGAGGAAATCACCCGGCTGATGCAGGTCAGCTACGAGGTGCTGAAGGATCACCCCGTAAACAAGGCCCGCATTGCCCGTGGACAGCTGCCCGCCAACATGATCTGGCCCTGGGGCGCTGGCCGCGCCATGCTGCTGGACAGCTTCACCGCCAAGTACGGCGTGACGGGCACGGTGATCTCCGCGGTGCCGCTGGTGTGGGGCATTGCGGAGCTGGCCGGGCTGAAGCACCCCCATGTGGAGGGCGCCACCGGCGACCTGGACACCAACTACGCGGGCAAGGTGGACGCGGCCCTCGCTGCCCTCAAGGCAGGGGATGATTTCGCGGCTATCCATGTGGAGGCCCCGGACGAGATGACCCACGCAGGCGCGCTGGACAAGAAGCTGGAGGCCATCCGCCGCCTGGACACGCTGGTGATCCGCCCCCTGCTGGAGAGGCTGCCCGCCCTGGGGGATTTCCGCATCCTGCTTTTGTCCGATCACAAGACGCTTATGTCCACCCGCACCCACGACGGCAAGCCTGTGCCCTTCGCCATCTATGATTCCCGCAGACCCGGTACGCCTGCCCGGCTGGATGAATCCACCGCCGAGAAGGGCGTGTGGCTGCCCGAGGGCCGCGAGCTGATGGGCCGCCTGCTGGAAAAGAACATCTAACACGGGATCGCGCCAGCGTAGAAAGGGTCAAGGGGCGATGCCCCTTGCGCGGGTGCAGGGGCGGCGTTAGCCCCTG
>JBJEUJ010000425.1:0-4403 GCA_051883775.1 Aristaeellaceae bacterium | reverse complement strand
ACGACATGAAGGGCCGCATCATCGGCCGCGAGGGCCGCAATATCCGCGCCCTGGAGACGGCCACCGGCGTTGACCTGATCATTGACGACACGCCCGAAGCAGTCATTGTGTCCGCCTTCGACCCGGTGCGCCGCGAGATCGCCCGCATCGCCGTGGAAAAGCTGATTATGGACGGCCGCATCCACCCCGCCCGCATTGAGGAAATGGTGGAGAAGGCCAAGAAGGAAGTGGACAACCAAATCCGCGAGGCCGGTGAGAACGCCGTGTTCGAGACGAACCAGCACGGCATTCATCACGAGCTGGTGAAGCTCCTGGGCCGCCTGCGCTACCGCACCTCCTATGGCCAGAACGTGCTGAAGCACTCCATCGAGGTCAGCCATCTGGCGGGCCTGATGGCGGCAGAGCTGGGCGCGGACGTTCAGCTGGCCAAGCGCGCGGGCCTTCTGCACGATATTGGCAAGGCGGTTGACCACGAGGCGGAGGGCACTCACGTGACCCTGGGCGGCGAGCTGGCCCGGAAGTATCACGAGAGCCCGGACGTGATCCACGCGATTCTGGCGCATCACAACGATGTGGAGCCCCAGACGGTGGAGGCAGTGCTGGTGCAGGCGGCTGACGCGATCTCCGCGGCCCGTCCCGGCGCACGCCGCGAGAGCCTGGAGAACTACATCAAGCGCCTGGAGAAGCTGGAAGAGATCTCGATGTCCTTCGATGGCGTGGAGAAGTGCTACGCCATTCAGTCGGGCCGCGAGGTGCGCATCATGGTCAAGCCTGACGACGTGACCGACGAGGGCACGAAGATTCTGGCCAAGGAAATTGCCAAGCGCATTGAGAAGGAAATGGAATACCCGGGTCAGATTCGCGTAAACGTAATCCGCGAGACCCGCTCCACCGAATACGCCAAGTAAGTGGGCAGTGCCCACACCCGGCTCGCGATTGGGTTGCGCGCCTTCGGTCATACTACGTGCGCGTGGGGCTGTGCCGCTGCTTGACTGCAGGGCACGGCTCGCGGAGGGCGAGCCGCGCTTGCGGGGTCACGGCGCGCAACGGGCGCGCCGCGACGCGTAGACCGTCCAAAAGCCTCCTGCCCTTCGGCAGGAGGCTTTTGTTGCGCCCTCCGGGGGGCTATTAGCCCCCCGGACCCCCTGTGCCGGGGGGACACTGTCCCCCCGAACCCCCGGGCTTGTCGCTGTTGCGCGGCTTCTGCACATCCGGCGGATGACCGCAAGGACGGAAAGGTTTTCCGCCGAGGCGCATGGTATGCTTATCACGAAAGGAGGGAGCGGCATGGACGAAGGGCGCATACAGCCCATCATGGATCTGATCGAGGCCACCCTGGACGCGGACATATCGGCCCAGGAGCTGGCAGATCAGGCGGGCTACTCGCTGTGGCACTTCTGCCGGCTGTTCCAGCTGGAGGTGGGCATGCCGCTGATGCGCTACCGCACCCGCCGTCGGCTGGCCCATGCGCTGTGGGCCATCAGCCAGGGGGAAAGCGTCACCGGCGCGGCCCTGCGCTACGGCTTCGATACCCATGCGGGCTTCTACAAGGCCTTCTGCCGGGAATACGGCTGCTCCCCCACCGATTACCTGAAGGCCCATCCGGCATTCATGCCCTGGCCCCTTCAGCTGCGCGAGGAGCAATACCTGATGCTGACCCACGAGAACTGGAAGAAAGCTCTGGCCGCCTGGAACCTGGCGGAGCTTCCGCTGAGCCCTGTGGTCTGCGAGCCCACGGGCTTCGTGGCGGACAACGTGATCTACGCCGGGGATCACTATGTCCTCAAGGCTTACCTGGATCCGGCCCGGTGCGCGCGGATGCTGTCGCTGGCCCGGGCGCTGTCCACCGCGGGAGTGGCGGTATCCCTGCCCCAGCCCCTGCCCGACGGCAGCGACATGCTGGCCTTCGGGGCATACAGCATTGTGCTGTGGAGCCGTCTGGAGGGCGCTCCGCTGGACGCGCCCCGGCTGATGGCGGGGGACGCCCATGCCGCCGGGCTGCGCCTTGGCCGGACGCTGCGGCAGCTGCACGGCGCCCTGGCCACGCTGCCCGAGCCCCCCGATGTGCGGGACTGCCGCCTGGACGAGCACATTCTCACCTGGGCCATGCCCCGGGCGAGGGAGCATCTACCCGCCGGGTTTCCTGCCCATTTTGAGGATCGTGTCCGCCGCCTGGCGGGCCTGCCCCGGGGGCTGATTCACCGGGACCCCAACCCCAACAACCTCATCGACCTGCCGGACGGGCGCATCGGGCTGATCGACTTCGACCTGACGGAGCGGAACATCCGCCTGTTCGACCTGTGCTACGCGGCCACGGGCATCCTGCAGGCCTGCCTTGACCGGGACGTTCCCTGGCAGCCCCAATGGCCGCTGCTGCTGGAGGGCATTCTCACCGGCTACGGCGCGACCCCGGCGGAGCGGAAAGCGGCCCCCACGGTGCTGCTGGGCATTGAGGTGATCTGCCTGGCGGCCTTCTGCGACAATCCCAAGTACGCCCGGCTCTACGAGGACAACCTGCGCCTTTTGACCTGGCTGTGCGCATGGCAGGCATGACAAAGGACGCACCCCTTCGCGCATCAAAAAAAGCGGCCAAGGCCACTTCTATGAATTCTGCGCGCGCTGAAGAAGCTGTTTTTCAGATCAACATCGTTCGAAGGCTGCCGGCTGCAGTGGACAGAACCCGATCAATGCCTTTTGACATACTAAGACCGCCCCCTGTCTGCGGGAGCGGTCTTCTTTCATGCTTTGCTTTATCGTGCCAGCCCTTCCGCATTCAGGTCGAAGAGCAGGTCGATCATGCCCCTGGGGTTGGGGCAGAAGCGGCCCTCGGTCTGCAGGCGGTAGATGTCCTCCCGGCTGGCCCAGCAGACGGCCTGAACCTCCTCCGCCTGCAGCGTCAGCGCATCGGCGGGAACCTCCGCCCGCACCAGGTAGTAATCATCAAAGACCTCGTCATAGGTGCGCGTGAGCAGCGGGGGCCTGCCTTGGAGCTGCACCGTCAGGCCGATCTCCTCCCGCACCTCACGCTCGGCGGCCTGGGCGCTGGTTTCCCCCGCCTGGGCGCGCCCGCCCACGGAGTAGTCCCACAGCCCGGGGAACCACTGCTTGCTCTCCGTGCGCTGCTGGATGAGCATCTGCCCCGCCCGGTTGAACAACACCACATGCACCTGCATATGGTACAACCCCGCCGGAACCGGCTCGTTCTTGTTCATGACCCGGCCGGTTCGGGCCCGGTCGACGGTGTACAGATCCCACTGCTCCATGGGGATTCAGCCTCCTTGTGCGTTCATCAGGGAATCAGGGTGGCAAAGTAGATACAGTCCCCCACGGGGCGGATTTTGCCTGTGGAGAGGGAATTGATTTTCTTCCCGTCCAGCACCACGGAGGAGGACGAGCCGCCGTCCAGGTTATAGGCATTGACGCAGCCCATCTCCTGGCACAATTCGGCCATCTGCAGGATGGTGAAGCCCTTGGAGCCCTTGTTTTCCGGGCCCTCCGTGGCGATGATGAGGTACTCCAGCGGCCCGGTCTGCCCGATGGCGATGCGCTGGGTGGCCTTGGCGGGGGCGTTGCCCACATCGGCATGCTCCAGGCTGGTCAGGGTCTGACCGTCCACCACCAGTCCCGGGCCGAAGCAGAAGGCGTGCATCACCGTGCCGGTATAGCGCTCGTAGTCCTCCCGGGTACACTGGGGCAGGATGGTGAAGCTGCCGTTCTCGTCGACAATCAGGATATCGCGTTTGCCGTCGGGGCGGTTGCGCCAGGTTTTGCCGCCGCGCACCACCACGCCGCTCTGGTGGAAGCTGAAGTAATCCCCGTTGATGGCCAGGACGGCGTTGTTCTTTTTCGCCATGGTGCTGACCACCACAGTTTTCTGGGAGGGCGGCCTGGCGGCCAGGGCGGTGCGCAGCTGGGAGGGATCCGCCACGCGGACGTACACGGCCATGACGGTGGTATCATGGCGGCGGAAGGTTTCGACCCGCACGTCCAGGGAATCGTCATGGTAGCCGGACTGCTCCGGGAGATAAGCCTCCTGGTGGGGCGCGAAGGGGGCCGCGCCCTCCATGGGCAAGGCGTCATAGACGGTATCCTCGGTCAGTTCCATGGCCCAGGCGCTCCATGGCAGCAGCAGGCAAACCGTCAACAGTCCCAGGTAATGCGACAGCCTCATAGCGTACTCCTCTCTGCGGGCCGTGTTTTCCGGCCCTACGCTTATTGGATGCGCCATGAAGTGCGCAGGTTGGTTTATTCATACAGTTTACATCGTTCATGGTTTTTTGACAAGGGGGACACCCGGCACATGATGGAGTTGCGCGCCTTCGGTCAGGGTGAATGCGCATGGAGGGAGGGGCACGCTGGGGCTTCTCGGTGGGCAGTGCCCACACCCGGCACGCGATTGAGCT
>JBJEUJ010000424.1:0-4422 GCA_051883775.1 Aristaeellaceae bacterium | reverse complement strand
GAGGAGCATGAGGTGGAGTACAAGTTCCTCAAGGCGGTCATCGAGGGCGGCGTGGAAACCCGCCCCGGCAACGTGATGATCGTCGCCACCTCCAACCGCCGCCACCTGATCCAGGAGACCTGGAAGGACCGCAGCGATATGGAGCACAACGGCGACGTCCATCGCTCCGACACCATGGAGGAAAAGCTCTCCCTGGCGGCGCGCTTCGGCTGCAGCATCTGCTACTCCAACCCCAACCGCCAGCAGTACCACGACATCGTGCGGGGCATTGCGGCCCGTGTGCCCGGCCTGGACATAAGCGACGAAGACCTGCTCGCCGCCGCCAACCGCTGGGAGATCCGCCACGGCGGCATTTCCGGCCGCACGGCCCAGCAGTTCATCAACTACCTGACGGGGCTGCAAAAGCCCTGATTCCCCGGCGCGGGAGGCGAGGCATGCCCGCCCGCGTCCTTTTCATGCCCCCAGCCCTTCATTGATTCACCAAAGGAGATGGTTCCATGGTTACGCTTGACAAGGTCTACCACGCGGCGTTCGTGCTCAAGCAGGTCGCCCGCAGGACCGACATGATCCACGCCCCCAAGCTGTCCTCCGGCTTCAACATGTACCTCAAGACCGAGAACCTGCAGCTCACCGGCTCCTTCAAGCTTCGCGGCGCGTACTACAAGATCAGCCAGCTAAGCCCGGAGCAGCGCAAGGCGGGCATTATTGCATGCTCGGCGGGCAACCATGCCCAGGGCGTGGCCCTGGCCGCCAGCCGCATGGGCATCAAGGCCATCGTCTGCATGCCCGACGGCGCGCCCATCAGCAAGGTGGAGGCCACCAAGGCCCTGGGCGCGGAGGTTTGCCTGGTGAAGGGCGCCTATGACGACGCCTACGCCCATGCCTGCCGCTTGCAGGAGGAAACCGGCATGACCTTCATCCACCCCTTCAACGATGATGAGGTCATTGCCGGTCAGGGTACCATCGGCCTGGAGATCCTTGACCAGCTGGCGGATGTGGACGCGGTGATCTGCCCGGTGGGCGGCGGCGGACTGATCTCCGGCGTGGCCTTCGCCATCAAGGAGCTGAACCCCGATGTGAAGGTCTACGGCGTGCAGGCGGAGAACGCCCCCAGCATGGCCGAATCCATCAGGCAGGGCGAGGCCATCACCCTGCCCTCCGTGCAGACCTTCGCCGACGGCATCGCCGTGAAGCACCCCGGCGACATCACCTTTGACATGGTCAAGCGGTACGTGGACGATGTGGTCACCGTCTCCGAGGACGAGATCGCTGCGGCCATCCTGGCGCTGATGGAAAAGCAGAAGCTGGTGGCCGAGGGCGCGGGCGCGGTGTCCGTGGCGGCGGCCATGTTCGGCAAGCTGCCCCTTGAGGGCAGGAACGTGTGCTGCCTTGTTTCCGGCGGCAACATCGATGTGAACATCCTCTCCCGGGTGATCACCCGCGGCCTTGTCACCGCCGGGCGCAACGCCATGCTGCAAATCGCCCTGGAGGACAAGCCCGGCCAGCTGCTGGGCGTGAGCCGCATCGTCAGCGAGTGCGGGGCCAACGTGGTCTCCGTCCAGTACGAGCGCAGCGACGCCAACATGCCCGTGGCCAGCTGCTTCCTGAAGATCGGCATGGAAACCCGCGATTTCCAGCAGATTGCGCTGATCCGGCAAAAGCTGACAGAAAATGGCTTCCTGATTGTCAATTAACGGAAGAATATCCGCCTTTGCGCCGTTGTATCTGCGGGAGGTGTTGGTGTGAAGCGCACCCTGATCGCATTTTTCTTTGCGCTGCTGGGGATGCTGACCTGCCTGGGGCTGGGCCTGCTGGCTTATCTGCATCCCGCCGAGGGCTGGCCGGTGGTCAATGGGCCGTTCATCGGTTCGCTGCAGTTCAACAGGCTGCTGCTGCCCTTCGTGCTGTCGGCGCTGCTGATGGTGCTGGGGCTGGGGCTCATGGCGCGGGAATATTTCCGCAAGGAGTAATGTCCACAGCACAAGACCCCGTTCCGGAATGTCGCCGGAGCGGGGCCTTGCTGTTTTATCCGGGAAAGCGTGATCCATGACGGGTGCACGAAGCACAGCGAAACGCATGAGCGCACCGCAAGTGATCCCCTGCACCCCGCAAAAGAGCGCACGAGGCCCCTCCCCACCATGCAGCAAGGCCCCGCGCCGGAATAAGTCCGGTGCGGGGCCCGCGTCATTGAGGGCATATGTTATTCATCATCGTCATCATCCCATTCGTCCTCGCTGTTGGCGGGGTCGAAGGGCTCGTCATCCTCATCCACTTTCGTTGCTTTCGCTTCCATCGCCACCGGCGCCTTGGTCCTCCTGGGCTGCAGCAGCGCCGTGAAGAAATGAACTCCTTTGTACGTTCTGGACGTCATCATAGACCATTTCCTCCTTGTTCTTTGGAGTCGGCCCCATTATAGCGCAAAATTCGCCCCTTGTACAGACGGCGGATTCGGCCACTTCCCGACCAGAATCGCAAGGAAAAATCGCCATGAGCCTCCATCCTTCACCCCTGGAAGGACAGCTCCTCCCCCATGCCGTCCGTCCCGCACACCGCGCCAGGATAATGCTCCCGGGCCCGGAATGCTTCCTCCTGCGGGTCGGCAATCATGGCGGAATAATGGGTCAGCCACAGCCGCCGCACACCCGCCCGGGCGGCCAGCGCACCCGCCTGGGCGAAGGTCATGTGGCCGTAGGCGGCAGCCTGCTCCGCCTGCTCCTCCAGGGCGTAGGTGGCCTCGCAGATCAGCAGATCCGCGTCTGCGGCGGCCTGGGCCAGGGGATCGCAGGGCATGGTGTCCCCGGTGTATACCACCGTCACGCCCCGCCGGGCCGGGCCCAGCACCTCCGATGGATCAATCGTCCGCCCGCCCCATGCTACCGGCTGGCCGTGCTGCAGCGTCCCCCACAGCGGCCGTGGCAGGCCCAGCTGCCGGGCGCACTCCGCCTGGAAACGCCCCGGTCTGTCCAGGGTCAAGCGGTACCCCTGGCTGACCACCCGGTGCAGGGTGGGTACCGGGAACAGCCGGGCCTCCCGGGGCCAGGCGGGATGCAGCGCGTGCAGGGCCAGGCCCTCCGGCGGCAGGGTCGTCAGGCGCACCTCGTAGGGCAGCTCCCCCGCCAGGGCCAGGATGGGCGTCATGGCCGCTTCCAGCCCCTCCGGCCCGGTGATGGTCACCGCCTCCGTGCGCCCCAGGCTGCCCATGGTCTGCAACAGCCCCGGCAGGCCGAAGATGTGATCCCCGTGATAGTGGGTCAGGGCGATCAGGTCGATTTTCAGCAGGCTCACACGGGCCCTGCGGGCGGCAGTCTGCGTGCCCTCGCCGCAGTCCAGCAGGATCCGCCGTCCCTGCGCGCCGACGGCCGCTGCCGCCAGCGCCCGATCCGGCAGGGGCATGGTGGCCGCCGTGCCGATGAGCGTCACCTGAACCATGGCCGCCGCCTCCCTTCCGTCAGATAATCAGCCCCATCTGCTGGAGCGCCGTGCGGATTTCCTGCTCCGTGCGGCCCAGGGCTGACGCCATCCGCGCGATGGTCGTGCCCGCCAGATACTCCCGGCGCAGCTGCGTTTTCTCCCCGGCGGTGAAGGGCCTCACCCCCTGCGCGCCCCGGGGCACGATCGAAGGAATGTGAATCCTTCTTGCCTCCGGCGGAAAGCCGTCCGTCGCAGATGCCGCCGCACCCTGTCCGCCCTGGGGCAGGGTCAGGGTGGTGCGGGTGCTGTCGTAATCCCGGATCACCCGCAGGAATGCCTCGCCGTACCGCCCGGCCTTCACCGCGCCCATGCCGTGGACGGTCATCAGGCCATCCATGGTAACGGGCCTGCGCCGGGCCATGTCGGTGAGCGTCCTGTCGTCGCAGACGATGTAGGGCGGCACCCGGTACTGCTTCGCCAGCTGCATGCGGCAGGCCCGCAGCTGCTCAAAGAGGCTCCCCTCCCCGGGCTTGGGGAGCTTGAGGCGGGTCATGCCGTCGGCAGTCCCCTCGCCGGGGATGGCCGCGCGACGGGTTCTGCGCCTCTTCACCTCCGCCGCCTCGCCATAGCGGTGGCCGCAGCAGGAGGAGCAGCCGCCGCAGCGATCCGGGGCGCTCTCCCCGAAGTAGGTGCGGATGTACTGGCGCAGGCAGCCGCTCTCGCCGCAGTAGTCGATCATGGCGTTGAGCCGGGCCATGTCCTGCCGCCGGACGGCCTGCTGCTCGGCGGGGGTCATGTCGGGGTTGGGCTCGCTGTTGTCGATCATCCACCGGGCGGTAACAATGTCCTGCCTGCTGAAGAGCAGCACGCACTCCGCCGCCTCGCCGTCCCGCCCGGCACGGCCCGCCTCCTGGTAGTAGGCCTCCATGGAGCGGGGCATGTTGTAATGGATGACGAAGCGCACGTTGCTCTTGTCGATGCCCATGCCAAAGGCGTTGGTGGCCACCATGA
>JBJEUJ010000423.1:0-4437 GCA_051883775.1 Aristaeellaceae bacterium | reverse complement strand
TCTCCCATGTGGAATATTTGCGAAGCCGGGAGGACGGGTATGCATCCCGAACTGAAGGTTCGCAAAAGAATGCTGCTGCTGGTGGTGATCCTGGGGGCGCTGTTCCTCCTGGCCGCCATCCGGATCGGGCAGCTGACGATACTCGAGCATGACGAGCTGACCCGCCGGGGCGTCAGCCAGTGGACGAAGGAAGGCATTGTCACCGCCCGGCGTGGCGCCATCCTGGACAGGGGCAGCAACGTGCTGGCCCTGAGCGCCACCTCCTACATGGTGTGCGCCGACCCGCGCCTGGTGACGGACACGGACGCGTTCCTGGACGCGCTGACCGAGGTGCTGCCCCTGGACCGGGAGAGCGCGGCGAAGAAGCTCTCGGACAAGACCAAGGGCTCGGTGATCCTCAAGCGGCAGGTGACCCGGGAAACCGTGGACGAAATCCGCCGCCTGAAGGCGGAAACGGACGCTTCCGCGGGGCTGTCCGCCATTACCTTTGACGAAGACGCAAGAAGATGGTATCCTTATGGGGAGCTCCTGTGCCAGGTGCTGGGGCTGACGAATGTGGACAGCCTGGGCCAGTCCGGCCTGGAGCAGCAGTACGAGGCGGTGCTGGCCGGGACGGAGGGCAGCTACCTGCGTCAGGTGGACGCCCGCAACAGGATCCTGGCGGGCACGGAGGGCTGGTACATACCCGCCCGGCAGGGCGATACCCTGCGCCTGACGGTGGACGCGGCCATCCAGCAGGTGTGCGAGAAGGCCATGCGGGAATGCCTGGAGGTCAACGAGGCCGAGAGCGTGCTGTGCATCGTGACCGACGTGCGCACCGGTGGCATCCTGGCCATGTGCATGAAGCCCGACTACGACCCCAACGATCCGCCCCGGAATGACGCGGAGACCCTGACGGAGCTGATGCGCATCACCGCCATCTCCGACGTGTACGAGCCGGGCAGCACCTTCAAGATTGTCACGGCGGCCGCGGCGCTGGATTCCGGCGTGACCAACCCGGACGACCAGTTCTACTGCTCCGCCAAAATCACCGTGGACGGGGATACCATCCGCTGCTGGGGCAATCCCCACGGGGCGGAGACCATGGCCGAGGGGCTGAAGAACAGCTGCAATCCCGTGTTTGTGGAGCTGGCCCTGCGCATGGGGACAGACACCTTCTACCGCTACCTGACGGCCTTCGGGCTGGGAAAGAAAACCGGCGTCGATCTGCCCGGGGAGAGCGCGGGCATCCTCATCGGCAGCCGGTATGTGAAGAATGTGGATTTGGCCCGCATCGGCTTTGGGCAGTCGGTGGCGGTGACGCCCCTGCAGCTGGTGATGGCGGCCAACGCGGCCGTCAACGGCGGCAAGCTGATGAAGCCCTACCTGGTCAGCGAGGTGCTTGACGAGGATGGCGAGGTGCTGCAGCGCTTCCATCCCACGGTGGTGTCCACGCCCATTTCCCCGGAGACCAGCCAGACCATGCGGGAGCTGCTGGAGCGGGTGGTGTCCGAGGGCGGCGGGAAGAACGCCGCCATTGCCGGCTACCGCATCGGCGGCAAGACCGGCACTGCCCAGGTGTACAAGGACGGAGCCATTGTCCGGGACGTGCACATCGGCTCGTTCTACGGCTTTGCCCCGGCGGACGATCCGCAGTTTTCGGTGCTGGTGGTGGTCAAGGAGGCCCGGGTGCCGGTGGATTACGGCGGCACCACGGCGGCGCCCTTTGCCCGGCAGATCATGCAGGACACCCTGCAGTACCTGCAAATTGCGCCGACAGGGGATGAAATTGCGCAGGATGTGACGGTTCCTGATATTGTGGGCTTGACGATTTCCTCCGCAAGGCGTACACTTGCAGGGGTGGGCCTGGAGCTGGTGGAGGACGGCGCCGCGGACGTGGTGCTGGAGCAGCTTCCCCCGGCCGGAGCCACGCTGGTCTCCGGCGGGCATGTGATGGCCTATACCGCCCCGGACAGCGGCCTGACGCCGGAAACGCTGGTGCAGGTGCCCTATCTCATCGGCATGAGCGATGTGGACTGCGCCCGGCTGACGAGGCTGCGGGGGCTGAAGCTGTCCATGGAGGGCAGCGGGCTGTGCATCCGCCAGAGCCCCGGGGCCGGGGAGTACGTGGCCCCGGGAAGCTGCGTGACGGTCACGCTTTCCCAGGACGGCACGGATGAATGATACAAATCATATGAACATATCCAGGATGAAGAGGAGCAGACTATGCAGCTGTGTGAATTGATCAAGGATTTACCCTATCTGATGGAGACAAGGGGCGACATGGCGACGGAGATCGCCTCGGTGACCAGCAACAGCCGGGACAAGGTGGACCGGGGTGTGTTCTTCTGCATCGCCGGCGCGCGCTTTGACGCCCACAGCTTTGCTCCCCAGGCGGTGGAGAACGGCTGCGTGGCGCTGGTGGTGGAGCGCTTCCTGCCCATCGACGTGCCCCAGGTGCTGGTCAGCAACGGCCGCGCCGCCATGGCCCGCCTGGCTGCCGCCTTCTACGGCCATCCGGCCCGGGGGATGAAGCTCATCGGCATCACCGGCACCAAGGGCAAAACCACCACCTCCTACATGACCAAGGCCATCTGCGAGCAGGCGGGGTACAAGTGTGGCCTGATCGGCACCACGGGCAACATGATCGGCAGCCGCCGCCTGCCCGGGAGCCTGACCACCCCCGACCCCATCGACCTGCAGCGGGATCTGCGGGCCATGGCGGACGCGGGCGTGCAGGTGGTGGTGATGGAGGTATCCGCCCATGCCATCGCCATGCACCGCCTGGACGGCCTGACCTTTGAGGTGGGCTGCTACACCAACCTCAGCCAGGATCACCTCGATTACTTCCACACCATGGAGCAGTACTTCCTGACCAAGAAGAGCTTCTTCACCTCCGGCATGGTGCGCAACGCCGCCCTCAACGCCGACGAGGAGACCTCCCCCCGGGTGCGGGAGAGCCTGACGATCCCCCACATCACCTACGGCATCTGCGTGGACGCGGATCTGTTTGCCCGGGATATTGAGATCAGCGAGGACGGGGTGGCCTTTGAGCTGAAGCTGCAGGGCATGCATCCCGTGCGGGTGCACCTGCACATGACCGGCATGTTCAACATCTACAACGCCATGGCCGCCGCCAGCTGCGCCATGATTCTGGGCATCAGTGCGGAGGACATCCAGCGGGGCCTGGAGAGCATGACCTCCGTCCCCGGGCGCATCGAGATGCTGCCCACGGGCACGCCCTACCGGGTGATCCTGGACTACGCTCATTCCCCGGACTCCCTCAAGAACATCCTCAAAACTGTGCGGGAGTTCACCCGGGGCCGGCTGATTGCGGTGTTCGGCTGCGGCGGCGACCGGGACCGGAGCAAGCGGCCCATCATGGGCGAGATCGGTGGGCGGCTGTCGGATCTGTGCATCCTCACCTCGGACAACCCCCGCACGGAGGATCCCATGGCGATCCTGGCGGCCATCGAGGAGGGCATCCGGCCCACCGGCAAGCCCTATGAGGTGATCGAGAACCGCCGGGAGGCCATCCGCCACGCCATGGAGATTGCCCGGGAGGGCGACATCATCGTCCTGGCGGGAAAGGGCCACGAGACCTATCAGGACATCCAGGGCGTGAAGCACCCCTTCGACGAGAAGGTTGTGGTGCAGGAGCTGCTGGAGGAAATGCGCGCGGGCCATTGATGGATCATTGCTGATGACAGGAGGCCGTCTCACCCATGCTAAGGATGCTCATTGCACTGATTGTTTCCGCCGCCGTGGTGCTGGCCATGGGGCCGAGGTTCATTCCCGTGCTGCGGAAGATGAAGTTTGGTCAGACCATCTATGAGCTTGGCCCGCAGAGCCACAAGACCAAGCAGGGCACGCCCACCATGGGCGGGCTGATGATTGCTGCGGGCGCGGTGGCGGCCGCCGTGGTGTGCCAGATCGGCACGCCGGGGTGGGGCTTCATGCTGCCGCTGATTCTGGTGGCGGCGCTGTCCATGGCGGTGGGCTTTGCCGACGACTACATCAAGGTGGTCAAAAAGCGCTCCCTGGGCCTGACCCCCTGGCAGAAGATCTTCGGCCAGGTGTTTGTGTGCGTGAGCTTCTCCACCTACTGCTACCTGCATCCGCAGGTGGGGTCCAGCATCATCATCCCCTTCGTGAACGTGGAATGGGACCTGGGGCTGTTCTACATCCCGCTTCTGTCCCTGACGATCCTGTTCATGATCAACAGCGCCAATCTGCAGGACGGCCTGGACGGCATCCTGTCCAGCGTGGAGGCTGTGGGCAGCCTGGCCTGGGCGGGTATTGCGCTGATGTTCGCGCTGGCCGTGGCCCCGACGGATGCGGCCTGGGCGGCCAATTTGCAGGCGGTGGCGATCTTCGGCATGGCGATGTGCGGCGCGTGCATCGGCTTCCTGCGCTTCAACCATTATCCTGCCACGGTGTTCATGGGGGATACGGGCT
>JBJEUJ010000422.1:0-4456 GCA_051883775.1 Aristaeellaceae bacterium | reverse complement strand
CTTCACCAAGGATCCCCGGGAGGTCTGCCAGGACAAGAGCATCCTGCTCTTCGCCGTGCCCTCGGTGTACGTGCGGTCCACCGCGGCCCGCATGCGGCCCTATATTCCCGACGGGCAGATCATCGTGGACGTGGCCAAGGGCATTGAGCCGGACACCCTGCTGACCATGAGCGAGGTCATCCGGGACGAATTGCAGAAGGACGGCAGCCATCAGGCGGTGAAGCTGGTGGCCCTCTCCGGCCCCACCCACGCCGAGGAGGTGGCCCTCGACATGCCCACCTCCATCGTATCCGCCTGCACGGACATGGCCGTGGCCGAGGCCGTCCAGGACGTGTTCATGAACAGCTGCATGCGCACATACACCAACACCGACGTGCTGGGGGTGGAATTGTGCGGCGCGCTGAAGAACATTGTGGCCCTGGCGGCGGGCATCTCCGCGGGCCTGGGCTACGGCGACAACGCCAGGGCCGCGCTGATCACCCGGGGCATGGCGGAAATCTCCCGCCTGGGGCTGATGATGGGCTGCGCTGAGCAGACCTTCAACGGCCTGGCGGGCATCGGCGACCTGATCGTCACCGCCACCTCCGTCCACAGCCGCAACAACCGCTGCGGCCAGCTCATCGGCCAGGGCATGGCCCCCATGGAGGCCGTGAAGGCCGTGGGCATGGTGGTGGAGGGCGTCAACGCCCTGCCCGCCGCCGTGCAGCTGGCCCAGCGCTATCAGGTGGAAATGCCCATTGTCCGGGCCATGAGCGATGTGGTGCAGGGCAGGGCCGCGCCCGCGGATATCGCCCTGGCGCTGATGACCCGGGACAAGACCAGCGAGGTCAGCCAGTCGGAAATGGCAGTGCGCTTTGAGTCCGCACTGTTGCGCAGCCGCAGCGGCGCAGTCCGCCGCCGGGTGATGGTGCAGGGCCGCTTCGACCGCCTGGACAGCGGGGCCATCGACCTGCTGCGCCGGGCCCGGGAGCTGGGCGATCACCTGACCGTGGCCCTGCAGGGCCGGGACGATACCCTGCCCGAGCGCCGCGCCTGCCTGGAGGCCCTGCGCCACGTGGACGCGGTCCTGGAGGCGGACTCCCCCGAGGAGCTGCTCCGGGCCATCCGCGCCCAGCAGGTCAGCGTGGTGGTCACAGCCTGCCCGGAAACCCGCGACTTCCTGCGGGACAAGGGTGTGGAGGTCGT
The DNA here is from genome assembly GCA_051883775.1 of Aristaeellaceae bacterium. Classification (GTDB taxonomy): domain Bacteria; phylum Bacillota; class Clostridia; order Christensenellales; family Aristaeellaceae; genus UBA11524. The sequence continues at coordinate 3,271 of JBJEUJ010000422.1, read as the reverse complement.
TTCCCTGCCCTGACATGCCCATACAAAAGCCGCCCTGCCCGGGTTTCTGTCCGGCAGGGCGGCTTTGTTTTATTCAGCAGTACAGGAAGCGGATGCACACCGGCGAGGGGAAGGGCACGTCCCCCGTCTGCCGCAGCAGCCCTCCGTCCTCACCGATGGCAAAGACGGCGATGTTGTCCGTATCCTGGTTGGCAACCAGCAGGCGCTTCCCTTCCGGGTCGATGGCGAAGTTTCTGGGCGTGCGCCCGCCGCAGCCCTGGTGGCCCAGGAGGGTCAGGGCGCCGTCCTCCCCCACGCGGAACACGGCCATGCTGTCATGCCCCCGGTTGGAGGCGTACAGGTACCGCCCGTCCGGCGTGAGATGCACATCGGCGGCGGTGTTGGCCCCGGCAAAGCCCTCCGGCAGGGTGGAGACGGTCTCCCGGAGCGTGACGGCTCCGCCATCGCAGCGGTAATGTGCCACGGTGCTGTTCAGCTCGTGAATGACGTACAGGTGCCTGCCATCCGCCGAGAACTCCCCGCACCGGGGGCCGCTGCCCGGTGCGGTCAGCAGGTCGCCCGCAGGGTCGGGCGCAATGTCCCCGCCGCAGCGGTAGCAGGCCAGCCTGTCCCGGCCCAGGTCCGCCGCAAACAGCCTGCCCGTGCCGTCAAAGAGCGCGCTGTGCACATGGGGACCCTCCTGCCGCGCAGGATTCACGCCGCCCCCATGGTGCTGAAACAGCCTGCGCTCCGGCAGCAGTCTGCCCTGGCCGTCCCTCGGGAACAGGGCCAGGGAGCCGCCGGAATAATTCGCCACGGCCAGCCAGCGGCTATCGGGGGACAGGGCCACATGACAGGGATCCGCGCCGCCCGTGCCCAGGGAGCCCTCCGGGGTGAAGCGGCCCTCCCCGTCATACCGCCACTGGCTGATTCCGCCGCCTTCCTCCCCCTGCCAACGGCCGGTCTCATTCACCGCGTAGAGCATGCGGCGCTTCTCGTCCACGCACACATAGGACGGATTGACCGCGGGGATCACCGCCCGGACAGCCACGTCCGTCCCGTCCAGGGCGCACAGGTACACGCCCTCGCCCTTGCCCTGGAAAACCTCCCCCGTGCCGAAGAGCATCGGCTCGGTATACGTGCCCACGAAAAAGTACCTCGTCATGTGCATTGCCTCCCGATCCTTGTCCGTCCTGCGGAGCATAGCCTTCTTCCCTGCCCTTTCGACGCGGCAATGCCGTTTCCTGCATCTCCCGGAAGAAACGCAGGGAAGCGTCCCAGGGTCGCCTGCGTGATGGCCTCAGTCACTTGCCGTCGGCAGACTGCCATCGAAGGCTGACGACATGCGCGTCAGCCTTCGCGCGATTTTGCTCTGCAAAATCGCTTCCTTACGCGAACGAACGACCGGGAGCGTAGCGACCAGTGAGTGAGCGCAAACTCAAAAAAGTGGCCCGCAGGCCACTTTTTTGAAGCGCAGCTTATATCCTCGTATCCGGGTCGAACTCCAGCATGAACCGCTCGCAGGCGTTGATCAGCACCGTCTCGCCGCTGTGGTAGACCCGGCTCTTCTGCCCGTCGTAGCGGGTGTGCACATGGCCGAAGAACCAGTAGCGGGGATTGTAGCGCTTCAGCACGTACTGGAAGGCCTCAAACCCCCGGTGGGAGATGTGCTCCTCATCCCCGATCCCCCGCACCGGCGCATGGCTGACCACGATGTCCACACCCTTGTTGAGCATCAGCTGCCAGCGCAGGTGCAGGATGCGCTTCATCATCTGGCTCTCGGTGTACTGATGGGGCCCCGGGCTGTAGCGCAGGGAGCCGCCCAGGCCCATCACCCGCAGGTTGCCGATCTTCACAATCCTGTCCTCAATGCACACGCAGCCCTCCGGCGGCGTTTTTTCGTAGCGGCCGTCGTGGTTGCCATGAACGTAGTACAGGGGCGCGCGGCACATGGTCACCAGAAAGCTCAGGTAATGGGGGTTCAGGTCGCCGCAGGAGATGATGGCATCCACATCGTCCAGCATGCCGGGCTTGAAGTATTCCCACAGGAAGGGGGATTCCTCGTCGGAAATCAGCAGCAGCTTCATGGCGCGGCCTCCGTCTCCGGGGGCAGCTGATCCCGGTAGATGCCCAGCTGGCGCACCAGGGGCCGGGAGGCGGGCAGCAGCTCCTCAAAGGCGGGGATGCTGCCGTCCACATTGTCGCACAGCCAGTCCATGTTCATGATTTCCTCGGGGGCAAACCAGCCCGTGCCGTCGTTGCGCACCTTGCCCTCCTGGTCGCGGATCTCGCAGTGGAAGGGCGCGATGCTGCCGCCGGTCAGCCCGTCCTTGAGGATGTTGCCCAGCTGGCGCACCCCGGCGGGCAGGCTGTCGCTGAAGATCACGTCGATCACGCCGCTGTTCATGCCCCACCAGTAGTTGACCGCCTGCTCCGTGCCCTTGCCCACGGCGTCCCAGCCGCCGTTGAAGATGCTGAGGATGATCTTCTCATACAGCTTGCCCCAGTTCCAGCAGGGGGAGGCCAGAGGGGTCAGCTCGCCGCTGTCCAGCACCTGATAGGTGCCCCACTCCCAGGCGAAGTGGGTTTCGCCGGAAGCGTTGTCCCGGTTGGAGATGACGGATACGCCCTCCTGCAGGAACTCCGCCACGTGATCCCCGGGCAGGCAGCTCCAGCGCAGGTCGATGCGGGCCTTGGGGTTGGTCATGCGGGCGCCCAGGGCGAAGGCGTTGATGCAGGCCAGGGTTCCCGCAATGGGATAGTTGGCGATGTAGCCGATGCGGCCCTCCTTCGCCATGGCCCCGGCGATGGCCCCGGTGATGAACTTGCCCTCGTGCATGCGGCTGTAATAGGTGCGCACGCCGGTATAGGGCATGGTGAGGGAGCAGTTGAGCATGCGCACGCCGGGATGGTTGGCAGCCACCTTGCGGCAGGCGTCGATGAGCGGGGGCGTGGTGGTGAAGATCACCTGCGCGCCCTCCTGAACCAGCTGCTCCATGACCTCGGGGGCCTCGGCAGGGCTGCACACCCGGGAGGTCACGCTGATGCGCTCGCCCATGGTCTGTTCCAGCTGCTGCCTGCCCAGCTCATGGGCGGCGGTCCAGGCGCTCTTCTGGGGATCGAAGGCATGGACGAAGGCCACGTTCAGCCGCGGCGGCCTGGCGATGCCCAGGCTCTGCAGCAGGGATTTCTTCTCCGCGGCCTCCTGGGGCGCGGTGCTCACGGCGATGGGCGTGCCCTTGGCCAGGATGCGCAGATCCGGCCACATGGCGTTCAGCCGCTGGCTGATCTC
>JBJEUJ010000421.1:0-4516 GCA_051883775.1 Aristaeellaceae bacterium | reverse complement strand
GGCGCCATGAGCCGCTACGAGGGCATCCGCTTCGTGCTGATCTCCCCGCCGGAGCTGAGGGTGCCCGCCTACATCACCAGGACGCTCAGCGACCAGGGCATTCCCTTCACGGAGGTGGAATCCATGGAGGAGGTCATGCCGGAGCTGGATGTTTTGTACATGACCCGTGTGCAGAAGGAGCGCTTCTTCAACGAGGCCGACTACATCCGCCTGAAGGACACCTACATCCTTGACCCTGAGAAGCTTCGCACCGCCCGGGCCGACCTGAGCATCATGCATCCCCTGCCCCGTGTCAATGAGATTTCCGTCAAGGTGGACGACGATCCCCGGGCGGTATACTTCAAGCAGGTGCGCAACGGCCGCTTCGTGCGCATGGCGCTGATTCGGACCCTTCTGGAGGACATGGCATGAATATTGATTCGATCAAGCGCGGCATTGTGCTGGATCACATCCAGGCCGGCCGCAGCATGGACATCTACCGCTACCTGCACCTGGATGAGCTGGAATGCTCCGTGGCCATCATCAAGAATGTGAAGTCCGAGGCCATGGGCCGCAAGGACATCATCAAGATTGACGAGTCCATCGACATTGACCTGAACGTGCTGGGCTACATTGACCCGGGCATCACGGTCAACATCATTGACGAGGGCCGCATTGTGGAGAAGAAGCACCTGAACCTGCCCCTGCGGCTGGTGAACGTGGTGCGCTGCAAGAATCCGCGGTGCATCACCTCCGCCGAGCCCTCGCTGGATCACATTTTCAAGCTGGCGGACGAGAAGCGCCGTGTCTACCGCTGCATCTACTGCGACGCGGAGCGCACGAAGAACAAATAAGCAAAGGAACGCGAAGCGAAAAAGGGTCAAGGGGCGATGCCCCTTGCGCAGGTCCAGGGGCGGCGTTAGCCCCTGGACGCCGGAGGCCCCGCGCCCGCAGGCGCAATCCCCACGCGCCTTTCGTGAATCACCGATTCACGAAACAGCTCGCGCAGCCCCACAGAAATGGCCCATTTCTCCTTTTCCCTGCGCCTCCCATGGAAACCCGATATGTCAGAAGCCGCAGATCAAATGATCCGCGGCTTTTACTTTGCAGGAGGTGAGAAGCATCATGATGCCTGATAATATATTGGCCTTCCCCATTGATGGAAGTTGACCGGATTCAAGCAGATCATGCTCCCGCTGACTGTATGTTCCTCTGTAATCTATTTTTTCATACACTATTATAATATATCATTTATCACACAATCAGGCTACAATTACAAATCATGAATGGACGAGGTGACACCATGCAGCGTGAAATCAGGATCACGAGGAAGGAAACCCGCAAGGGCGAGGACGGGCACAAGGTGATTTCTGTGCGGATGAAGGACGCAACCCTCGCCCGGCTGGAGGAGCTTTCCGCCCAAACCAACCGCTCCCGCAACGAGCTGATCAACCTCCTGCTGGAGGCTGCACTGGACGATGTGTCCGTCGTTGGCGAGGATGAGTAACGCGCCCGATAAGGCAAAAAGCCGCAGATCGAATGATCTGCGGCTTTTGTGATGCAGCAATGCGGAAACGGACGAGCGCGTTCCCTGGGAGTTGCGTGAGCTGTTTCGTGAATCCGGGGGATTCACGAAAGACGCGTGGATGGTTGCGCCTGCGGGCGCGGGAGCCTCCGGCGGCCAGGGGCTAACGCCGCCCCTGGACCTGCGCAAGGAGCTTCGCCCCTTGACCCTTTTTCGCTGGCGCGATTCCTGGGGGTGGTCTTAGATGTGCTCGAAGAAGGGTTCGTCGTTCTCGTCCCGCAGCACGCCGTCGGTGAAATGCAGCGGCAGAGGCTTGGCAATCATGTACTTCAGAATCTCATCCATGCGCACGCTCTCCTGGAAGGTCACCAGCGAGAAGCTCACGCCATGCTTGTGAGCGCGGCCCGTGCGGCCAATGCGGTGCAGGTAATATTCGTTCTCACCGGGCAGGTCGAAGTTGATGACGGCCTCCACATCGTCCACGTCGATGCCGCGGGCCGCCACGTCCGTGGCAATCAGGATGGGGAACTTGCCCTTGCGGAAGTCGCTCATGGTCTGGTTGCGCTGGCTCTGGCGGATGTCGCCATGGATGCACTCGGCCTCGTAGCCCTCCTTCTTCAGGCGGCTGGTGAGCTTGTCCGTCATGAACTTGGTGTTGCAAAAGATCATGATCCGCTGGTACACGTCCGCGTCCAGCAGGTACAGCAGATGGTCGATCTTCTTGTCCCGCTCCGTGGCAATGACGTACTGGGCGATCTGCGGACGATCCTCCTTCGTGGCCTCCACGGTGATCTCCACCGGGTCGTGCTGGTACTTCCAGGCGATGGTCAGCACGTCCTGGTTGGTGGTGGCGGAGAACAGCACCAGCTGGCGATCCATGGGCGTGGCGTCCATGATCTTCGTCACGTCCTTGACAAAGCCCATGTTGAGCATCTCGTCCGCCTCGTCCAGCACCATGGTGTGGACGGCGTCCAGGTGGACGTTGCCCCGGTTCATGTGATCCAGCAATCGGCCCGGCGTGGCCACGAGGATCTGCGGCTTGCGCTTGAGGGCGTTGAGCTGCTTGGCAATGGGCTGTCCGCCGTAAATCACGGCGATGCGCACGCCCTTGATGAACTTGGCCAGGCGGGTCAGCTCGTCGGCAATCTGGATGGCCAGCTCCCGTGTGGGGGCCAGGACGATCTCCTGCACCCGGCTGTCCTTGAGCTGCACGTACTCCAGCATGGGAATGCCGAAGGCACAGGTCTTGCCGGTGCCGGTGGGGGCGATGGCGTTGATGTCCGCGCCGGCCATCATCAGCGGGATGGTGCGGGCCTGCACGGTGGATGGGGTGGTAAAGCCCATATCCTCCACGGCGCGCAGGATCTCCTGGGAGAGATCCATCTGGTCGAAGGATGTGGGAATGGACTGGGTTTCAGACAAGGGTAGGCTCCTTTCGGCGGCAATGACGCTGCGTTAGTCGTGGTAGGCGCGGATGGCCTTGGACAGCTGGTCGGGGCAGGAGGTGTTGCCGCGGCAGGGCACGCCCTCCAGGCGGGCCGCCACATCCTCCGCCTTCTGGCCGACCACCATGCGGGCCAGCCCCTCGGTGTTGCCGGTGCAGCCCCGGGTGAACTTGCAGTAGGTGATGATGCCGTCGCGGATCTCCAGGTCAATCTGCGTGGAGCAGGTGCCGTGGGTCTTATAGCTGAACATAGGATTCATCCTTTCCTTCATTTGCGTTTCCTGATATACTTCGCCGCAGCGAGGGCATTTTCCTGCTGCGCGCACCCCTCCTGACAAAAAGGCATACGCTGAGGCAGAAAGGGGTGAGCGTGATGGCGGTGCTGCTGTGCTGCGGAGCAGACGGCCTGATGGCGCATCAGGGGACGTGGCGGCGGCTTTCCTGTCCGCTGCCCTCGCCGTCCCTGGTGGCGGCGCAGGAAGGCCTTGTCGCCCTGGCGGACAACACCCAGCGGCTGGTGTGGCTGGGAGACGCGCTGTTTCCCGTGGCCGGCGGGGTGGAAGCCCTGCTTCTGTGGCAGGGCAGGCTGCTGGTACTCTCCGGCGACGCTGACAGCCTGACGCTCTTCTCCCCTGCCGGAACGCCCCTGTTTCTGGCCCCAGCCGGCGTGTTCCCCCAGGATATGGCGCTGCTGCCCGGAGGCTTCGTGGCCGTCTGCGGCGGTGCGGAGGGGACCGTGCTCCTTCTCCGCCTGCCGGAGCTGACGGTTGACAAGCGCATCCGGGTGCCCGGCAGCGCCCAGCGCATTGCCTGGCAGGGCGGCTTGCTGTACGTGCTGTGCGCCGTGGAGGAGGATGGGCTGCGTTGCCTGCTGGGGCGGATCAACCCCCGCACAGGGCGGTACGACGCACTGACCGTGCTGCCGGGTCTCCCCGGCGCCATCCATGCCGACAGCGCCGGGCGGCTATGGGTGGCCGCCAGCGAAACGCTGTCCTGCTTCCGGCCCGGTGATCGCTCTCCCCGGCAGACCATTGGCGGCTTCGGGCTGATCCGGCACATAGCCAGCCGGGAGCGTCAACTGCTCCTGTCCGACCCGGTAACCGGAGCGCTGACGCTGCTGGCATCGCCCTTCCACCATCCGCAGGTTCTCCTCACCGGCGACGTGGGACAGGCGGCACTTCTGTGATTTCTCACAGGGCGTGGGCGCAAGCCGTGTGCCCGCAGCAAGCGGAACGTTCCCCAGCGCCGCCCTGCCCAAAGCGCCTCATGCTCCATTCAACTGCTATACCTGCATTGGGATGTGGATTGTGCTTGAGCGCATGCCGTTCTCACCGGACAGATCGCAGCCCGCAGGAAACGACGCTGCTCCTGTCCCCTGCGGCTGCCCTGCAAGGTGCCATTTGATTGCTTCACTGGGCAACCCATGGTCTGCCGGCCGTATTGATGGCGGCACAGCCCGCAGCAAAAAGGACGCTCCCCTTGCAGAGAGCGTCCCTTGTTGTTCAGGCTATTCGATTACTCGATGACCTTGGCGATAACGCCGGAACCCACGGTGCGGCCACCCTCGC
>JBJEUJ010000420.1:0-4532 GCA_051883775.1 Aristaeellaceae bacterium | reverse complement strand
CTTGGTCAGGTAGTCGTCCGCACCCTCGTCCAGACCCCGCACCTTGTCCATCTCCGTGTCCCGGGCCGTCACCAGGATCACCGGCAGCCGCCGCGTGCGCGCCTCCCGCCGGAGCGAGCGCAGGATGCTGATCCCGTCCTCCCCGGGGAGCATCACGTCCAGGATCACCGCGTCGGGCAGCGTTTCCTTCAGCGCCTCGCGGAAAGCCTCGGGCTCCGCAAAGCCCTCCGCCTCAAACCCCGCCTGCCGAAGCGCGTACAGCTCCAGCTCCCGGACGCCCGCGTCGTCCTCCACCACATGGATCATCGCAATACTTCTCCTTTGTACAGGCCGGTGATGGCGTACACCACCCACTCGGCAATGTTCACGGCGTGGTCGCCGATGCGCTCCAGATACTTGGCGATCATCAACAGATCGAGGGCCTCCTCAATGCTGGAGGGATCCTGATGAAGCAGCTGCGCCACGTCGGCCTTCACGTCGTTGAACAGATCGTCCACAATGTCGTCGCTGGCCATGACCTGCCGGGCCAGCATCACATCCTGCCGGACATAGGCCTCCACCGCCCGGTGCACCATGTCGATGGCCGCCCGGGCCATGGTGGTGAAGTGGCCGGGCCGCTCGTGGGTCAGGTGGGCCATGGTCACAATCTCGCTGATGTCCGCCGCCTGGTCGCCGATGCGCTCCATGTCGGTAATCATCTTCAGCGCCGCGGAAATCACCCGCAGGTCCCTCGCCACGGGCTGCTGCTGGAGCAGCATGTGCAGGCACAGGCTCTCCACCTCCCGCTCCTTGTGATCCACCGCGCCATCCCCGTCGCGAATGGCGGCGGCCTTGCGCAGGTCATTTTCCTCCAGGGCGGCGCAGGCCGTCTCGATGATGCTCTCCACCATGCCGCCCATGGCGATCATCTGCTCGTTGAGATGGGCGATCTGCTCGTCAAAATACCTTCTCATAACCATGTTCCCCTTCCCTCTCCGTCAGCCGAAGCGGCCGGTGATGTAGTCCTCGGTGCGCTTGTCCTCCGGCATGGAGAACAGCTTGTCCGTGGCGCCAACCTCCACCATGTCCCCCAGGAGGAAGAAGGCTGTCCGGTCGGCAATGCGCAGGGCCTGCTGCATGTTGTGCGTGACGATGACAATGGTGTAGCGGCCCTTGAGCTCCATGCACAATTCCTCAATCTTGGAGGTGGAGATGGGATCCAGGGCGGAGGTGGGCTCGTCCATGAGCAGCACCTCGGGATCCACCGCCAGGGCCCTTGCGATGCACAGCCGCTGCTGCTGGCCGCCGGAGAGGCCCAGGGCGCTCTTGTCCAGGCGATCCTTCACCTCGTCCCAGATGGCGGCCTGACGAAGGCTCTTTTCCACCACCTCGTCCAGCTTGGCCTTGCGGCGGACGCCGTGGGTGCGGGGGCCGTAGGCGATGTTGTCATACACGCTCATGGGGAAGGGATTGGGCTTCTGGAACACCATGCCCACCCGCTTGCGCAGGAGGTTGACGTCCATGTCCCCGTAGATATTTTCGCCGTCCAGGGTGACATCTCCTATCACCCGGCAGTCGGGAATCAGATCATTCATGCGGTTGAGGGTTTTGAGCAGGGTGGACTTGCCGCAGCCGCTGGGGCCGATGAAGGCGGTAATTTCCCCCTGGGGGATGTCCAGGTTAATGCCGTGCAGGGCGTGGAACCTGCCGTAGTACAGATCCAGGTCCCGGATGGCGATCTTGGTTTCGCTCATGTCAGGCTTTGCCTCCGATCTTCTTGGAAATCGCGCTGGACAGGCCGTTGAGCCCCAGCACCAGAATCAGCAGCACCACGCCCGTGGCGTAGGCCTCGCCGTAATGCAGACCCTCCAGGGACAGCTGGTACATGTGCACCGCCAGCGTCCGCCCCGAGGAGAGAAGGAAATTCCGCGGCATGTCCGCCACGGTGCCCGCGGTGAACAGAAGCGCCGCCGTCTCGCCCACAATGCGCCCGATGGCCAGCACCACGCCGGAGAGAATGCCCGGCATGGCGGGGGGCAGCACAATGCGCGTGACCGTGCGCAGCTTGCCTGCACCCAGGCCGAAGGAACCCTCCCGGTAGCTGTCGGGGATGGAGAGCAGCGCCTCCTCCGTGGTGCGCAGGATCAGCGGCAGCACCATCAGCGAGAGGGTCAGCGCGCCGGCCAGAAGGGTGTAGTTGCAGTGCAGGGCGGTGAAGAACACCATGCCGAACAGGCCGTATACAATGGAAGGAATGCCCTGCAGGGTTTCGGCGGTCAGGCGGATGAGCTTGACCAACCGGGAATCCCGCCGTGCGTACTCCGCCAGATAGATGGCCCCGCCCACCCCCAGGGGAATGGCCACCACCAGGGAGATCAGGGCGATGATAACGGTGTTGATCAGCGCGGGCAGCATGGACACGTTATCCGTGGTGTACTTCCATGCAAAGAGCGAGGGCTTCAGGTTCGGCACGCCCTTGACCAGCACGTCGCCCACAATGTAGAGCAGGCAGAACATGGTGATGAGCATGGCCAGGCGGCACAGGAGTCTGACCAGGGCGCTGAAGGGATGGCGGCGCCACTTGCGCTTTTCCTCGGTGAGGAAGCGGCGGATACGCTGGGGCGGCGTGGGCTTGTCCAGGTTCAGCTCCAGCACCAGCTCCCGCATGATTTCCTGCTTCAGCCGGGCCTTCAGGGCGTCCTGCCCTGCATCCGGCTTGGGACGGACAGGCATACTCATTGCACTTCCCTCCTCTTCAACGCCGAGAACAGCGCGTTGATGATCAGAATCAGTACAAACAGCACAATACCCGTGGCGATGAGCGCCTCCCGGTGCATGTCGGTGGCATAGCCCATCTCAATGACAATGCCGGAGGTCAGGGTGCGGATGCCCTTGAGCAGGTCGCCCGTCAGGCGGGGCTGGTTGCCCACAACCATCTTCACCGCCATGGCCTCGCCCACCGCCCGGCCGATGGCCAGCACCAGCGCCGCCAGGATGCCCGAGCGAGCCGCAGGCACCGTGGCGCGGAACACGCTGCGCTCGTCGGTGGCGCCCAGGGCCAGGGAGCCCTCATAGTAGCTGTCCGGCACGGCCTTCACGGCGCTGGCGGTCAGCTGGATGATGGTGGGCAGGATCATGATGCCCAGCAGCAGCGCGGCGGTGAGGATGCTCTGGCCCCGGCCCGCGCCGCCCAGGGTATCGCGGATGAGGGGCACCAGGGTGGTCAGGCCGAAGAAGCCGTATACAATGGAAGGCACGCCCGCCATCAGTCCCACCAGGGTATCCAGCACCTTCCCGATCCGGCGGGGGCAGAACCGTGCCAGGTAGATGCCTGCCAGCACCCCCACCGGCCCGCCCAGGAGCAGCGCGCCCACCGTCACATACACCGTGCCCACAATCATGGGCAGGATGCCGAAAAGCTCATTGGCGGGCTTCCACTGGATGCCGGTGAGGAAATCCGCCGCGTTGTATTTCGTGAAAAACGGCAGGCCGCCCATGAACAGGAAGATGCAGATCAGCGCCACCGCCGCAATGCAGAAGGCCGCCGCCGCCAGGAACACCAGCCGCATCGCTTTCTCCCGTATCTTCAAATTGCTTTCCCTTCCTTTCCTTATCTTAACGGCACCAAGCGTATCAGATATGTGTAAAGTCCCATGAAGCGGCCGTGTAAAGTCTTTGTAAAATCCGGGCTTTGGCGGCATTTTACCCAGGGTTTACAGTTTTCGCCTTTCCGTTTTAACATCCCCCGGGTAGAATCATGGCCGTACCCGAAAGAAAAAGCCAACCAACGAATGAAAGGAAGGTATTCCCGTCATGAAGAAATTCCTTGCGCTGCTTCTGTCCCTGACCCTGGTGTGCACCGCCGCCGCGGCCCTGGCCGACAGCATCTATGTCGTCTCCCGCGAGGACGGCTCCGGCACCCGCTCCGCCTTTGTGGAGCTGACCGGCGTGGAGAGCAAGAACGAGGCCGGCGAGAAGGTTGACAACACCACCGTGGAAGCCGCCATCTACTCCGGCACCTCCGAGGTCAAGACCACCGTTGCCGGCGACGAGCTGGCCATCGGCTACATCTCCCTGGGCTCCATGGACGACACCGTCAAGGCCGTGAAGGTGGAGGGCGTGGAAGCCACCGCCCAGAACGTGGCTGACGGCGTGTACGCCCTGGCCCGTCCCTTCAACATCGCCTACAAGGCCGACACCCTGTCCGACACCGCCAAGGACTTCATCGCCTGGATCATGTCCGAGGAAGGCCAGGCCATCGTGACCGAGAACAAGTACGTGGCTGCCGAGCCTACCGCCTACGAGGCTGCGCCTGTGGCTGGCAAGATCGTGGTGGGCGGCTCCTCCTCCGTGTCCCCCCTGATGGAGAAGCTGGCCGAGGCCTACATGGCCAAGAACCCCGACGTGGTCATCGAGCTGCAGACCAACGACTCCTCCACCGGCATGAAGGAAGCTGCCGCGGGCAACTTTGACATCGGCATGGCCTCCCGCGCGGTGAAGGATTCCGAGATTGAGCAGGGTCTGACCCCCGCCACCATCTGCATGGACGGCAT
>JBJEUJ010000419.1:0-4541 GCA_051883775.1 Aristaeellaceae bacterium | reverse complement strand
GTACCAATGTTTACGTGGGGCTTTTTGCGCTCGTAACGCTCCTTAGCCATGGGAAGTCTCCTCCTTTTTGATTCGCGTCCACACTGCGGAGGCGGCTGCCGCCTCCGCAGCGCTCAGGCGGTTGATGCGGTATTGGAGCAGGCGATGGGAATCGAACCCACAAGGCCAGCTTGGGAAGCTGGAGTTTTGCCACTAAACTACGCCTGCAAGGCCCGCATCAACACCGGCCTGTCTATTCAGACAAAGTATATTTTATCCGCTTTTCTCCGGGCTGTCAAGGGGTTAGGAGATTTTTGCGGCGATTCCGGCCATTTTGTCATGCATTTGAAATAAATACACGAAAAAAACACATGGCCGGCGTCCCTTCCGGCGGATCATGTCACTCGATGAACATGGCGTCCCCGAAGGAAAAGAACCGGTAGCGCTCCTGCACAGCCTCCTCGTAGGCGCTCAGGGCCGTTTCCCGGCCCATGAAGGCGCTCACCAGCATCAGCAGGGTGCTTTGGGGCAGGTGGAAGTTGGTGATCAGCGCGTCCACAGCCTTGATTTTCACCCCGGGATAGATGAAGATGGCTGTGTCCCCGCTGCCGGGGTGGACCACGCCGTCCTCTGTGGCGACGGTCTCGATGGTGCGCACGGAGGTGGTGCCCACGCAGATCAGCCGCCCGCCCGCGGCGCGGATGCGGTTGAGCGTATCGGCGGCCTCCTGGCTGACCTGGTAGAACTCGCTGTGCATCACGTGGCTGTCCACGTCCTCCACCTGCACGGGGCGGAAGGTGCCCAGCCCCACATGCAGCGTGACCGGCACGATGGTCACGCCCTTTGCGCGGATTTTCTCCAGCAGCTCCGGGGTGAAGTGCAGCCCTGCGGTGGGCGCAGCCGCGCTGCCCTCGTTGCGGGCGTAGACGGTCTGATAGCGGCTGCGGTCCTGGAGCTTCTCATGGATGTAGGGCGGCAGAGGCATTTCCCCCAGCCGGTCCAGCAGCTCCTCGAACACGCCCTCGTAGTGGAAGCGCACAATCCGCCCGCCGGTTTCCTCCACGTTGTCCAGGATCTCGCAGCGCAAAAGCCCATCGCCGAAGGAGCAGAAGGTGCCCGGCTTCAGCCGCCGCCCCGGGCGCACCAGGGCCTCCCAGTCCGTGGCATTCTGCCGGCGCAGGAGCAGCACCTCCACCGGCACGCCGGTTTCCTCCTTCACGCCCAGCAGCCGCGCGGGGATCACCTTCGTCTCGTTGATGACCAGCGCGTCGCCGGGGCGCAAATAGTCGATGATGTCGTAAAAATGCCTGTGCTCCCGCTCCCCCGTGGCGCGGTGCACCACCATCAGCCGGCTGTGATCCCGGGGCTCCACGGGTGTCTGGGCGATGAGCTTCTCGGGAAGATTGTAATCAAAATCGGAGGTTTTCATACAATATCCAATACCCTTTCTTCGGATCCTGGGACGCTTACAGGCGCAGCTGCATCAGATACTCGCTGCGCAGGGAGCCGTCCCGCAGGCGGATGGCGTCGGGGTGAATGCCCACCACCCGGAAGCCCAGCTTCTCATACAGCGCCCGGGCGCGGCTGTTGCCCTCGATGAACTCCAGCTCCAGCAGCATCACGCCCCTGCGCCGGGCCTCGGCGATCAGCTCCCGGAGCATGGCCGTGCCGATACCCAGGCTCCAGTATTCCTTCCACAGCCCCACGCCCACCGACGCCCGGTGGGCCGTTTTCATGCGATGGTTGAAATCCACCTGGCAGCAGCCCGCCAGATGCCCCTCCACCTCGCAGACCAGGAACAGCACATCGTCGCTCTCCACCATGCGGCGGATGAAGGTCTCCTCCTGCTCCGCGGTCATGCCCTGCCGCTCCTCGGGGTAGGCCAGGACGAACTCCGTCTCCCCGCCGATGCCGATGAGGTACCGCAGCATTTCCGGCGCGTCCGCCGGGGTGGGTGCGCGAAGGACGGCCTCGCGCCCGTCCTTCAGGGTCAGTGTCTTTGCTTCATATTGCATGGCTCACAGCTCCATTTTCATCTGGTCTCCCCCGGCGCTGCCGGGCATGGTGCGCTGCATATGCTCCCAGGCGGCGGGGGTGCAGACCCGGCCCCGGGGCGTGCGCATGATGAACCCCAGCTGCATCAGGTAGGGCTCGTATACGTCCTCGATGGTGGCGGCGTCCTCGCCAGTGGTGGCGGCCAGGGTGTCCAGGCCAACGGGCCCGCCGCCGAACTTGTCCATCATGCAGGTGAGGACAGCCCTGTCCACCTTGTCCAGGCCCAGCTCGTCCACGCCCTGCATGGCGATGGCCTCCCGGGCGATGGGCAGGGTGATCACGCCGCCGCCCTTCACCTGGGCGTAGTCCCGCACGCGCTTGAGCATGCGGTTGGCGATGCGGGGCGTGCCCCGGCTGCGGCGGGCAATCTCGAGGATGCCCTCCGTCTCCGCCTCCACCCCCAGGATGGACGCGCTGCGCCGCACAATGTCCGCCAGCTCCTCCGGCTTGTACAATTCCAGCCGGAACAGGATGCCGAAGCGGTCCCGCAGGGGGGCGGAAAGCATGCCCGCCCGGGTGGTGGCGCCCACCAGGGTGAACTTTGGCACCGCCACGCGGATGGAGCGGGCCGTGGGGCCCTTGCCGATCATGATGTCGATGGCGAAGTCCTCCATGGCGGGGTACAGCACCTCCTCCACGGAGCGGGACAACCGGTGAATCTCATCGATGAACAGCACGTCCCCCTGGTTCAGGTTGGCCAGGATGGAGGCCAGATCGCCAGGCCGCTCGATGGCGGGGCCTGAGGTAATGCGGATGTTCTGCCCCATTTCCGCGGCCACAATGGCGGCCAGGGTGGTCTTGCCCAGACCAGGCGGACCGTAGAGCAGCATGTGATCCAGCGCGTCATGCCGGGTCAGGGCCGCCTGGATATAGATGTTCAGGCTGTCCTTGACAGGCTGCTGGCCCACATAGTCCCGCAGGGTGTGGGGGCGCAGGCTCATCTCCACCGCGCTGTCCTCCGGCTGAAAGCTGCCGGCCATGAATCTGTCTTCCATTGCGTCCACCTCACATGCCGGCCATGGCGCGCAGGGCCAGGCGGATGATCTCGTCCACGGGCGCGTCCTTGTCCTTCACACCGGTCAGGGCGCTGCGGGCCTCCGTGGAGGTATAGCCCAGGGCCACCAGGGCTTCGAGGGCCTCGGCCATGTTGTCCGCCGTCAGGGGAACAGCGGCGGAGGGCCCCGGCGCGTCCGGTGCGTTCACGTCCGCCTGGCTGATCTTGTCCTTCAGCTCCAGGGCGATACGCTGGGCAGTCTTTTTTCCGATGCCCGGCGCCCGGCTCAGGGCCGTCACATCCCCCAGGAGGATCGCCAGGTTCAGATCCCGCAGGGGCATGGAGCCCAGCACGCCCAAGGCAGTTTTCGGACCGATGCCGCTGACGGAGGTCAGGGAGAGGAACATCTGCTTTTCCTCCCGCGTGGCGAAGCCGAACAGCTCCATCGCGTCCTCCCGCACGGACAGCCAGGTGTAGCAGCGCATGGTCTCCCCAATAGGCGGGGCTGCCTGCAGGGTGGTCATGGAGCAGCTGAGGGAATACCCCACGCCACCGGCCAGCAGCACCAGCTCGCCCCCGGCCTTCTCACACACCTGTCCTTCAATAAATGCATACATGCGTCTTGTTTCCTTCCATATATTTGCTCACTTCATGCGGAACTGTTCCTTGGCTGCCCCTGCCTGGCAGTGGGTGATGGCGCAGGCGATGGCGTCGGCGGCGTCGTCGGGCCTGGGCAGCTCCTGCATGTTCAGGAGCAGCTTGACCATCTGCTGCACCTGCTTCTTGTCCGCCTTGCCGTAGCCCGTCACCGCCTGTTTGATCTGCATTGGCGTATATTCATACAGATTCTCCGTGTAGGCCGCAGCCTCGATAATCGCTGCGCCCCGGGCCGCGCCCACCATCAGCGCGGTGGTCACGTTCTGGGCGAAGAACAGCTCCTCAAAGGCCACCTCGTCGGGCTGATAGGTTTCCACCAGGTTGCGCACACCCAGCTGCAGCGTCCGCAGCCGGTGCTGCATGGGCACGCCCGCCCTGGTTTCCACGCAGCCGTAGCCCAGCAGGCGCATCCGACCGCCCTGGCCCTCCACCACGCCCCAGCCCATCAGCGCGTAGCCCGGATCAATTCCCAGCACAATCATGCTTTCCCTTTGTCTCCTGTTCCGGTTCCGTTTTACCTTCCTTATGATACTGTGCCAGGCGGGGCTTGTCAACGCGAACACCGCAAGTTTCCCGCCCATTCCCTGATTGTACCACAACCGCGCTCTCCCGGCAAGGCGGACAGCCCGCGCCTTTGTACACGGGAAATACAAGTTTTTTGCAAAAGGGTATTGCATTTTTATTCATGTTGATGTATACTGATACCCGTTCAGCAGAGGCTGACGAAATACAAGACTGATGAGCAAGAGGAGATTGACTGTTATGGCAAAGATGCGCGTGCTGCTGGCCTATTCCGGCGGCCTGGATACGTCCATTATCGTCCCGTGGCTGAAGGAAAACTATGACTGCGACGTGG
>JBJEUJ010000418.1:0-4557 GCA_051883775.1 Aristaeellaceae bacterium | reverse complement strand
CCCAGCAGCGACAGTACGTTCATCACGCTCACGATCGTTTCCTCCGTATTGTGACTCTGCGTGGATTTCCGCCCATACGACAGCACTGTAACATAGATTTTTCCCCTTGTAAACGGGCATTTCATCCCCGGCGGGCAATTTTACCCGCATTTTACAATGCGTTCTCACACCCGTGCGAAGCGCTGCGCCAGCCATGCCGCCAGCCCCTCCAGGGCGATCACCCCCGTGCAGATGCCCGCCAGCGCCAGCCGGTACAGCCCAAGGCCCCGGGCGGCCAGGGCCGTCAGCGGCGTGCCCTCCACCGGCCAGCCCAGGAAAAGATAGTTGCTCCCTGTCAGCGCGTTCACCGCCATCACGGCCAGCCCCAGCACCGCCATCGCCAGCCAGGAGCGCACCGCGCCCCGCACATCCGGCCGCCAGCCCAGCCCCAGGGGCAGAAGCGGTGCCAGGAACACCAGCGCGTGCATGGTGTGGAAGGCCAGGGCCGTCAGCTGGGGCCAGGGCGTTTCCACCACGGAGGGGAACAGGAGGGCCATCAGCGCCCCGGGCATGCCCAGGTACACCGTCATCTGCCAGAGCGTCCGGTTCTCCGTCGCCAGCGCGGGCAGGGTGATCAGCCCCGTCAGGCTGCACAGGTGCAGGGGCAGCCCCGTGCGCCAGTTCAGCAGCCCCGCCCCCAGCAGGATGAGCTCCTGGGTCAGCATCGCCGCCCAGATCAGCCCGCCCATGACATGCGCCGCCCGCCGGTACAGCCGCCTTGCCGGGATCAGGCACCCGCACCGGCGCAGGAACACCATCCGCCGCAGCAGCACGCCCACCGCCGTCCCCGCCACAATCAGCATCGCAGCCTGCACCGCCCTCACCCCCGTCCCTTTTCCGGCAAGGATAACCAGTTCTTCGTTAGAGCATACGCCCAAGGGACGCAAAAGCGCCGGACGGAAGCCTCGTCCGTCCGGCGCAGGATGGGGATCGGGTCAGGATTCGGCCTCGGTCATGCCGGCCTTCTTCATGCAGCGCTTCAGCCAGTTGCCCCGCAGGTAGTACACCATGAACAGGATCGACGTCAGCACCCAGGTGATGGGGTAGCACAAAAGCACCACCTTCAGGCTGCCGAACCGGGGCGCGATGCCGCACAGCCACACCACCCGCAACAGGCACACGCCGAAGAGCGTGAACAGCGTGGGCACCAGCGAATCGCCCGCGCCGCGCACCGCGCCGGAGATGATCTCGATGCACAGGTAGGTGATGTAGCAGGGCACCAGCAGCTGGAGGATCTCCAGGCCGATGCGCACCACGTTCTCATCGTCGGCAAAGGCGTGGAACAGGTACTTGCCAAAGCCCAGCAGCACGCCGCTGAGCACCACCGTCGCCACCACGGCCATGCCCAGGCATACCCACACGCTGCGCTTCATACGGTCGAAGCGGCGGGCGCCGAAGTTCTGCCCGGAGAAGGTGGTGATGGCCACGCCAAAGGCGCTGACCGTCATCCAGAACAGGCCGTCCATCTTGCCGTAGGCCGTCCAGGCAGCCACGGTATCCGTGCCAAAGCCGTTGACGGAGGACTGGATGATCACGTTGCTCAGCGAGTACATCACCGACTGCAGCCCCGCCGGGAAGCCGATGCGCAATATGCCGTCCAGGAGGCTGCGGTGCAGGCGGATGCGCCGCACATGCAGCTGATAGGACATGGGCGAGCGGCACAGGGTCAATATCACCAGCACCGCGCTGACCATCTGGGAGATGACCGTGGCCAGGGCCGCGCCCGTGACCCCCAGGTCAAAGCCCATCACCAGGATCACGTCCAGGACGATGTTGGTCATGCAGGAGGCGATGAGGAAGAACAGCGGACGGCGGGAATCGCCCACGGCCCGCAGCACGCCGCTGCCAATGTTGTAGATCAGGGAGAACACAATGCCCCCGAAGTAGATGCGGATGTAGGTCACGGCGTAGTCCATGATGTCCTCGGGGGTGCCCATCAGGCGCAGCACCGAGGGCGCCAGGGTCAGCCCCAGCACCATCATGACCACACCGCCCAGCAGGGCCAGCGCCGCGGCGGTATGCACCGCGTCGCTCACGTCCTTCTCCCGCCGCGCGCCGTAGAACTGGGAGATCAGCACCGTCGCGCCGGAGGACAGGCCCACGAAGAAGCCCACCAGCAGGTTGATCAGCACGCCGGTGGCCCCGCCCACGGCAGCCAGGGCTTCCTTGCCCACATACTTGCCCACGATCATGGCGTCGGCGGTGTTGTACAGCTGCTGGAAGAAGGTTCCCAGCAGAATGGGGAAGAAGAAGATCAGCAGCTGCCGCCAGATCACGCCCTCGGTGATGCTGTTGGCCTCGGGGCGCCTTTGCCTCGACCGGATCATGCGCTTTCCGCTCCCTTCGTTGCTCGTGCAGGATCGCTCCAATGGTGATATACCACAGTTTTGCCCATTTGTCCAGAGGGCTGTACATTTCCCGCGGCTTTTCGACCAGCGGCCACACGTTTCCCGCGTTGGCAGCATTTAGTATGAAGTTTTCCTTTTTTCCGGCAGGAATTTTCGCTGGGAAAATGGAATGTACACAATTGGACCTTCCACAGGGCGAAAAAAACCTGGCTCGGCAAGGCTCCTTCACCAATACCGCAGGGCGGGCGCTGTCCTTGGTGGCGGCGGCGCGGCGTCCCTGACACTGATAATGAGGTTGGAATCACATGCCCATGAACGTCTACCGCGCCGGTGTGGACATCGGCTCCACCACCGTCAAACTGGTCATTCTGGATGACGCGGGCCAAATGCTCTATGGCGAATACCGCCGCCACTGCGCCCACACCCAGGAGACCCTCGCCCAGATGATGCGGGAAGCCCGCCAGCTGCTGGGCCCCTGCTCCCTGCGCGTCACCATGACCGGCTCCGGCGCCATCTCCCTGGGCAAGGCCCTGGGGACGGGCTTCGTGCAGGAGGTGGTGGCCGTGGCCGCCGCCCTGAAAATCGCCGCGCCCCAGACCGACGTGGCCATCGAGCTGGGCGGCGAGGACGCGAAGATCATCTACTTCTCCGGCACCCTCGAGGAGCGCATGAACGGCGTGTGCGCCGGGGGCACCGGTTCCTTTATCGACCAGATGGCCGCCCTGCTCAAGACCGACGCCTCCGGGCTCAACGACCTGGCCCGGGACTACAGGGAACTGTACCCCATCGCCGCCCGCTGCGGCGTGTTCGCCAAGTCCGACATTCAGCCGCTGATCAACGAGGGCGCCTCCCGGGCGGATCTGGCGGCGTCCATCTTCCAGGCGGTGGTGAACCAGACCATCTCGGGCCTGGCCTGCGGCAAGCCCATCCGCGGGCACGTGGCCTTCCTGGGCGGCCCGCTGCACTTCCTGGATCAGCTGCGGGAGGCCTTCATCCGCACGCTGAAGCTGACGGATGAAACAGCCATCGTCCCGGAGAACAGCCATCTGTTCGCGGCCACCGGCGCGGCCTTGGCCTCCGGGGAGGAAAAGCCCGTGCCCATCGACTCGCTGCTGGACAAGCTGTCCCACGGGGTGATGATGACCTACGGGCTGAAGCGTCTGCCGCCCCTCTTCCGCGACCATGAGGAATACGAGGTGTTCCTGCGCCGCCACAGCCAGGCCCGGGTGAAGCGGGGCGACCTGGCCTCCTATACCGGGGACTGCTTCCTGGGCATCGACGCAGGCTCCACCACCACCAAGCTGGCCCTCATCGGCCAGGAGGGCGAGCTGCTCTACGCCTTCTACGCCGGCAACCAGGGCAGCCCCGTGGAGACCGCCCGCCGGGCCATGAAGGAGCTCTCCGACCGCCTGCCCCCTGCGGCCCGCATCGCCCGCTCCTGCTCCACCGGCTATGGCGAGAGCCTGCTCAAGTCCGCCTTCTGCCTGGACGAGGGCGAGGTGGAAACCATCGCCCACACCACCGCCGCCGCCTTCTTCGACCCGCAGGTGGACTGCGTGCTGGACATCGGCGGCCAGGACATGAAGTGCATCAAGCTCAAGAACGGCTCCGTGGACACCATCCTCCTCAACGAGGCCTGCTCCTCCGGCTGCGGCTCCTTCCTGGAGAACTTCGCCGCCTCCCTGGGCTACACCGCCGAGGGCTTCGCGGCAGAGGCGCTTTTCGCCAAAGAGCCTGTCGACCTGGGCACCCGCTGCACCGTGTTCATGAACTCCAACGTCAAGCAGGCGCAAAAGGAGGGCGCGTCCGTCCAGGATATTTCCGCGGGCCTGGCCTGCTCGGTCATCAAGAACGCCCTGTTCAAGGTCATCAAGCTGGCCGACGCCGCCGACCTGGGCCGCCATGTGGTGGTGCAGGGCGGCACCTTCCACAACAAGGCCGTGCTGCGGGCCTTTGAGCAGCTTTCCGGCGTGGAGGCCGTCTGCCCGGACATTTCCGGCATCATGGGAGCCTTCGGCGCGGCGCTCATCGCCCGGGACCGCTACACCGGCCAGGCCACCACGACCCTGCCCATCGACGACATCCTCGCCCTGAAGTACACCACCCGCACCGCCCGCTGCCAGGGCTGCTCCAACCACTGCATGCTGACGGTGAACAACTTCGGCGGCGG
>JBJEUJ010000417.1:0-4568 GCA_051883775.1 Aristaeellaceae bacterium | reverse complement strand
TGCAGGGGACACTCCGTGGCGCCCTCCCGGGTCAGCAGCGTGGCGATGTTGGTATCCACGTTGAAGCCTGCGCCGGGTCTGGACACGTCGTTGGCCACGATCATGTCCAGGTTCTTCTTCTCCAGCTTGCGTCGGGCGTTGGCCAGCAGGTTCTCCGTCTCGGCGGCGAAGCCCACCAGCGTCTGTCCGGGGCGCTTCATCTGCCCTACGGCAGCCGCCACGTCCGGGTTCTCCACCAGCTCCAGCACAAGGGGCGCGCCCTCCTGCTTCTTCAGCTTCTGGTCATACTGCCGGGCAAAGCGGTAATCCGCCGGGGCCGCCGCCTGGATGATCACATCCATGGCCGCCGCCCGCTCCGTCACCGCCGTCAGCAGCTCCCTCGTGGACTCAATGCGCACCATGGTCACGCCCTCGGGCTCTTTGGCCGTGGTGGAGCCTGCCACCACCGTCACCTCCGCGCCCCGCTCCCGGGCGGCCTCCGCCAGGGCAAAGCCCATCTTGCCGGAGGAATCGTTGGTCATGTAGCGCACGGGATCCAGCCGCTCCCGGGTGGCCCCGGCGGTGATCAGCACCTTCATGCCCGCCATGTCCTTCTTCGGGCACAGCAGCGCGGTGATGGCCTCGACGATCTCCGCAGGCTCGCTCATGCGGCCGGAGCCCGTGTCCCCGCAGGCCAGGAAGCCCGCGTCAGGCCCCACCACATGCACGCCCCGGCTGCGGAGAAGCTCCATGTTGTGCCGGGTCGCCTCCGCCGTCCACATGCCGGTGTTCATGGCAGGCGCCACCAGCACCGGGGCCTTGGTGGCCAGCACGGTGGTGGAGAGCATATCGTCGGCAATGCCGCAGGCCATTTTCGCCAGGATGTTGGCCGTGGCCGGGGCGATGGCGAACACCTCCGCCCGCTTGGCCAGGGCGATGTGCTCCACCTCCCAGGGGGCGCGGCGGTCGAAGGTATCGGTCACGACGGGGTTGTTGGACAGGGTTTCAAAGGTCAGGGGCTGGACGAATTCCGCCGCGCTTTTCGTCATGATGACGTGGACGTTCACGCCCATTTTGCGCAGCCGGGAGACCACCTCCGCCGCCTTGTAGGCCGCGATGCCCCCCGTTACGCCCAGCACAACCTCTCTGCCTTGGAGACTCATTCCTCCACCGGCTCCTCTTCCTCCGCGGGCACATCATAGGTGATGAGGCCCCGGTTGATTTCCTCCACGGCGGTCTTGAGGGGCTTCATGCCCTGGGCGTCGATCAGCGGCTGACCGCCGGCGACGATCTGACGGCCGCGCTTGGCCGCCTCCACCACCAGGGTGTAACGGGAATCGGCATGCTCCAGCAGCTCCAGGACGTTGGGTTCAACAATGGACATGATGATTTCCTCCTTCTATCTGTTCATGCTCCTGCTCGGATGGTAGATTGCCGGGTGTCAGACCTCGGGCACCTCGGGGGCGTAGCGGAGGGTGTTGAGCTTCTCCGCCTGCACCACGCTTCTCAGCTGCCCGTAGGCCTCGTCCAGGTCGTCGTTGATGATGTTGTAGCGGTAGCTGCCCTTCCGGGCGATTTCGCCCCGGGCGTTGTTCAGCCGCCGCTCCACTTCCTCGGGCTTTTCCGTATGCCGCCCCAGCAGCCGCCGGCGCAGCGCCTCAAAGCTGGGCGGGAGGACGAACACGCTCACGCACTCCGGCGCCTGGGCCATCACGTTCAGCGCGCCCTGGGTGTCGATGTCCAGCAGCACGTTCTGCCCTTGGCGGAGACGCTGCTCCACCTCGCTGCGCAAGGTGCCGTAGCGGTGGCCGTGCACCGTGGCGTGCTCCAGGAAGGCGTCCTCCCTGAGCAGCTGGTCGAAGGCCTCCTCGGTCAGGAAATGGTAATGCACGTCGGGGATTTCATAATCCCGGGGCGCGCGGGTCGTTGCGCTCACCGAGAAGCCGAAGGTCGGATCGTCCTGCATCAGCCTGGCCAGCAGGGTTCCCTTGCCCACCCCCGACGGGCCGGACACCACCAGCAGCATGCCCTTGCGCTGAGACTCCATGCTTTTCCTCCTCTGTGTCGGCGTCTTATTCCACATTCTGAACCTGCTCGCGCAGCTTCTCAATCTCGCTCTTGAGGTTCACCACCGTCTGGGCGATGACCGCGTCGTTGGCCTTGGAGCCGATGGTATTGGCCTCCCGGTTCATTTCCTGCACCAGGAAGTCCATCTTCTTGCCGATCTCGCCCTCCGCCGTGAGGTAGCGGTGCATCTGGGTGAAATGGCTGTCCAGCCGGGCCAGCTCCTCGTCAATGGCGCAGCGGTCGGCCATGAGGGCCACCTCCTGGGCCAGGCGCGCAGGATCCGTCTGCTCCACCTGCCACTGCCGGAGCCTTGCGTTCAGCCGCTCGCGGTAATCCTCCACCACCCGGGGCGCGCGGGCCAGGATGTTCTCCCGCAGCCCCTCCGCCTGGGCCAGGTGAGACGCCAGGTCATCCCGGAGGCTCTCGCCCTCCCTGAGGCGCATGTCGTCCAGCAGGGCCAGCGCGCCGTCCTCCGCAAGGAGCACCAGGGCGGTCACGGCCTCCTCGTCCATGTCGGCCTCCGTCACCGTCACCACGCCCTCCAGGGCCATCAGCCGGGCAACGGTCAGGTCGTCCGCCGCTCCGGTGGCGGCTGTCAGCTGCTGCGCGGCCTCCCGGTAGGCCCGGGCCAGGCCCTCGTCCGTTTTCACCTGGCGGCTGCCGCCATCCAGGCGGTTCACCGTGACGAACACGTCCACATGGCCGCGCTTCATGGTCAGGGCCAGGCGCTTGCGCAGCTTATCCTCCAGGAAGCTCAGGCTCCGCGGGAGCCGGCAGCTCACGTCCAGAAAGCGGTGGTTCACCGCCCGCAGCTCCACCGTGGCCTCCCACGGGCCATCCTGCAGCTGGCAGCGGCCGCAGCCCGTCATGCTGCGCATAGCCTCCCCTCCTCATCATGCATTTGGTGAATATATATTATACCATACTCCCGCTCAATTTCAAGCCGCGCGGGGAAGATTTCTTGCCATGGGCCCCGCCGTCTGGTATACTGGCAGCATCACCCCAGGGAGGAGGCGCATCCCATGCGCACAGGACTGTGGCTGTCCGCTCCGGCGGACGCGCTTTTGCGGGCCGAGGCCGCCCGCCTGATGGACCTGCAGGACATTCCCCTCACCGGCTTCACGGAGGAACCGGCGCACCGCTTCGACATGGTGCACGGCCGCACGGCCTTCCTGATGCGGCTGAGCGAGGCGGTGTTCCGCGGGGAGGCCATTCCGGCCGAGCTGGCCCTTCGCCACATGATGGAGGACGCGCTGCCCGGGAATGTGCTACGCCGCTGCCTGGAGTGGCAGACGAACCTGATGCCCTATTTGCAGGCGGTGGCGGAGACAGAGGAGCTGCCCGGCTGCTTCCGGCTGGGGCCGTCGCTGCTGGCATGCCCGCTGTCGGATGAGGGCGTGGCGGATGCGCAGCTGCCCCCGGGGCAATGGACGGAAATCACCACGGGCGAGGTTGTGTCAGGCCGTATCATGCGGATGCGCAGCCCCAACGCCATGCCCCTGCTGGCTGCGGAGAACGCGCTGATTCCCACCGGCGATCCCGGGCAGCCCACGCTGCACTGGTATCAGCCTGCGGAGCCGCTGAAGCTCCCGGCATGGGCTGCGGGACAGCGGGTGATCCTCCACCGGGACGGACAGGAAACGTTCCTTTCGTACTGACAGCATGCTGTACGGCATTCTTGATGTCCGGCGCACCACAGGCCGACACTTGCAGACAGTGGGGCGCCCGTTGCGCGCCGTGCCTTCACGCAAGTTGCAGCTCAGCCCCACGCGCATGTACTGTGGCCGAAGGGAACCAACTCAATCGCGAGCCGGGTGTGGGCACTGCCCACCGCCGTGCCTTCGCACAAGCCGCAGGTCAGCCCCACGCGCATGTACTGTGGCCGGAGGCGCACTGCCCAATCGCGAGCTGGGTGTGGGCACTGCCCACCAGTGGGGCGCGGGGCGAACCGCCCCGCACCGCCAGGTTCCGCGTCGCGGCGCACCCTCCGTGCGCCGGGACCCCCGCAAGCGCGGCGCGCCCGTTGCGCGCCGTGCCTTCACGCAATCCGCAGGTCAGCCCCACGCGCATGTACTGTGGCCGAAGGGAACCAACTCAATCGCGCGTTGGGTGTGGGCACTGCCCACCCACCCACTTGACTTTTGGGGCGTGAAAAGGTATGATAGTGGCCGTGCGAGGTGACCAGACGATCGCGTGCCGAAAGGTATGAGGAAAGTCCGAGCACCATAGGGCAGGGTGCCAGCTAACGGCTGGTGGAGGCGACTCCAAGGAGAGTGCAACAGAGATATACCGCCCATCCGCAAGGATGAGCAAGGGTGGAAAGGCGAGGTAAGAGCTCACCCACGGCTTGGCAACTCGTCCGTGATGTAAACCCCACCTGGTGCAAGATGCAATGGGGATGATGCGGCGGCCCGCCGTATTCCCCGCAATCGCTTGAGCCTGCGCGGCGACGCCAGGCCTGGATAGATGATCGTCCACGACAGAACTCGGCTTACCGGTCACGCTCGCACGCTTCTCCCGGT
>JBJEUJ010000416.1:0-4616 GCA_051883775.1 Aristaeellaceae bacterium | reverse complement strand
AGCTGCTCGTGGTTGCCCTGCTCCACCATGCGCCCCTGATCCATCACGACGATCAGGTCAGCGTCCCGGATGGTGGACAGCCGGTGGGCGATGACGATGCTGGTGCGCCCCTGCATGATGCGCTGCATGGCGCTCTGGATGGCCCGCTCGGTGCGGGTGTCCACGTTGGAGGTGGCCTCGTCCAGGATGAGGATCTTGGGATCCGCCACGAAGGCCCGGGCGATGGCCAGCAGCTGGCGCTGGCCCTGGCTGATGTTCCCGCCAGCGGCAGTGAGCATGGTGTCATAGCCCTGGGGGAGATGCTCCAGCATGTCCCGGCAGCGGCTCATGTCGACGGCCTCCTCCAGCTGCTCTTCGGTGGCGTCGGCGTTGTTGTAGCGAAGGTTGTTGCGGATGGTGTCGGCAAAGAGCACCGTATCCTGCAGCACGATGGCCACATCCCGTCTCAGGCTGCCCCGGGCCACCTGGGCAATGTTCTGCCCGTCGATGGTAATCTCCCCGCTGTCAATATCATAAAAGCGCATGAGCAGGTTGACCACGGTGGTCTTGCCGCTGCCGGTGGCGCCCACCAGGGCGACGGTTCTGCCGGAGGGCACGTCCAGGGTGAAGTCCCGCAGCACCGGATGCTCCGGCAGGTAGGAGAAGTTCACGTGCCGGAAGCTGACGCTGGCCCCCTGATCGGCCGCCAGGGCCTCGCCGGACATGTCCTCCGCTTCCTCGTCCAGGACGTTGAACACGCGCTCCGCTCCGGCCACGGCGGTCTGCAGCTGGCCGTAGACCTGGGCCAGCTCGTTGATGGGGCGGCTGAACTGCTTGGCATAGACGATGAAGGCGGAAATCACGCCCACGGAGATCAGCCCATGGATGGCGAAGTACCCGCCGAAGGCCGCGATAATAACGAAGCCGATATTGCCGATGCAGTTCATGATGGGGCCCATGATACCGCTGAAGATGTCCGTGCGGATGCCGGCCCTGGTCAGGGAATCGGAGGTCTCGCAGAAGGAGCGGGTGGTTACGTCCTGATGGTTGTAGGCCACCACCGTGCGGTAGCCGGAGATCATCTCCTCCACCGTGCCGTTCAGCTCGCCCAGGAGCATCTGCCGCCTGCGGGAGAACTTGCGCACATTCCTGGAAAGGATTTTCGTGGCCATCAGCGTCAGGATCACCGTGGCGCAGCTGAGCAGCGCCAGCTGCCAGCAGTACCAGAGCATGATCGCCACCGTACCCGCGATGGTCAGCACGCCGGAAAACAGCGACGGCAGGGACTGGGACACCGTGGTGGAGATGTTCTCAATATCGTTGGTCATGCGGCTCATCACGTCGCCATGGGAATGGGTGTCCAGGTAGCGCACGGGCAGGTCCATCATCCGGCCGAACAGCTCCTTGCGCAGCTGGCGGACAATCCGCTGGCTCAGGTGCGCGCTGATGAATCCCTGCAAAAGCTGGCAGCCGCTGTACATCAGGTACACCAGCAGCATCCACAGGACCGTCCGGCCCAAACTGCCCGCGGCTTCCCCGGCGATCATGTCGATGGCCCGGCTCTGCAGGCTGGGGGCGTACACGCCGCACACCGTGCCCAGGATCACCGCCACCAGCATGCCCAGCACCATGGTCTTTTCCCGGGCGAAGTAGACGATCATGCGCCGGAGCGTGGCGCCCACGTTTTCCGCGTGCTGCACCTCGGCGAAGCGCGCGCCACGGTTCATGCCGGGAATGGTGCGCTCCATCAGCTTCTGATCAGCCATGCCGCTCATCCTCCTCTCCCATCTGCGAGTCGTAGATGTCCCGGTAGGTCCTGCAGGTGTTAAGCAGCTCCTCATGGGTGCCGGAGGCGGTCACGCAGCCGCCCTCCAGCACCAGGATGCGATCCGCCTGCCGCACCGAGGCGATGCGCTGGGCCACGATGATCTTGGTGCTGCGGGGGCTTTCCCGCTTCAGGGCGGCGTAGAGGTTGGCCTCGGTTTTCAGGTCAAGGGCGCTGGTGGCGTCGTCGAAGATGAGGATCTCCGCATGCTTCACCACTGCCCGGGCGATGGACATGCGCTGCTTCTGTCCGCCGGAGAGGCTCATGCCCCGCTCGGCCACCATGGTCTGGTAGCCCTCGGGGGAAGCGCTGATGAACCCGTCCGCCTGGGCGATGACCGCCGCGTGCTTCAGGGCGGCCTCATCCGCCTCCGGCGCGCCCCAGGCGATGTTCTCCGCCATGGTCTGGCTGAACAGCTCGCTCTTCTGCAGGGCGATGGCCACCTTGTCCCGCAGGGCCTGCTGGTCATACTGGCGCACATCCACGCCGTCCACCAGCACCGCACCATCGGTCACATCGTAGAAGCGGGGAATCAGGTTCACCAGGGAGGACTTGCCGCAGCCCGTGGCGCCCATGATGGCCACCGTCTCCCCGGGACGGATGGTGAAGCTCACATGCTGAAGCACGCCCTGGCTGCTGCCGGGATAGGCAAAGGACACGTCCCGGAACTCGATGCTGCCATGCTCGTTCGTTTCCCCGTGGAAGCCGCCGTCCTTCAGGTCAGGCTCGCTGTGGAGCACCTCCTTGACGCGCTTCCAGGAGGCAATGCCGCGGGAGATGTTCTGGAAGAGCATCACCAGCATCAGGATGCCGTTGAGCAGCTGGGTGGTGTAGGTAATGGCGGCCATCACGTGCCCGGGGGAGGTAACCCCCGCGCTGACCTCCACCTGCCCCACCAGCAGGATCACCGCCACCACCACGTACATCAGCGCGTTCATGATGGGGTTCATGAAGGCGAAGATGGTCAGCACCTTCAGCTGGGTTTTGATCAGCTCGTCATTGGCCTTGCCGAAGCGCAGCTTCTCGTAGATCTCCCGCACGCAGGCCTTGATGATCCGGATGCCGGACACGTCCTCCTGCATGATGGCGTTGATCTGATCCAGCTGGGCCTGCAGGCGGGTGAAGAGCGGGTTGGCCTTGTACAGGCAGAAGGCCATGACCCCCACCGTCACGGGAAAAACGCACAGCACCACCAGGCCGAAATGATGGTTCAGGCGGAACATGAAGTACATGCTGCCGAACATGAGCATGGAGGTGCGGATCATGCCCCGGACAAACTGGGAGATGAAGTTCTGCACCTGGGTGATGTCGTTGGTGACGCGGGTCACCAGGGAGCCCGCGCCCAGCCGGTCCACCTGGGGGAAGGAGAAGGTCATGATCCGCCGGAAGCAGTCCTTGCGCATCTCGTTGCCAATGTTCTGCCCGGCGTTGTGCACGAACACGTTGTTCATTGACCCGCAGAAGCCTCCGAACAGCACCAGCCCCACCATCTGCAGCCCCAGGCGCCAGATCAGCGACAGGTCGCCCACGCCGCCGTTGTTCAGCCCCAGCACCCCGTCGTCCACAATTTGGCTCATGATGCCCGGCTGGATCAGATCCATCAGCACCTCGCCCACCATGCAGGCCGCCGCCAGCACCGCAAAGTGCAGGTACCGCCGCACATAGTGCCAGATGCCCGGCTTCACCATTTCACACCTGTCCACGGCGCTCATCCTCCTCCTCGCAGGGGTGGGCTTCCTCCACCCGGTAATGCCCCTCCCAGAAGGTGTTCAGCTGCTCCAGCATGTCCAGCAGCGTCCTCTTTTCCTCCGGGGTGAAGCAGGAAAACATGGTTTCATGCCGCTTCTCCCGCACAGCCAGGGCCTCCCGGGCCGCAATATCCCCCGCCTCCGTCAGGCACACGTCGGTGGTGCGGCGATCCTCCGGGCTGGGCGTGCGGGCAATCAGCCCGGCAGCCTCCAGCTTGCCGATCACCTCGCTGGCCGACCCCGGCTGAATCCCCAGCAGCGCCGTCAGCTCCTTCTGCGTCACAGGCCCCGTCTCCAGCAGCATCATCAGGATCCGCTTCTGGCTGCCCTTCCCCTCGGAGATGGCGCGCATGGTGTGCAGCACATCCCACAGGCTCAGGGTCAGCCGGTTGTTGATGTCCAGCGCTTCATTGCGCCGCTTCTTGTCGCGCACGCTCTGTCCTCCCCTTCTCTGCCTCCCGGCCGGTTGTTCCGGTACCTTGAAAGATTAGCACAAATCGGAAATTTTGTAAAGGTACCTTGACAAAATTTCCACTCTGCCGTATGATGTTGCTGCAGGTGCAGGGCGGCATGATCCGTATCCCCCGCAACCTGCCACAAAGGAGGAAATGCCGATGGAAACGAACTGCCCCTGCTGCCCCAATCACTGCCCTGCCGACGCGCTGCGCTGCGGCCGCGGCCGTGCGCATTTTGCCCAGAATGACGGCGAGCCCCGGGATGAGCATGCCCGCCATGACGCCCATGGCCCCCATGGCCAGCCCATGCAGGAGATGGAGCCGGCCCTGGCGCTGCTTCGCCAGTGCGGCCACTTCCTGCACCACATGGGCCCCGGCTGTGACCCTGCCCAGCTGATGAGCGCCCTGACCGCCGGGGAGCGCGCCACCCTGCAGGCCCTGCTGCAGAAGTGCCTGGACAGCTGGCAGGCCGCCGCGCCCCATCACCCCTGAGCAGCCCGCACTTGACGGGCAGGGAGGACGGATGCTATAATCAATCTGCTGGCTGATGTGGTGGAATGGCAGACACCGGGGACTTAAAATCCCCTGCCGCAAGGCGTGCGGGTTCGA
>JBJEUJ010000415.1:0-4639 GCA_051883775.1 Aristaeellaceae bacterium | reverse complement strand
TTGCGGCGCAGCACCGCCGTCTGCGGGATGCACAGGTTGTCCATCACCGTCCAGTGGGGGAACAGGTTGTAGCTCTGGAACACGAAGCCCATCTTCAGGCACAGGGCGCGCAGCTTTTCCGGCGGGGCGTAGACGGCCTTGCCCTCCCGGGTGGTCACCAGCGGCTCATCGTCGATGAGGATGTCGCCGCTGTCCACCTGCTCCAGGTTGTTCACGCAGCGCAGAAGCGTGCTCTTGCCCGAGCCGCTGCGCCCGATGATCGCCACGACCTCCCCCGTCTCCACCGACAGGGACACGTCCCGCAGCACGCCCTGCCCGTCAAAGGATTTCTGAATATGGCTGGCTGTCAGCATGACGGATGCCCTCCCCTGTCAGTCATGGTAGTAGTCGAAGCGCTTGATGAGCCGGCCGAACACGAAGGTCACAACAGCGTTCATCAGCAGGTAGAACACGCCCGCCAGGAACAGCGGCTCCACGGAGCCGGAGGCGCTGGTGGCGTTCTTGGCGGTGAGGTACATTTCCGACACGGCGATGGCCGTGGCCAGGGAGGTATCCTTCACCAGGGTGATGACCTCGTTGGACACGGGCAGGAGGATGCGCTTGACGGTCTGGGGCAGGATGATCCGCAGGAAGGTCTGCGATTTGGTGAAGCCCAGCACCTGCGCGGCCTCGTACTGTCCCGGCGGGATGGACATGATGCCGCCCCGGTAGATCTCCGCGAAGTAGGCGGCGTAGTTCAGCCCGAAGGCGATGTAGGTGGCCGTCAGCCGGGGGATGGGCCCCACCAGCCGCGGCAGGAAGAAATACACCGCGAAGAGCTGCAGCATCAGGGGCGTGCCGCGCATGACCAGGATGTACAGGCTCACCGGGGCGGAAAGCACCTTCCGCCTGCTCATGCGGCCCAGGGCCACCACAAGGCCCAGGGGCAGGGAGATCACCAGCGTCATGGCGAAAATGGACAGCGTGGTGCCAAAGCCTGTGGCCAGCTGCGTCAGCAGCTTCACCAGCCGCTCCGGGTTGTTGAAGTACTGCACGGACAATCCTCCTCCGGCAACGCAGAAGGGCGGCCTTCCCGGTGAAGGCTGCCCTTCCGATGCAATGACTGATCCTGTGTTTTATTCCGCGGGGACGATGGAGATGTCCTGGCCGAACCACTCGGTGGAGATCTTCGCCAGGGTGCCGTCCGCCGCCAGCTCCTTGAGCAGACCGTTGACGGCCTCGGTCAGGGTCACGTCAGCCTTGCGGAAGCCGATGGCGTAGTACTCGGGGGCCAGCTGCTCCTCCAGCACGCGGTAATTGGCCTGCTTGGTGGTGATGTAGTAGTTGGCGACGATCACGTCCATGACCACGCCGTCCACGCCCTTGTTGTCCAGGTCCATCAGCGCCATGGCATAGTCGGCGTACTCCACGGGCGCGCCGGCCAGGGATGCCTTGAACTCCTCATTGGCGTCCACCGCCTCCGCCGCGGAGGAGCCGGACTGCACCGCGATGGTCTTGCCCGCCAGGTCGGCCAGGGTCTGCACCTCGCTGTCCTCCAGCACCACCACCACCTGGGCGTTCTGCAGGTAATTGATGGACATGCTGTAGGTTTCCTGCCGCTCCTCGGTGACGGTCAGGCCGTTCCAGATGCAGTCAATGTTGCCATTGGCCAGCTCCATGTCCTTGGCGTCCCAGTCGATGGGCTGGGGGACCAGCTTCACGCCCAGCTTCTCGCACACGGCCTTGGCCACGTCAATGTCATAGCCGACGATCTCGCCGTCGTCATTCATGAAGCCCATGGGCGGGAAGGACGCGTCCAGGCCCAGGATCAGCTCGCCCTTGGCCTGAATATCGGCAAGGGACGTATCCTCCGCCAGCGCGGGAACCATGAACACCATCATCAGCGCCATCACCATGGACAGCACGGAAACCAGCTTACGCATATGAACTCTTCCTCCTTAGCGATTTAGCGCGCTAAATTGTTGACGCGCATAGTATAGCACGAACGGCAGCCGGTGTCAACAGGCCGGAAAACTTTTTTTCTGCGGCAGGAGCGGACACAGGGGGCCGTCTCTCTGCTTGTCCTTGCGAACGCCCCAGGCAGGCTGCTCCTGGCTCCGGGCGAAGGGGCGTGTTGCCTGCACCGGGGTGTGAACGTCCCCCGCCCCGGCGGGCTGCGCTGCCGTCTGACCATGCCAGGGCAAGCCTGGCTTGGCTGTGGATGCCGTGTTGAAGGAAGCGTTCCCTCCGCCCCAGCGGACTGCGCCCCGTCTGACGATACTCAGGGCAAGCCTGGCTTGGCCGTAGTTGCCGTGGCGCGACCGTCCCTGCCTTCACCCCGGCGGGCTGCGCTGCCGTCTGCCCAGGCCCGGGGCAAGCATGGCTTGGCCGTGGATGCCGTGTTGTGGAAGCGTTCCCTCCGCCCCGGCGGGCTGCGCTGCCTTCTGCCCATGCCCGGGGCAAGTCCGGCTTGGCCATAGCTGCCGGGGCACGAACGTCCCCTATCCCCCGCTCCGCTCCGGCGGCTGCTACCGCCGCGCGAGCCCCATCCGGGCCCTGCCTTTCCCGGGCAGAACCCTCCCCCGCCCTGCTCCCCTTTTTTCCGCAAAGGCCTTGCATTTGCCGCGCCGGTACTATACACTGGTGGCAGCAAGAATTCGTTCCCGGAAGGAGGCGGCGCCCATGCGTCTGTTCCATCGCAAGCAGCCCTCCCATCCCTACGATCCCGCCCGGCAGGTTCCCGCCCTGCGGTGCAGCATCTGCACCGGCGAGCAGGTAGCCGGCTTCCGGGACAGGGCCACGGGCAGGTTCGAGGACATTGCCCTGATCCGCACCCCCGGCGACCTGGAGGACTTCTGCCGGGCCTACGGCGTGGACCCCTCCTCCCTGGAGAAAATCTACTGATGCGCCGGAGGCAGCCTCCGGCCAGAGAAAGGATCACATCATGGACGACCTGAAAGCACGCATGGCGCAAATCGACCAGGTCATCGCCCAGGGGCCCTATGACGCCACGTGGGAATCCCTCTCCGCCTGGCGCGCGCCCGCCTGGTACCAGCAGGCCAAGTTCGGCATCTTCATCCACTGGGGCGTGTACAGCGTGCCCGCCTTCGGCAGCGAGTGGTACTCCCGGAACATGTACATCCAGGGCTCCAAGGAGTTCGAGCACCACGTCAAGACCTACGGCCCCCACAAGGACTTCGGCTACAAGGACTTCATCCCCCTGTTCAAGGCCGAGAAGTTCGACCCCGACGCCTGGGCGGAGCTGTTTGCCGAGGCCGGGGCGAAGTACGTGGTGCCCGTGGCGGAGCATCACGACGGCTTCCAGATGTACCGCAGCGACATTTCCCACTGGAACGCCTATGAAATGGGTCCCCACCGGGACGTGCTGGGCGAGCTGAAGGCCAGCTGCGAGAAACGCGGCATGACCCTGGGCGCATCCAGCCACCGGATTGAGCACTGGTTCTTCATGAGCCACGGCAAGGAGTTTGACAGCGACATCCACGAGCCCATGCAGCGGGGCGACTTCTACTGGCCCGCCATGCCCGAACCCAAGGATCACTTCGACCAGGACAGCCAGCCCGCGCCCTCGGAGGAGTATCTGCAGGACTGGCTGGCCCGCACCTGCGAGCTGATTGACCGCT
Source organism: Aristaeellaceae bacterium (assembly GCA_051883775.1). Taxonomy (GTDB): domain Bacteria; phylum Bacillota; class Clostridia; order Christensenellales; family Aristaeellaceae; genus UBA11524. Next base: position 1,019 of record JBJEUJ010000415.1, on the reverse strand, counting down.
ACCAGCCCCGCCTTGTGTACTTCGACTGGTGGATTCAGCACCGTGCCGCCCGTCCCTATCTGCAGAAGCTGGCCGCCTACTACTACAACCGCGCCGCCCAGTGGGGCGTGGAGGTGGCCATCACCTACAAGCACGATGCGTTCCTCTTCGGCACGGCGGTGCCGGACGTGGAGCGGGGCCAGTTTGCCCAGATGCAGCCCTACTTCTGGCAGACGGACACCGCCATCGCCCTGAACTCCTGGTGCTACACCGAGAACAACCAGTTCCGCCCCTATCAGGATCTGGTGCGGGATCTGGTGGACATCGTCAGCAAGAACGGCGCGCTGCTGCTCAACGTGGGCCCCAAGGCCGACGGCACCATCTCTCCGGAGGATCAGGCGGTGCTGCGGGGCATCGGTGGCTGGCTGAAGGTCAACGGCGAGGCCATCTACGGCACCCGGCCCTGGCGCGTCTTTGGCGAGGGCCCCACGCAGATTGTGGAGGGCCAGTTCTCCGACGGCATCAAGAAGAACTTCACCAGCGAGGACTTCCGCTTCACCATGGGCCACGGCTTCATGTACGTCATCGCCATGAAGGCCAGCGGGGACGGCTGCTACCGTGTGAAGGCCCTGGGCCAGCGGGATGCCTCCCGGCATGCGAACTTCAGCGGCCTCATCCGGGAGATCACCCTCCTGGGCGGCGGCGAATGCGCCTGGGAGCGGGACGAGAACGCCCTGACCATCCACGCCGCGCAGCAGAGCGACACGCCCCTGGTCTTCCGCCTCGCGCTGGAATAAGGCCGCATCCCCCCAAAAATCAAGCACCCCGGCGGAACCCATGCGGGACATCCGTCGGGGTTTGTTTTCGTCATGGTGCAGCGCCGGAGGGAGTTACGCCGCCGCCGGCGCAGCATCCTGCCGTCGGCAGACTACCCATCGGGAATCGGCGACATGGACAGGCTACCGTACCTTCCAGGTGGCGTCGAAGGGAGCCGTCCCGCCCACCGGCGCAGCATCCTGCCGTCGGCAGACTGCCCATCG
>JBJEUJ010000414.1:2218-4650 GCA_051883775.1 Aristaeellaceae bacterium | reverse complement strand
CGCCCTCCGGCTGCCCCTTCCGCACCCGCTGCCGCTACGCCACCGAGGCCTGCGCTCAGTCCATGCCCCCCTTCGAGGAGGTGGAGAAGGGTCATTTCGTGGCCTGCCACCGGGTGAAGGAGATCAACTGATTCCCATTCGGTTCATCAATGCGCCATGCGCATTTGTGAATAACCCAATTTGATGGAGGAGGAACTTACCATGAAAAAGCTGGTTGCTCTCATGCTGGTTCTGGCCATGGCCATCGCCTGCGCGATGCCCGCCGTGGCTGAGGAGCCCGTGAAGCTGGCTGTCTGCCTGGCTTCCGAGCCCGACACCCTGGATCCGGCCCTGAACTCCGCCGTGGACGGCGCCACCATGATCGCCCACCTGTTCTCTGGCCTGGCCACCTGGCGCCAGAACGCCGACGGCGTGCTGGAGATCGTGCCCGAGTGCGCCACCGAGCTGCCTGAGCCCGTGGTCAACGAGGACGGCACTGCCACCTACACCTACACCCTGGTGGACGGCCTGAAGTGGTCCGACGGCCAGGCGCTGACCGCCGGCGACTTCGCCTTCGCCTGGAAGCGCGCTGCCTCTACCGCCCTGGGCGCCGACTACGGCTACATGTTCGAGGTTGTGAAGGGCTATCCGGACGACCTGGCCGTGGAAGCCACCGACGACAAGACCCTGGTGGTCACCCTGAACAACGTCGTTCCCTACTGGAACGAGCTGCTGGCCTTCCCCACCTACTGCCCCGTGCGCGAGGACGTGGTGGCCAGCGAAGCCTGGGCTACCGAGGCTGCCACCTACGTTGGCAACGGCCCCTATGTCATGACCGACTGGGCCCACAGCAGCAAGATCACCCTGGAGAAGAACCCCAACTACTTCCGGGCTGACGAGATCACCCTGGACGTGCTGGAGTGCTACCTGTCCGACGACGCCAACAACATGCTCGCCAACTTCCAGAACGGCGACTGGCAGATGATCGACGACGTGCCCACCGCTGAGATGGCTGCCCTGAAGGAAGCCTATCCCACCGAGTACGTGGTGGCTGGCCAGATCGGCACCTACTACGTCTGCTGGAACGTCAACGAGAACATCCTGCCCGCCTCCAGCGAGCTGACCGGCGTGGAAGCCGAGGCCGCCAAGGCTGAGATCCGCAAGGCCGTGGCCCTGCTGTTCGACCGCAACTACATCGTCACCGAGATCGGCCAGGCCGGTCAGGTGCCCGCCTCCAGCTTCGTGGCCATGGGCATGACCGACGCTGACGGCTCCGAGTTCTACAAGAACGCTGGCTCCTCCGACGCCTTCATCGGCTACTACGATGTGTCCGAGGACGCCTACATGGACAACTGGGACGCCGCCATGGAAGTGCTGAAGAAGTACTATCCCTATGACGAGACCACCGGCATGTTCTCCGACTTCCCGACCCTGACTTACCTGTACAACACCTCCGAGGGCCACAAGGCCATCGGCGAGTACCTGCAGAGCGTGCTGGCGGGCGTGGGCATCACCATGAACCTGACCAACCAGGAGTGGAACACCTTCCTGAACACCCGTAAGGCTGGCGACTACTCCGTGGCCCGCAATGGCTGGATTGCCGACTACAACGATCCCATCTGCTTCCTGGATATGTGGACCTCCGGCTCCGGCAACAACGATATCCAGTACGGCAAGGGCGAGCATGCCGACCTGGCCATGTACAGCCTGGATCTGACCGACCTGGGCATCGACGTGAAGGTGGAGAACGGCACCTGGGCCGAGACCTACGACGTGCTGATCACCGCCATCAAGACCTGCACCGATCACGATGCCCGCTATGCCCTGATGCATCGCGCTGAGGACATGCTGATGGCCACCGGCTGCATCACCCCCCTGTACTTCTACACCGACATCTACATGATCGACGACAGCATCCAGGGCTTCTACACCAACCCCCTGGGCTACAAGTACTTCATGTACTGCACCATCGCCGAGTAATCCGCGAGGGCAAAAACGCGGCGGATATCCGGGTCACACCGGGTATCCGCCGTTTTCGTTGGGCGGAAGGGTTTTCCCGGGAAAATGGCGAAAGATAGCAGCAGACAGTGTACGGGAGGAATCAGCATGACGGAGCAGGACATCCGGCGGAGCTTCCGCATGGGACTGGTGCATTTCATGGCGTACCCCTTTGCGGCCTCGGGCGAGGGGGATATTGAGGGAACCGTGCGCAGGGTGCTGACGGACCCCTTCTTTGAGGTGATCGAGCTGACCCACATTCAGGACGCCACGGTGCGCCGCCGGGTGGGGGAGCTGGCCCGGCAGGCGGGGGTGGACGTGGCCTATGGCGCGCAGCCCCAGCTGATGCGCAATGGGGAGAACCTGTGCAGCCTGGACGAGCCGCTGCGCCTGCGGGGTGTGGAGCGGATGAAGCGCTGCATGGACGAGGCCTGCGAGCTGGGCGCGAAGGGCAT
>JBJEUJ010000414.1:0-2118 GCA_051883775.1 Aristaeellaceae bacterium | reverse complement strand
TGGAGCGGATGAAGCGCTGCATGGACGAGGCCTGCGAGCTGGGCGCGAAGGGCATTGCATTCCTGGCCGGGCCCTTTGACCTCACCAGGGAGGAGGCCCACTACGACGCGCTGTGCCGCAGCGCCCGGGCCATTTGCGAGGATGCGGCGGCGAAGGGCATACCGTCGGTGACGCTGGAGGTGTTCGACCGGGACGTGGAGAAGCGCTCGCTGATCGGGCCGGTGGACATGGCCGCCCGCTTCGGCCGGGAGATGCACGAGGCATACCCCTTCTTCGGGCTCATGGCGGACATGAGCCACATCCTGCAGCTGCGGGAAACCTTCGCCCAGAGCCTGACGCCCATCGCGCCGTATCTGCGCCATGCCCACATCGCCAACGCTGTGCTGACACCCGGCATGCCCGCCTACGGCGACCAGCACCCGCGCTTCGGCATCGCGGGCAGCGAGGCGGACGCGGCCACCCTGGCGGACTATTTACGGACGCTGAATGCCATCGGCTACCTGAACGGGGACAACCCGCCGCCTCTGTCCTTCGAGGTCAAGCCCTGGGGTGACGAGGATTCGGACATGGTGGTGGCCGGGTGCAAGCGCGTGCTGGCGCAGGCCCTGGCGATCATGGCGCGGGAGAACGCCAACGGATAAGGCAAAATGAAAGCAGGAGGACATCCCGATTGGGGAGCCTCCTGCTTTTGCATGGGTGGATTATACGCTGCGGACGGCGGCCTTCATGGCGGCCACGTAGTCCCGGACGAAGGGCACGGCCTCCCGGCCATGCCTGGCCATCAGGTTGACAATGGCGCTGCCCACAATGGCCCCGTCGGACAGGGCGGCCATGCGGGCGGCCTGCTCGGGCGTGGAAATGCCGAAGCCCACCGCGCAGGGGATGTCCGGGTTGGCGGCGCGCACCAGCTTCACCATGGCCCCGATGTCCGTGGTGATGCTGCTTCGCATGCCCGTCACGCCCAGGCTGGACACCACGTACACAAAGCCGCTGGCCTCCCGGGCAATCATGGCGATGCGCGATTCCGACGTGGGCGCGATGAGGGAGATGAAGTCCAGCCCGTACTGCCTGCACAGGGGCGCGAACTCCTCCTTTTCCTCAAAGGGCACGTCGGGGAGGATCAGCCCGTCCATGCCGATCTCCCGGCAGGTGGCGAGGAATTTCTCCGTCCCGTAGGAGAACACCACGTTGGCGTAGGTCATGAACACCATGGGCACATGTACGTCCCGGCGCAAATCCCGCACCAGGCCGAAGATGCGGTCGGTGGTGGTACCGGCCTGCAGGGCCCGGGCGTTGGCGGCCTGGATCACCGGGCCCTCCGCCGTGGGGTCGGAGAAGGGAATGCCCAGCTCGATCACATCCGCCCCGGCCTCCGCCATGGCGCGGACGGCGGCAGCGGTGGTTTCAAGGTCAGGGTCGCCGCAGGTGATGAAGGGAATGAAGGCTTTGCCCCGGGCAAAGGCGTCGGAAATACGGCTCATTCGGATAGCTCCTCCCCTCTGTAGCGGGCGATGGCGGCACAGTCCTTGTCGCCCCGGCCGGACACGTTCACCACGATGATCTGCTCCCGGCCCATGGTGGGCGCCAGCTTCCTGGCATAGGCCAGGGCGTGGGCGGACTCGATGGCGGGAATAATGCCCTCCAGCCGGGACAGGTACTCGAAGGCGTCCACGGCCTCGTCATCGGTGATGGCAACGTACTCCGCCCGGCCCGTGTCGTGGAGATGGGCGTGCTCCGGCCCGATGCCTGGGTAATCCAGCCCGGCGGAGATGGAGTACACCGGGGCGATCTGCCCGTACTGATCCTGGCAGAAGTAGGACTTCATGCCGTGGAAGATGCCCAGCTTCCCCGTGGCAATGGTGGCCGCTGTCTCAAAGGTGTCCACGCCCCGTCCCGCTGCCTCGCAGCCGATGAGCCGCACGGAGGGCTCATCAATGAAGTGGTAGAACGCGCCGATGGCGTTGGAGCCGCCGCCCACGCATGCAAGCACGGCGTCCGGCAGCCGTCCCTCCTTTTCCAGCAGCTGGGCCTTGATCTCCCGGGAAATGACCGCCTGGAAGTCGCGCACGATGGTGGGGAAGGGGTGCGGCCCCATGACCGAGCCCAGGCAGTAGTGGG
>JBJEUJ010000413.1:0-4651 GCA_051883775.1 Aristaeellaceae bacterium | reverse complement strand
GGGGAGAGCGCCCCCACGGAGAGCATCACCGTCACCGTGATGACCGGGGCCAGCACGCCGCCCAGCCAGGCATACCAGGGCGCCTGGGGCATTTGGCGGATGTCGCCCTTGCCGAAAAAAAGCGCGATGATCAGCGCCAGCGCAAAGCCCGTCAGCTGCACGTAGGCGTTGGTCTCCAGCACGCCGGCCTTTTCCCCCATGCGGGTGTTCATGACCCCCTGCACGCTCATGGCGGCCCCCGCAATCACCGCATAAAGAAAGCCTGTCATGTCCGCATCCCCTCCATGGGATATAGTATGGCGGCGTGACAGGCTTTTATCCGTCAATGCTCTTTGGCCAGGGCCATGGCGTCCACCTTGTCGTGAATGACCTGCATGCGCTGGTCCAGGGCGGCAATGTCGCTGGCGGTTTGCAGCAGCTCCCGGGAAACCTCCTCCGTCACCTGGCCCTCCGCCTTGTAGCGCAGGGAATGCTCCAGGGAGGCCCAGAAGTCCATGGCAATGGTGCGGATCTGCACCTCCACCGGCACGGGAATCCGCCCCTCCGACAGGAACACGGGAATCTCCAGCACCAGGTGCAGGCTGCGGTAGCCGTTGGGCTTCGGGTTCTTGATATAGTCCCGTACCCTGAGCACCTTCACGTCGTCCTGGCTGGTCAGCAGATCCGCCACGGTGTAAATATCCTGGATGTAGGAGCAGATCACCCGTACGCCGGCAATATCGGTCAGGTTGTTGACGGCGGAGGCGATGCTGATGCTCTCGTGCTTGCGCTGGAGCTTCTCCATCATGCTCTGGATGGACTTCATGCGGGTCTGCATGTGATGGATGGGGTTGCGCCTGTGCTTCATCTGGAATTCATCGTCGAGGATTTCCAGCTTGGTCTGCACCTCGCGGATGGCCGCCTGATACCGGCACTGCACGGTGAAAAACTCATCCACCATCTGCTGGAACTCAACCGACAGCTGCATCATGGTTTCCTTCCGTTCGTCGTTCATGACTGGTTTCCTCCGTGGAAGAATGATGATGGTTCAGGGGAAGGCGCACGCGAAACACGCTGCCCTCGCCGGGATGGGAGCGCACATGAATCTCGCCCTGCAGGATGGTCAATATCCGCTTGACCAGGCTCAGGCCCAGCCCCACGCCCTCATGGCTGCGGGACTTGTCCCCCTGATAGAACCGGTCGAAGATGCGGCCGACCGTTTCCTCATCCATGCCGATGCCGTGGTCGGTGACGCTGACCTCCGCCATGTCCGTCTGCAGGACGCTGATTTCAATAACCCCGCCCTGGTCGGAGAACTTGACCGCATTCTGTATCAGGTTGATCCACACCTGGGTAAGCAGCTCAAAGTCGGAGTTGACGGTGACGGGCTGCAGGTCAAGCTGCCATTCAATGTCCCGGGAGGACCAGGCAGGCTCCAGGCGCAAGATCACCTGGCGAATCTGCTCGTCCAGGCGGAAGGTGCTCAGGCTGGCAGGCGTGGCCTGCTGCTCCAGGGCGGACAGGCGCAGCAGCGTCTCGGACAGGCGGGAGAGCCGGTCGCTCTCCTGGGCGATCAGGTTGACATATTCCTTGCGGGACGCCTCGTCCAGCCCCTCCATCTGCAAAAGCCGCGCAAAGCCCCGGATGGAGGCGATGGGCGTGCGGAACTCATGGCTGACGCTGCTGATGAAGTCCTTCTGCAGGTAGGAGGTGCGGGCCAGCGCGTCGGTCATGGCGTTGAAGGACTGCATCAATTCGCCCACCTCGCCGGGCATATCGTCCGGCAGCTTGACGGAAAAGTCACCGTCGCTGACCCGGCGCGTGGCCTGGGTCAGGGTGGAGATGGGCTTGGCGATATTATTGGAGGCCAGCCATGCCATCATGACAAAGGCCAGCAGAAAGGACAGCGACGCGAAGCCGATGCGGAAGAAGGACACCATGTACACATTCAGCCGCTGGGCAGGCATAATGCGCACCACCTGATCCACCAGCTGCACATAGGTGGCCGGCATGCCCATCAGCGAAACGCCCGTGGTCACGACCATCTTCTCCACCAGCTGCGCCCTGATCTTTGGCGGCACAGCATCCATGGCGACGCTGTCCACCCGCACAGACATGATGTCGCTGCCCGCGATGCTGATGATTTCCTCCAGGGACAGGTCGGTCTTCTGATCCAGCTCCAGCAGGTAGATGGCCACGGCATGCTGATTCAGGGCCAGATCCTCCCGCACGCTCATGGAGCTGTACAGGAAGGAGCTGACCAGGGCAATCACCCCCGCAATGACGGAGGAAATCAGCAGCGCCGACATCATCCTGTTGCGGAAGGTATAGGGATGAAGGATCCGCCGGAAGTTACTCATTGCACTTTTCCGCCTTGTAGCCCAGGCCACGCACTGTCTGAATGGTGAAATCCGGGAATATCTCGCACTTCTCCCGCAGCCGCTTCACATGCACGTCCACCGTGCGCTCGTCGCTCTGGGCGTCCATGCCCCAGATTTCGTCCATCAGCTGGCGGCGGGTAAAAATTTGCCTGGGGCTGCTCAGGAGCTTGAAGAGCAGATAGAATTCCTTCTTGGGCAGGGTCAGGCTGTCGCTGCCCCGGGTGACGGTGAGGGAATCGTAATCCAGCACGGTGGAGCCCACCGTCAGCCGGTGGCTGGTCATGGCCTGGGCCCGCCTGAGCAGCGCCCCCACATGCAAAAGCAGCTCGTCCAGATCCACGGGCTTGGTCAGATAATCATCCGCCCCGGACTGGAAGCCCGCGCGCTTGTCCTCAATGGTATCCCGGGCCGTCACCAGCATGATGGGCAGCAGGGGATAGCTGCGCCGCAGTTCGCTCGTCAGCTGCCAGCCGTCCATCACAGGCATCATCACATCGGCAATCACCAGGTCGGGCATGACGCGGTCAATGGCCTGGAGGGCTTCCTCCCCGTTGGCGGCGGACAGGGTCTGATACCCGTTCAGCCCCAGGAACGCGCTCATCATCCGCTGCAGCGCAAGATCGTCCTCCACAACCAGGATCGTAAACATGCCCGGCACCCCCTTCTTCTTTGGCAATGGCTTGCTCTGCCCGTATTATATCACATGCTGCGCAGGGCTTCAATGGGGTTCAGCCTGGACGCCTTGCGCGCCGGAGCCCAGCCGAACAGGATACCCACCGAGGCAGAAAAGGTGAAGGCCAGCACCATGGCGCCGGTGGACAGGGTAAAGGTGAACCCGATGGCCACCGCGATGATATAGGACAGCACATTGCCCAGCAGGATGCCCGCCAGGCCGCCCATGAGGCTGAGCATCACCGATTCCAGCAGGAACTGCGCCTGAATCAGCCCGGGCCGCGCGCCCAGCGCCTTGCGCAATCCGATCTCCGTGGTGCGCTCGGTGACCGCAGTCAGCATCATGTTCATGATACCGACGCCGCCCACCAGCAGCGCAATGGAGGCAATGCCGGCCAGCATGGTGGTCATCATGCCGGAGATGGTATCCATGGTGTCCAGCAGGCTGTCCAGGTTCAGGATGCGGAAGGCGTTGTCGCGATAGTTGAAGGTGGCGTTGAGCAGCTCCTCCACCCGGTCGATGGTCTCGTCTGCCTTGCCGGTATCCGCCAGGTACAGGGTCAGGCTGTTGACATTGCCGCTGCCGGACATGCGCAGCGCGGCAGGGTAGGGGATGATCACCGTGCCGGAGGAATCGCCGCTGTTCATGGCGGACATGGCGCGCATCACGTCGGTGTCGCCGCCGTCATCCAGCACCCCGACCACCGTGAAGGTCAGTCCGCTGATGACGATCTCCTGGCCGATGGGGTTCTCGTTGGGGAACATGGCGGCGCGGATGTCGCCATCCACCAGGCAGACGCGGCTGTAAGCATCCATATCCATGCTTGTCAGGCTGCGGCCGGAGCCCACCAGGGAGCTCTCCCCGCTGAAGTAGGCGGCGCTGCGGCCCTCGATGGAGGCGTCCTCCAGCAGCTTGCCGTCATGGGCGATGTGCCTGCTCAGCGTCACGCTGGGATCCACCCCCGCCACGTTGTCGATGGCGGCGATTTTGGCAATATCCTCGCTGTTCAGGCCCCGCTTGAGGGAGGTGCCGGTAACGGACACGCTGACCTTCCCTGCGCCCAGGGCGCTGAACTGGCTGGTGATTTCCCCCGTGGCGCCCTCCACCGTGGTGATCAGCGCAATGATGGCCGTCACGCCGATGATGATGCCCAGCATCGTCAGGAAGGTGCGCATCTTGTTGCTTTTGATATTCTGCCAGGACATGCGCAGGCTTTCCTTAAGCATCCTCCGCCACCCCCTCGCTGAGCTCGCCGTCCAGCAGGCGCACAATTCGCCGCGCGTGCCGGGCAATGCTGATGTCGTGGGTAATCATGATGATGGTATTGCCCTCCTCGTTCAGGTCGTGGAAAAGATTCATGACCTGCTTGCCGGTCTGCTGATCCAGCGCGCCGGTGGGCTCGTCCGCCAGCAGAATGGTGGGCTGGTTGGCCAGCGCACGGGCAATGGCCACGCGCTGCTGCTGGCCGCCGGAAAGCTGGTTGGGGAAGTGATGCAGCTTGTCGCCCAGGCCCACCCGCTCCAGCATCATCTTCGCCCGGGCCTGGCGCTCGTGGGGCTTTACCCCGCTGTAGATCAGGGGCAGCTCCACATTTTGCAGGGCGTCCTGACGCTGCAGC
>JBJEUJ010000412.1:0-4662 GCA_051883775.1 Aristaeellaceae bacterium | reverse complement strand
TTTCAACAGGCGCAGAGAACGGGCAGCATCATCAGCAGCTGCTCCAGGTACCCAATGGGCGCAACCTCGCCACGCAGATGCATGGCGCGGATTTCCTCCACGGTGAACCAGGCGGCGTCATCCACCTCGCCGGGCTGAAGGGTCATGTCCTCCCGGGCGATTTCCTGCCGGATGAGCCATACGTCATGGTACACGCGCCTGCCGCAGTAGCCCATGACCAGCTTGCACCGGCGCATATCCGGCGCAAGGCCCAGCTCCTCCCGGCACTCGCGGACGCAGCCCTCCTCCGGGGCTTCCCCCGCACGGATGCATCCGCCCGTGCAGCTCCACAGCCCCGGGTTGACAGCCTTGTCCATGGCGCGCTTCTGCAAAAGAAGCCTGCCCCTTCCATCCGTGAACCATACGTCGCATACCCGGCCGTAGCTGCCCTCGGGACGGCTGTCCAGCGCGTCCCGGTCAATGGCGCCCGGCAGCATCCGCCCGTGCCCGTCGCACAGACACAGTAGTTCTTTCATGAACCATCACCTCGCCCGCAACATGATACCCCTTCGGCGGCGGAGCGTCAAGGGGGCAAAATCATGCCGATGGGTAAACGCGCATACAAAAAAAGAGACGAGCCAACCAGGCCCGATCTCTTTCATGGAAGAGGGGGAGATACAACATATGGCTATGGACGGATCAGACCTCACCCTTGCGGAGCTCCTCAAGGCATTTTTTGCATACCAGCTTGCCCTTGTAGGGAATAACATCGCGGGCATCGCTGCAGAAGATACAGCTGGGATGGTATTTCTTGAGGATGATTTCATCGCCATCCACAAAGATCTCAAGCATATCCTTCACGCCAATGTCCATTGTCCTGCGAAGCTCAATGGGCAGAACAATGCGTCCAAGCGTGTCAAGCTGACGCACAACACCGGTGGATTTCATCGTTGGGTACCTCCTCGTTTTGGGAAAATAACATCTTTCATGTATGATTACCGTTCTTATTTTACTGACATACAGGCATTCTGTCAAGCAGTTTTCGCTTATATCTAAATAATTGTGTTGCAATGTGTTCTGCAGGTGAAGGAATGGTGAAAAAATGGCGCGGCTTTGGGTGCTGATGACGTTATCCTCATGCCTGATGTGCGTTGCGGGAGCAGGCTCCGGCGGGGCTGAAGCGCTGCTGAACAGCGGCAGCAGGGCAGTTTTCCTTCTGGTGGAATTGCTTGCTTCCATGACGCTGTGGAGCGGGTTGATGGAGCTGCTTTCCGCCTCGGGAGATGTGGCCAGGCTGGGGCATCTTCTGGCCCGGGCGGCGCGCGATGTGTACCCGGGTGTGGAGGATGAGGAGGGCTGGGCGGCGGTGGGCATGAACGTGGCGGCCAACCTGCTGGGGCTGGGCAACGCAGCCACGCCGGCGGGCATCCGGGCGGCGCAGCTGCTCTCAGCCCAGGGGGAGGAGGGCGTGCGCGCCCTGGCCATGCTCCTGGCGCTGAACAACTCCAGCCTGCAGCTGATCCCCGCCACGGTCATGACGCTGAGGGCAGCGGCGGGGGCGGCGGATCCGGCTGACATCTGGCTGCCGACGATGCTGTCCTCCCTGGCGGCGACGGGGGTGGCGGCGGGGCTGATGCTGCTGCTGAGCCTGAGAAGGAGGAAGCGCTGATGCAGGGGCTTTCGGGAAAAATCATGCTGGCGGCGGTGGGGCTGATCCTTTTGCGGGGGCTGCGCAGCGGGGACGCCTACGGGGCGTTCCTGCGGGGGGCGAAGCGGGGTATGGATACGGCCATGCAGCTGCTGCCGGCCCTGTGCGCCATGATGCTCATGCTCTCCCTCATGGACGCCTCAGGGCTGACGGAACTGCTCAGCCGCCTCATGGGCCCGGTGACACGGCTGATGAACCTCCCGGAGGAAACGGCGCCCCTGCTGATCCTGCGGCCGCTCACCGGCTCGGGGAGCCTGGCGGCGCTCAAGGACATCTTCGCCCGCTGCGGCGCGGACAGCCGGGCGGGGCGGGCGGCCTCGGTGCTGATGGGCTCCTCGGAGACGATCTTCTACACCATGACGGTGTACCTGGCGGCCACGGACGTGCGCCGTCTGCCCTGGGCGCTGCCGGTGTCCATGGCCAGCTATCTGGCGGGGGCGTGGGTGTGCGGCATGGTGGTATGAGGGGTGAGCATCACTTTTCTGTGCGGGATGCTTGCGGGGGCGGGGAAAGTCATGTATAATGGTTCCGACAAGCACGAAAGGAAGCGTTGCGTCCATGCCGAGAACCATGGGAGACAGCCGCGAGGTGGCCCGGGCGGCGATCATGCTGGCCATGACGGCCACCCGCGAGGAGGAAGCTGCCATGAAGGCGGAGCTGGCCGGACAGGAGATCCTGGGTGTGGCGGCGGACTTCGGGGGCGAGTTTGTGTCCTCGGTGATGAAGATTGTGGAGCGGGCAGTGGTGGCCGCCAAGCGGGAGAGCGTCATCAGCGACACCCATCATGAGGAGGGCGCGGTGGCCGGCGCGGCCCGGGAGGCTGTCAGCCAGGTGGCCGGAAAGGCCATGGGCCTGAGCGTGGGCGGAAAAATCGGCGTGGCCCGCCGGGGCGAGCATGTGGCAGTGGCGGTGTTCTTCACCATCGGCCTGGTGCACCTCAATGAGGTATGCATCGGTCTGGGACATCGGGCCATCTGACGCGGGGAAAATACGAAAGGCAAGCTGCAAGGAGGCATTCGAACATGGCATTGAGCATTGCGCTGGACGGGCCTGTGGGCGCGGGCAAATCCACCATCGCCGACGAGGTGGCCCGCCGGCTGGGCATTCTGCACCTGGATACCGGGGCCATGTACCGGGCGGTGGGGCTGACGGCCCTTAATCGCGGGCTGGACATTCAGGATGAGGCGGCGGTCACGGCCATGTGCGAGGACGTGCGCATCACCGTGACCCACGGCCCCGAGGGCCAGCGGACGCTGGTGGACGGGGAGGACGTGACCTCCCGCCTGCGCACGGAGGAGGTCAGCCTGGCCGCCTCCACGGTGGCCCGGTATACGGGGGTACGAAAGGCCATGGTGGCCCTGCAGCGGCAGCTGGCCGCCACCACCGCCATGCTGGTGGACGGGCGGGACATCGGCACCAATGTGCTGCCGGACGCCACGGTGAAGATTTACCTCACCGCCAGCGCCGAGGAGCGCGCCCGCCGCCGCTTCCAGCAGCTGGGCGGGACGGACAGCTACGAGCAGGTGCTGGAGGATCTGCGGCGCAGGGACGATCAGGACATGCACCGGGCGGTCAGCCCCCTGCGGGTGGCGGAGGACGCGGTGGTGGTGGATTCCACGGAGCTTGATTTCAACCAGACGGTGGAGACGATCCTTGCGCTGGTGAAGGAGAAGAGCGTATGAGCGAGCAGCAGGAGAACAAGACCCTGACGGAAAAGCCCCAAAAGCAGCTGACCCGCCGCCCCGCCACGCAGTCCGCGTGGATTTACCGTGTGCTGCGGGTGCTGGCGGCGTTCCTGTTCAACACCCTGGTGCCGGTGCGCTATCATCATATCGAGCGCGCGCAGCTGGACGCGCCCTTCATCGTCATCGGCAACCATCTGTCCCTGCTGGATCCGGTGATTGTGGCGGCGGCGGTGAAGCGCTACGAGGTCGCCTTCATGGCCAAGAAGGAGCTGAGCGGCAACGGGCTGCTCAAGCGGTTCCTGCTGAACATCCACACCATTTTCGTCAGCCGCCACAACAGCGACATGGAGGCCATGCGCACCAGCATCCGGGCCCTGCGCAGCGGCGAGGTGCTGGGCATCTTCCCCGAGGGCACGCGCTACCACAAGGGCCTGATGGAGGAGCAGGAGGCCGGGGCGGCCATGATCGCCCTGCGCAGCGGCGTGCCGCTGATCCCCATGTACATCAGCCGGGGGCTGGCGCTGTTCCGCCGTGTGGAATGCGTGGTGGGCGAGCCCATCCCCATGGACGATTTGCGGGAGAAGGGCATCAACAAGGAAACCTGCCGGGAGCTGATGGAGCGCATCACCCTCATCTACCGGGATTTGGCAGCCGAGGCGGCCGTGAAATAAAAAATCGACAAAGATTCATGTTTTTTTTGAAAGCTTGCAGGAATCACGGTTTCTGCGGCGAAACAATCTAAATCAGAGCATTTTGCTTGCGAAAGGATGCTGCTCATGCCTGTGGAGGTCGCTGCCCACGCGGGGTTCTGTATGGGCGTCCGCCGGGCGGTGGAAGCCGCCGAGGGCGTGGCGGAGGCCGGAATGCCGTCCTGCACCCTGGGGGAGCTGATTCACAACCCCCATGTGGTGGAGATGCTCCGCGCAAGGGGCGTGCCGCCCATTGCCGCCCCGGAGGAGGCGCAGGGCCGTCAGGTGCTCATCCGCAGCCACGGCGTGGGGCCGGAGGTGCTGGAGGCGCTGGAGAAGGCCGGGTGCCCGGTGATGGATCTGACCTGCCCCTTTGTGGACAGGCTGCACCGCATCGTCCGGGAGGAAACCGCGCCGGACTGTCCGGTGATCCTGGTGGGGGAGAAGGAGCATCCCGAGGTGCGGGGTACCGCAGCCTGGGCCCGAGGCGAGGTCTTTGTGGTGGCCACGCCGGAGGAAGCGGAGCAGCTGCCCCGTATGCCCAAAGCCCTGGCGGTGGCGCAGACCACCTTCCCGCCGGAGCGGTGGGAGGCCGTGACCG
>JBJEUJ010000411.1:0-24471 GCA_051883775.1 Aristaeellaceae bacterium | reverse complement strand
TCCCCGACGAGAAGAGCCGCCGGGTGGGCCAGTCCGTGGCGGCGGCCAGCCTGCCCGCCCTGCGCTGAAAACCGGAAGCCTGAGCATCACTGCATTGTACCCCCTGCGGGGCCCGGATATGCCGGGCTCCGTTTTTGCGTGCGGAGGGAGAAAGCCCGGCGAAACCGGCAGGGGCTGCGAAGCGGCTGACAGAACCGGAAGCCGGACAGCCTGGCGGGCTGCCGCAGCGGGAAGGCATTGTCCCGGAGGGGGCGGCGGACGCATGCAGGTTTTTCCCGGGCGGATGCAGAATACCTGTCTCAATGACGAAGGCCGCTGCTGCCTGCCCGGAGGAGGGCCTGTCCGCCCGGCGGAAGAATGGAGAGGTGACGCGCCGTGAAAATGCTTGTTTTCGGCTCCATGAACATTGACCATGTGTACCGCATGCCCCATCTGGTGCGGGCGGGGGAGACGCTGTCCTCCGGCGCGTATCAGCGCAACCCCGGCGGAAAGGGGCTGAACCAGGCCATCGCCCTGGCCCGGGCGGGGATGGCGGTGCGCTTTGCCGGGGCCATCGGGCAGGACGGGCTGTTCCTGCGGGATTACCTGGCCTCCTTCGGGGTGGATACGTCCCTGGTGCGGGTCGTGGAGGAGCCCACGGGCCATGCCATCATCCAGCTGGACGAAAACGGGCAGAACGCCATTGTCCTGTACGGCGGGGCCAATCAGCGGATAACCAGGGACAGCATCCGGGACACGCTGGCGGGCTTTGGGGCGGGGGACTGCGTCCTGATGCAGAATGAGATCAGCCTGCCGGACGAGCTTGTCCGCCAGGCGAAGGGCAGGGGCATGCGGGTGATCCTGAACCCATCGCCCATGAGCGACGCGCTGCCGCCCCTGATGCCCCAGGTGGACTGGCTGATCCTCAACGAGGTGGAGGGCGAGGATCTGACGGGCTGCCGGGAGCCGGACGCCATGCTGGACGCGCTGCTGGCGCGCTGCCCGGACTGCCGGGTGGTGCTGACGCTGGGGGCGCAGGGGGCCGTGTACGCCGACAGATTCCGCCGGCGCTGCCAGCCTGCCTTCCCGGTGCAGGCCGTGGATACCACCGCCGCCGGGGACACCTTCACGGGCTATTTCTTCCAGGGGGTGCTGAGCGGCAAGGCGGTGGAGGAGGCCCTCCGGGTGGCGGCCCGGGCCTCGGCCATTGCGGTGACCCGCCCGGGTGCGGGGGGCTCCATACCCGCCATGGCGGAGGTGGAGGCGCTGCTGTCAACAGGCTTGCCGGACACGGCCGGCCCATGCCCGGCGTCATGGCCGGAATAAGCCCGGACAGGCCTGGCTTTGCCGGGCCTGTTGACAGCCTGTTGACACCGCAAAGCCTTATGCCACAAGGGCTTGAGACGCTTTGTCAACACTGTCAACACACTTTTAAGAAAAAAGAATAGAGAGAACAGGGGCTGAACGCTGCACGAAAAAAAGGTTACAGCCTCTGTTGACAGGCGGGCCGCCGCGACGCCGGACTGCCCCTTGACAGACGGGGCGGCATCGTGTATCATACAGGACAGGACATGCCCGGGGCTTCCGGGCCGTGTCTGACCCTTCTTTCATCCGCAAAGAAGCAAGGCCGAACGGACAGCCGGGTCGATAGCCGATGCGGGGTATAAACTCGCACGCAGTTTTCGCTGCATCTCATTGATGGAGTTCAGAGCTCAATTTCCCAAGTGAATCCCTCCGGGGATTGGTGTTAAGAGCACAAGCTTGCGAAACGGTCAATAAGAGTAGTAAAAGCATCAAGGCTATATAGACTCTCAATCCGTTCTTTCAGCAGAAGCGTCATCGCTCCCGGCGTCCGTGGGCGCCGCGGCGGGCGAAGGGCCGTTTTGGTTGATTGATTCAAGCGCAGGTTTGTGTGGCCTGCGCTTTTTTGTTTGCCCGAACCAACCATGCAAAAGGGATGATTCCGTGAAGAAAATGGTGCTGAACCAGAACCGCGCCCCGATCTACGAGGCCCTGGAGCGCTTCCGGCTCATGCGGGTGGTGCCCTTCGACGTGCCCGGCCACAAGCGGGGCCGGGGCAACCCGGAGCTGACGGCCTTCCTGGGGGAGAAGTGCGTCAACCTGGACGTGAACAGCATGAAGCCCCTGGACAACCTGTGCCACCCGGTATCGGTGATCCGGGAGGCGGAGGAGCTGGCGGCGGACGCCTTCGGCGCGGCCCACGCCTTCCTGATGGTGGGGGGCACCACCAGCTCCGTGCAGAGCATGGTGCTCACCGCCTGCAAGCGGGGGGACGAGATCATCCTCCCCCGCAACGTCCACCGCAGCGTCATCAACGCCCTGGTGCTCTGCGGCGCGGTGCCCGTGTACGTCAACCCGGACGTGGACCAGTCCCTGGGCATTTCCCTGGGCATGACCCGGGAGAGCCTGGCCCGGGCCATCCGGGAGCACCCAAACGCGGTGGCCGTGCTGGTGAACAACCCCACCTACTACGGCGTATGCTCCGATTTGCGGGCCATTGTCCGCATGGCCCACGAGGCGGGCATGCTCTGCCTGGCGGACGAGGCCCACGGCACCCACTTCTACTTCGGCACCTCCATGCCCGTCTCCGCCATGGAGGCCGGGGCGGACATGGCCGCCGTCTCCATGCACAAGAGCGGCGGCAGCCTGACCCAGTCCAGCCTCCTGCTCTGCGGCCCCAAGGTGCAGGCCGGGTATGTGCGCCAGATCATCAACCTGACCCAGACCACCTCCGGCAGCTACCTGCTCATGAGCAGCCTGGACATCTCCCGCCGGAACCTGGCCACCAGGGGGCGGCAGGTGTTCCACCAGGTGGAGGACATGGCCGAGTACGCCCGGGAGGAGGTCAACGCCATCGGCGGCTACTACGCCTTCGGGAAGGAGCTGTGCAACGGCAACTCCGTTTTCGACTTCGACCCCACCAAGCTGTCCATCAACACCCGCAGCATCGGCCTGGCGGGCATCGAGGTCTACGACATCCTTCGGGACGAGTACGACATCCAGATCGAGTTCGGCGACATCGGCAACATCCTGGCCTACCTGTCCATGGGCGACAGGCTCCAGGAGGTGGAGCGGCTGGTGAGCGCGCTGGCGGAGATTCGCCGGCGCTATCAGCGGGACAGCGCGGATCTGCTGCGGCAGGAGTACATCGACCCCATTGTGGTCACATCGCCCCAGGAGGCATTCTATGCCGACAAGGTCAGCCTGCCCCTGCGGCAAACGGAGGGCCAGGTGTGCAGCGAGTTCGTCATGTGCTACCCGCCGGGGATTCCCATCCTGGCCCCGGGGGAAAGGATCACCGCCGAGATACTGGATTACATCGAATACGCCAAGGCCAAGGGCTGCAGCATGACCGGCCCGGAGGACGCGGAAATCCTCCGCCTGAACGTACTGAAGTAAGGAGGAATGGCCATGGAAATGTGGTTCAGCGAATTCCACACCCCGGATGTGAAGCACTCCATTCGCGTGACGCGGCACCTGTACGCGAAGAAGAGCAAGTACCAGCAGATCGACATCTTTGAGACGCCGGAGTACGGCCGGGTGCTGACCCTGGACGGCAACGTGCAGCTGACGGAGCGGGACGAGTTCATCTACGACGAGATGATTACCCATGTGCCCATGGCGGTGCATCCGGGCATCCGGGACATCCTGGTCATCGGCGCGGGGGACGGGGGCGTGGTGCGGGAGCTGACCCGCTACGACCGGGTCAGGCGCATTGACCTGGTGGAGATGGATCCCCAGGTGGTGGAGGCCTGCCGGGAGTTCCTGCCCGGCAACGCCTGCCGCATGGATGACCGGCGGGTGCACATCTTCTTCGAGAACGCGCTGCGCTTCATCCGCCGCTGCGAGGGGGAATACGACCTGATCATCGTGGACTCCACCGACCCCTTCGGCCCCTCCGAGGGGCTGTTCACCCGGGAGTTCTACGGCAGCTGCTTCAACGCCCTCAAGGACGACGGCATCATGGTCAACCAGCAGGGCAGCCCCTTCTACGCCCACGACGCGGAGGCCATGCAGCGCAGCCACAAGCGCATTGTGGAGACCTTCCCCATCAGCAAGGTGTACCAGGCCCACATCCCCACCTACGCCGCCGGGTACTGGCTCTTCGGCTTCGCCAGCAAGAAGTACCACCCCACGGGCGACGTGGACGTGGAGGGCTGGAACGCCCTGAACCTGCGCACCCGCTACTATACCCCCAGGCTGCACACCGGCGCCTTCGCGCTGCCGGCATTCCTGGAGGAAATGCTCAGGGAGGTGGAAGGATAATGCCGCTGCAAGCGAATGTGGAAACCTTCATCGGCTGCGACGCGCCCTATGAGGAGGCATCCATCGTGCTCTTCGGCGCGCCCTTTGATTCCACCACCTCCTTCCGCCCCGGCGCGCGCTTCGGCCCCGCCGCCATGCGCCACGAGAGCTTCGGCCTGGAGACCTACAGCCCCTACCAGGACGCGGACCTGACGGATTACAGCGTCTTTGACAGCGGCGACCTGGAGCTGTGCTTCGGCAGCGCGGAGTGTGCGCTCCAGGATATTGAGGCCCGTGCGGAGACGATTCTCGCCGACGGCAAGCTGCCCCTGCTGCTGGGCGGGGAGCATCTGGTGACGCTGGGCAGCTTCCGGGCGGTTATGCGGCATTACCCGGATGTGCATATCATCCACTTCGACGCCCATGCCGACCTGCGGGACGATTACCTGGGGGCCAAGCTGAGCCACGCCTGCGTGCTGCGCCGCTGCCACGACCTGGTGGGGGACGGGCGAATCCACCAGTTCTGCATCCGCAGCGGGGAGCGGGAGGAATTCCGCTTCGCCGCCGGGCACACGGACATGCATCCCCTGACCCTGGAGGGCCTGGAGGACACCGTACGCACCCTGCGGGACGCGGGCACGCCGGTGTACTTCACCATCGACCTGGACTGCCTGGATCCCGCGGTCTTCCCCGGCACGGGCACGCCGGAGGCAGGGGGTGTCACCTTCCCGCAGCTGCTCCAGGCCATGCGCACGGTGGCGACGTGCCGCATTGCCGGCGCGGACGTGAACGAGCTGGCCCCCATGCTGGATCCCTCGGGCGTATCCACCGCCACGGCCTGCAAGGTGCTGCGGGAGCTGCTGCTGGCGATTCTGACGAAATGACATACAGGAGGTACAGGAACATGAGCAAGGTACTGGTCATCGGCTGCGGCGGGGTTGCGTCCGTGGCCATCCACAAGTGCTGCCAGGTCAGCGAGGTTTTCACCGAATTGTGCATCGCCAGCCGCACCAAATCCAAGTGCGATGCCCTGGCCGCGAAGCTGGCCCCCACCACAAAGACGGTCATCACCACCGCCCAGGTGGATGCGGACGACGTGGAGCAGCTGGTCCGGCTGATTGACGCTTACAGGCCCGACCTGGTGATGAACATCGCCCTGCCCTACCAGGATCTGACCATCATGGAGGCCTGCCTGCGCTGCCATGTGAACTACATGGACACGGCCAACTACGAGCCGGAGAACACCGACGATCCCGCCTGGCGGGCGGTGTACGAGAAGCGCTGCAGGGAGGCGGGCTTCTCGGCCTACTTCGACTACTCCTGGCAGTGGGCGTACCGGAAGCGCTTTGAGGAGGCGGGGCTGACCGCCCTGCTGGGCTGCGGCTTTGACCCCGGCGTGACCCAGGCCTACTGCGCCTATGCGAAGAAGCACGAGTTCGACACCATCGACACCATCGATATCCTGGACTGCAACGGCGGCGGCCATGGCTATGCCTTCGCCACCAACTTCAACCCGGAGATCAACCTGCGGGAGGTGTCCGCCCCGGGCAGCTACTGGGAGGACGGCCACTGGGTGGAGATCCCCGCCATGAGCGTCAAGCGGGAGTACGACTTCGACCAGGTGGGCCGCAAGGACATGTACCTTTTGCACCATGAGGAGATCGAGTCCATCGCCCTGAACATCCCGGAGGCCCGGCGCATCCGCTTCTTCATGACCTTCGGCCAGAGCTACCTGACCCACATGCGCTGCCTGGAGGACGTGGGGATGCTCTCCACCACGCCCATCCTCTTTGAGGGCAGGGAGATTGTGCCCATCCAGTTCCTCAAGGCCCTCCTGCCCGACCCCGCCAGCCTGGGCCCCCGCACCCACGGCAAGACCAACATCGGCTGCATCTTCACCGGGAAGAAGGACGGCAAGGACAAGACCTACTACATCTACAACGTCTGCGACCATCAGGCATGCTACCGGGAGGTGGGCTCCCAGGCCATCAGCTACACCACCGGCGTACCCGCCATGTGCGGCGCGCTGATGCTGCTCACCGGCCGGTGGACGATGACGGGCGTGCACACCGTGGAGGAGTTTGACCCCGATCCCTTCCTGGACGCGCTGGACCGCTATGGTCTGCCCCGCAGCGAGTCCCACGACCCCGCGCTGGTGGACTGACATGGCACAGGATCAGCGTCCGCCCTTTGCCCACCTTGACCCGGAGCGGCTGCGCCATCTGCCCACCCCCTGCTATGTGCTGGACGAGGGGCAGCTGCGCCGCAACGGTGAAATTCTGGCCGGTGTGGCGAAACGCACCGGCGCGAAAATCCTCCTGGCCCAGAAGGCCTTCTCCAACTACGACCTGTACCCCGTCCTGGCCCCATACCTGGCGGGCGCCGAGGCCAGCGGGCTGTACGAGGCCCGGCTGGGCAGGGAAGAAATGCCCGGGGGCGAAAATCACGTATTCTGCGCGGCCTACCGGGCGGATGAGTTTGACGAGCTGTTGCGCTTTGCGGATCACATTGTGTTCAACTCCCCACGGCAGCTGGAGAGGTTCGGCCCCGCGTCGAAGGCTGCCGGGAAGAGCGTGGGGCTGCGCATCAACCCGGAATGCTCCACCCAGGAGGGGCACGCCCTCTACGACCCCTGCGCGCCGGGGAGCCGCCTGGGCGTGACCCGCGCCCAGTGGGACGCGCAGATGACCCCGGCGCTGCTTGCGCTGCTGGACGGGCTGCACTTCCACACCCTGTGCGAGCAGAACGCCGACGCGCTGGCTGTCACGCTGGACGCGGTGGCGGAGAAATTCGGCGATGTGCTGCCAGGGATGAAATGGCTGAACATGGGCGGCGGGCACCACATCACCCGCCCGGATTACGACATCCCCCTGCTGGAGGGGTGCATCCGCCGGGCCCGGGAAAGCTGGCAGGTGGAGGTATACCTGGAGCCGGGGGAGGCCTGCGCGCTGAACGCGGGCTACCTGGTGACCACGGTGCTGGACGTCATTCGCAACGGGGATACGAACCTGGCCATCCTGGACATGAGCGCCGCCTGCCACGCCCCGGACGTGCTGGAGATGCCCTACCGTCCGCCGCTGTATGGCGCGGGGGAGCCTGGGGAGAAGCCCTTCACCTGCCGGCTGGGCGGGCCCACCTGCCTGTCCGGGGACGTGATCGGCGATTACAGCTTCGACGCGCCCCTGCAGGAGGGCGACCGGCTGATCTTCGGGGACATGGCCATCTACACCACCTGCAAGAACAACACCTTCAACGGCATGCCGCTGCCGGGCATCTGGGCGCTGCGGGCGAGCGGCGAGGCGGAGCCCATCCGCACCTTCGGCTATGAGGACTTCAAAACGAGGCTGGGCCGCTGACAGATACACGGGCAAAGGAAAGCAGGCAGTCCCTGACGACGGGGCTGCCTGCTTTTTGGGGGTATGGCCGGAGGAAAGGGTGCGGCGGGCGGAAGATCAGTCCTTCATGGCGTCCGTCAGCGCCTGCACGGTCAGGGGGCGGTGATAGGCCAGGGTCTCCCGGTCCAGCAGGCCGAACCACTCGTCGCCGGATTCGTAGAAGTTGTTGTCCCACCACAGGCAGGGGATGTTCAGCTCCCTGGCCTTGCCCAGGAAGTACGCCGCGTACCGGGCGACCTCCCCGTCGTTGTGACGGCCCCGGCTGTCCACCTTGGTGACGGAGCCGAACTCGGTCAGCCACACCGGCACGCCCAGGGGCAGCGCCAGGCGGCGGATGACCTGGAAGGTCTCGTCGATGCGCGCGGCCTCCTCCGGGCCGAACACCGCCGTGGAGGGGCGGTCGGGCCGGTTGTAGCAGAAGGACCAGGGCTGATAGGAGTGCAGGGCGAGCGCCAGGTTGTCCCCCCTGGGGAGGATGAAGCCGTCGAAGGCGCTGTCGGAGATGACGGCGGCGCTGGTGGTGACCAGCAGGCGGCGGCTGGCGTTGAGCCCGCCGGTGGCGCGGACGGTGTCCACAAAGGCCTGCTGCAGCACGTTGATGCACTGGCGGCATTCCAGGGTGCCGCCGGTCCATTCCTCGGGAACCCCCTTGGGCCGGGGCTCGTTCATGGATTCAAACACCAGCCCGGGCCCCATGTCCGCGAAGGCCACGGCGATCTGCTGCCACACGGCGATGAAGGCCGGCAGCGCCACGGGCATGTTGGAAAACACGGGCTGGAACAGGTCGTTGTCGTGGTGGGTGTTGAGGATGGTGGTCGTGCCCTCGGCCATGGACCATTCCACCACCTCCCGGACGCGCGCCAGCCAGGCAGGGTCGATGCGGTAAGCCGGGGCGGGGCCCAGATGGCCGGTCCAGGTGGTGGGAATGCGGAGTATCCGGAAGCCCTTGTCGGCTATGGCGTGAATCATGGCCCGGGTGGTGGGCGGGTTGCCCCATACGGTTTCCCCGCCGATGGCGTCCAGGGCGTTGCCCAGGTTGACGCCCACTTGCATGCTGCCCATAGATGAATGCGCCTCGCTTCTTTCATGATGGATCAAAGGGGAGGAGGTACGGCTGCCCGCGCCTCCTCCCGGGGAATTATTGCGCCAGGAAGGCGTCCGGCTGGGCCTGCATGTCCTGCTCGATGGCAATCACCGCGTCGTAGGCCGCGGCGCGGAATGCGGCCATGCCCTCCTCGGGATCAATGGCGCCGTCCAGGATGGCGTACCAGTACTGGGCCATGGCGGCGTTGAGGATGGAGATTTCCGTCTGCACGCCGGAGGGATCATAGCCGAAGCCGGTGGTCACGCTCCGGGTGAACCAGTCGGGGTTGCCCCAGTTGTTGACGATGATGTCCAGCTCATGCTCGGTGAAGTTGGCGTCCAGCCGCTCGTACTGGGGCAGGCGGAAATAGCGCCAGCTCAGCCACTCCCACAGGTCGGAGTTGTAGGTATACTGCTTGTCGCCCACGGGCTCCCAGGTGAGGCCCTGGATGCCGGAGGTGATCAGGTCGTAGTTCTCCTGGGACTGGCACAGCCACTCCAGGAAACGCATGGCGGCCTCGGGGTTGGGGCAGGTGATGGGCATGCACAGGAAGTCCTTAGCCTTGAAGTCGGAGACAACCTGGCCGGCATGCTCGTAGTCGTAGAAGTTGACGGCCTCCACCTGGGCGTCGGGCTCAATGGCCTTCAGGCCCTGCACCAGGTCGCCGTTGACGCCGATGTCCAGCTTGTACAGCACGGCCTGCGTGCCCTGCCAGAAGTTCTCGGTGGTGCCGGTCATGCAGTCAGGGTCGATCACGCCGTCCAGGTACATCTGCCGCGCCTGGGCAATGGCCTCGCTCATGGCCTCGGGCATGTCGTCAAAGATGTTGTAGAACCGGCCGTCGTTGCCCTGCATGAAGATGACGCCGTCCTCGGACAGGGCGGTCATGCTGACGTACTGCGGGGTCTTGTCCAGCTGGCAGTTCATGGCGAAGAGAACCTGCGACAGGTACCCGCCGGTGGCGGAGGGCGCGATGGGCGTCATGTCCGGATAGGCTTCCTTGACCTTGTACATGAAGTCGATCAGCTGCTCGTAGGTGGTGATCTCCGGGTAGCCCAGGGCCTCGCGGATGTCCTTGCGGACAAAGGCCTGGCAGGAGGAGGCGCAGGCGCTGATGTTGGGCAGCGTGTACAGGCGGTAGACGCCGTCAGGGCCGGGGTTCTTGTTGGCGTCCAGGACGGTCTGGGTCTTCATGGCCAGCAGCGTGGGCGCGTACTGGGCGATCAGGTCGTCCAGGGGCATGTAGTAGCCGGCGGCCAGGTTGGCGGCCAGGGCGCACCAGGCGGCGTCGTACACCCAGTGGTACTGCTCGCCGGCGGCCAGCTCCATCTGCAGCTTGGAGCCGTAATTGTCCCAGCCTGCGAAGGTCACGTCGATCTCAATGCCGATCTCCTCGCGGGTGCGGGCGTTGATGGCCTCCTCCACCTGAGGCCAGCCGGCGGGCTGTCCGCCGACGGTGTAGATCTTCACCACCTCGACGGGCTCCGCCAGGGCGGCTGCGGGGAGCAGCGCGCACAGCAGCGCCAGCACGGTCAGCAGGGCCAGGCAACGGGTCTTGAACATGGAAATCCCTCCTCTGTTAATTGATCAAAGCCGCACGCCGCGGCGTTGATTCCCTTTTTTTGGCGCGGGGTCAGCCCTTGACCGCGCCGACGATGATGCCCTTGACGAAATACTTCTGCAGGAACGGGTACAGGAGCACAATGGGCCCGATGGTCAGGCACACGGTGGCCAGCTGCACATTCACCGGCTGCACGGCCCCGGCGTTCATGGAGCCGATGATGGAGGCCATCTCCTGCTGGCTGGTGATGTTGCGGATCAGAATCTGCAGGGGCTGCAGGGTGGTATCGTTGACAAAGAGCATGGCCAGCCACCAGTCGTTCCAGTAGGCCAGGGCGTAGAAGAGCGTGACCGTCAGCACGGCGACCCGCGACAGGGGCCACACAATCTGGAAGAAGGTGCGCAAGTCGTCCGCCCCGTCCACGCAGGCGGCCTCGATCAGCTCATAGGGAATGGTGCGGTAAAAGGAGATCATGATGAACACATAGAACGGGTTCACCACGTAGGGCAGGATCATGGCCCAGTAGGTGTCCTTGAGGTGAAGGTAACGGACCATCAGCAGGTAAAAGCCCACCAGTCCCGAGCCCAGGATCATCGGGATATAGGTCATGAAGGACAGGACGTAGCGCTTTTGCACCCGGGGATGGGCCATGCCGTAGGCCAGCATGGAGGTCGAGGCGACGGCCAGGAAGGTGCCGATGGCGGTGATTACCACGGAATTGCGGAAGTTGAGCAGGATGGTGGAGTGCCGGAACAGGTAGCGGTAGGTCTCCAGGGTCAGGGTGGAGGGCAGGAGGCTGAAGCCTCTCACCAGCTCCTGGGGCGTGGCGAAGGAATTGATCAGCACCATCCAGAAGGGCACCAGGCACAGGATGAAAAACAGGCCCAGCAGCAGGAAGAAGAACCCCATGACGAGCGTATCCGCCCTGTCGGCGCGCCGGAGCGCATTGGTCTTGCGCATGAATCCTTCTCCCTCCCTCAGAACAGGCGAACGTCCGGGTCGATTTTCTTCACCAGGGCGTTGAAAATGCACACGATGATGATGCCGAACGCCGACTGGTACAGCGTGATGGCCGAGGACATGGAGAAGTTGCCCAGCTGGCGCAGCGCGCGGTAGGAGTAGGTGTCAATGACGTCGGTGGTGGGGAACAGGGTGCTGTTGTCGCCCACCAGGCCGTAGATCATGCCGAAATCCCCGTAGAAGATGCGGCCCACCGCCAGCAGCAGCATGGTCAGGATGGTGGTGCGGATCAGCGGCAGGGTGATGCGGAACATGACCTGCAGCCGCGTTGCGCCGTCGATGATCGCGCTCTCGTAGTAGGCGGTATCCAGGGAGGTGATGGAGCCCAGGAAGATGACCGAGTAATAGCCGGCGTTCTTGAAAACGTACACCAGGGTGAGAATCGTGCGCCAGTAGCCCGGGGTGTTGTAGAAGTTCAGCCGGGTCAGCCCCAGGCCCGTCAGCAGCTGGTTGATCAGCCCGGTGTTGGTGGCCAGGAGCGCGTAGAGCATCCGGTCCACCACCAGCCATGAAATAAAGTAGGGCAGGAAGATGGAGGACTGCACGAGCTTGCGCAGGTGCGGGCGATGAATTTCGTTGATCATCAGGGAGAAGAGCACCGACAGCCCCATGCCGCAGACGATGAACAGCAGGTTCAGCACGATGGTGTTGCCCGTGACGCGCAGCCAGTCCTTCCCCGCGAAGAAGAAGCGGAAGTTCTTCAGCCCCACAAAGGGGCTGCCCCAGATGCCCTGGGCAATGTTGTACTGCTTGAACGCCAGCACGTAGCCCATGATCGGCACGTAGGAAAAAATGAGAATGAATACTGCGCCGGGGAGCATCAGTAGATACAGCTGCGGGTTGCGCGCAATGTCCCTGATCAGGCTGACGCGCCTGCTGTATCGTGCCTCTGTCATCCGTATCGCCTCCTGCTTGCGTCTTGGCTGGCTCCAGCATAGCCTGCGGGGGAGGGAAATGTAAAGTCCGGTTTCTGCGAATCGTCAGAACATGGACGATCAGGAGAGTTTTCCACGGCAAAAGGACAGGTTTGAAAATGAAAACTGCCAAAAACCGAACCGTCCGCCCCCCGGCGGACGCCTTGCATTCCCCTGTGCTTTTCTGTATAATGGAGCAATGAAGATGAAGCATGTGCGTTTCAAGCTCTTTTCCTCCGGACGGCTGCGGCTGCTGGTGGCCGCGTTTGCGGCGCTGTCCCTGGTGTTTTCGGTGGCGCTGGTGGGGGCGTATATGAATCACAGCCTGGAGGTGGCCAACCAGCTGGCGGTGCAGCGAACCGTCAGCCTGGCGGAAGCCCTGCAGGCCAAGCTGAAGGCGCTCTTTCTCTCGGCCTCCATGCTCTACCAGGATCAGGGCGTGTTCAACTGGATCAACGCCGCGTCAATCACCAGCGAGCTGGACATTGCCATGGTGCAGTCCACCGGCAGCTTCATGCAGTCCAACCTGGACGCGGAGGGCGTGATTCTGTATAACCAGAGCGAAGGAAAAATCTACGAGCTGAGCCGGAGCCGCCGCCAGCTGTACAGGGACGAGAGCCTGCTGGAGGAGGCGGACGTGCTGCGCATGCTCCGGGAGCCGGAGGCGCAGCACCTGCGCTACCAGGTCATCACCTATCAGGGGAAGGAGGCCCTGGCCTTCCTGCTGCCCCACGCCGTCCGCCGGACGGCAGGCAGCGCCCTGGTGCTGGTGATGAACCCGGACGCCATCGCCAATGATGTGAGCAACGTGCTGGTCAGCGATCCGCTGGATGGCTCCACCACCTTTGTCATGACGGACGAGGGCCGGCTGGTGATGGGCAGCGCGCCGCAGCAGCTGCTGGATACCGTATCGCTTCTGGGCGAGGATGTATCCTCCGCGTCCCCGTGGTCCTCCTTCCTGCGCACGGGGTATCTGGCCCACAGCCAGCGGCTCAGCCTGCAGGAGTGGACGGTCTGCTCCGTTTTGTATGTGGATTCCTTCCTGACCTCGCATATGCCCTTTGTCAAGGTGATGCTGGCGATGCTGCTGGCGCTGGCGGCCATGCTGGTGATTTTCTTCCTGGCCTATGCCTACCTGATGCATCAGCCCTATTCCCGCCTGGCCATGGAGCTGACCGACCGCCTGCCCGGCACGGCGAGGGATGAGGCCGTCCCCGCGGGGGCGCGGCGGGATGTGCCGGCCGAGCTGCGCAGCGCCATCAACTGCCTGCTCAGCCAGGTGACAGCCGTTGAGGTCAACGCGCAGCATCAGCTCAGGAACAGCCGGTTCAACGCCTGGGTGAATACCCTGGGCAGCGAGCGGCAGATGGACGTCGACCAGGCGGAATTCTTCCCCCACGCCCAGCTGCAGATGGGCGTTGCCCGCATCATGGGCTACAATCCCCGGCAGCCGGATTATTTCCGCCAGCGCAGCCTCCGCCAGGAGGTGGGCAGCGTGCTGCGCGGCGAAATGGCGCGGCGCTGGCCCCAGGCCTACTGCGTGGACATGGGCGACGGCGCCTTTGTGCTGTTCATCAACGCGCCCGCGCTGGAGGAGGGCTCACTGGCCCAGTGCCTGCATCCGGCCATCCGCCAGCTGGAGGACACGCTGCGCGTCATGGTGTGCTGCGCGGTGTCGGAGGTGCTTGCGCCGGGGGACAGGGGGCTGCCCGAGGTCTGCCGCGAGCTGCACAGGGCGTCCTTCTGGGGCCTGGTCAGCGGCGGAAGCACGGTCTGCACGCTGAGGGAATACCAGGCCTGCTGCGCCGAATATGCCGCCGAGGACGACCAGCAGGCCATTGCCAGGGTGACCGAGGCTGTGCGCAGCGGGGACGCGGAGGCCATGGACAGCGCCGTGGCCCGGTATGGCAGGATGCTCTCCGGCTGGCCGGCGGAAAAGCGGCAGGGCAGCGTCTGGGCGATGCACATGGCGCTGTTCTACAACTTTGGCAAATACCTGACCGCCGCCGATTACGAGCGCTGCCAGCGCCTGCTGGCGGAGGACCGCTCCCTGCCCGAGATCACGGACAACCTGCGGGCGCTGTGCCAGGGCATCCGGCAGCGCAGCGCGCCCTCGGGCGAGGCGGCGGCCCAGTGGCACAGCATCATCCTGGATATATCCGAATATATTCAGAACAATATTGCCGACCCGCAGCTGTCGGTGGACATGATCGCCCAGAGGGAGGGCTACTCCGCCAACTACGTGCGCGCCATGTTCAAGACCTATGTGGGCGTGTCCATATCGGACTATATCCGCGACAAGCGGATCGAAATGGCCTGCCGCCTGCTGTCGACCTCCTCCGTGCCCGTGGCCAGGGTCATGGCCTGCAGCGGCTTTGTGAACAAATCCAGCTTCTTCACCCAGTTCAGGAACAAGACGGGCCTCACGCCCAACGAATACCGCCTGCAGCACGGCCGCCCCGCCGGGGACAGCCCGGAGGAGGCGTGAAGCCCTTCCCGCGTATCACATCATAGGCCACGCGCAAAACAAACCAGGTGGCCGCAGCCACCTGGTGCATGAGCGGAGGCTGCCGGGGAAAACGGCAGCCTCTTTTGTATGTCAAAATCCTGGGGTACCGGCAAAACCGGAAACCCGACGACGGTCATCCTATCCGGCGGGCGGCATCGCGGCGGGGGAAAAGTCGGCGGGACGGGCCTTTCCCACCTCCGGCAGAAAATCCGTCCGCAGCCATATGTCCGACACGCCGGGGGTCTGCCGCGGGATACGGCAGACTCCTTCGCTTGTCAGTAAAACCCGGTGCGTCGGAGGATACGCAATCCCTTCGGCCTTGTCCGCATCCGGCGGCGAAGGCGATCCCTGCTCAGCCCTCCAGGCCGTAGCGGGCCATGCTGGCAAACGTGGCGTAATGCAGCGCGTCCAGGCGCAGCGGCCACACCCGCCCTTCCCGGCCGATGCGCGCCATGGCCTGCCGGAGCCCCTGCAGCACGTCCCCGCCATACGTCCCAGGCTTGTAGTAGGCCAGGGTCACATGCAGCGTCAGGGGATAGCCCAGCGGCACAATGGCCTGGAAGCGCTCGTGCAGCGCCATCAGCGCAGCGCAGTCCGCCTCCTCTGCCGGCTCAAAGCCCATCACGATGCTTGCGCCCACCATGCTGAACAGGCAGCGGCTGCGGACGGCCACCGCAGGCGGATACTGCCCCCGCGCCTCTGCCAGGGCCTCCAGGGCAGCGGGGCGGTTCCGGGCCACGCCCTCCGGCATGCATCCGGGCTGGTTGAGCAGGTCGTGCAGGGTGATGTGGAAGGTCTCCGGCGCAATGCGCTCCGCCAGGCACGGCCCGGCAACGGCGTACAGCGCCTTCTGGATACCTGCCAGCCACCGGAGCAGGGGCTCTTCCAGGGAGAAAATCATCGTGTCCCCGAAAAAAGGCAGGAAGCTGCCGTCCGGGGCGACCTTCTGCGTCAGCCCGGCGGCAGTGCGCAGCCCGCCCTCCCGGGGCAGGCTGTCCTCCATGAACGCCGTGCGCTGCCGGTATTGCTGCAGGGTTTCAGCCATTGGTGTATCGCTCCTTCCATGGGCCCGTGCGAGGGCCGCCGAATGCCTGCAGAATTCTGCGGGCAAGGGCCCTTTCCCTGCCGGGGGCGGGCCGGGAATGCGCGGGGCTGTGCCGGATTCACTTGCTCAGGGTAGCCAGGCGGCGGTATTCCGTGGGCGACATGCCCTCCATCCGGACGAAAAGCGCGCTGAAGGAGCGCAGGCTGCTGAAGCCGATATGCGCGGCAATTTCGGAGATGGACAGGTTGGTCAGCTTGAGCATGTACTTGGCCTCGTTGATGCGCTGCTGCTGATGGTACCTGCAGGGGGAAATGCCGTAGGTGTCGGTAAAGATCGAGACCATGTAGCATTTGCTGATGTAGCACTTCTCGGCGATTTCGTCCAGGGTCAGGGTCTGGTGGCTGTTCAGATCCAGGAAGGTTTTCACGCGCTGCGCCGTGACGGACATGTCCCGGGCGCGGTTCCTGGCCATCAGCGCCATTTCACCCAGGATGTAGTGCAGCAGCTGCAGAAAGAGCGTCTTTTCCCGTATGGCGTCCAGGATGGTGACCTTGTTGGTGTGCAGGTAGATGATGTCCGACATGAGGCCCTCGGCATATTTCAGGTTGTCAATGTGGACAAAATCAGGCATGGGGGAGATGAATTCCGCCAGCACATCGGTGCGGAAGAAGCTCATCTGCTCCGGCGGGATGCGCTCCAGCGGACACATGGATACAGGTACCTCGCCGCTGTCCGGCTGCAGGCAGAGGTCGAAGTGAATATGGGGCTGAATCAGCGGCGTATCGGCGGATACCTGGATGGCATGGGTCACCCTGGGCCGGAAGAGGAAGAAGTCGCCCGGCTGCGGCGTGTAGAGCCTGTCCTCCACCCGGATGGAGCACTTCCCCTCCTTGATGTACAGCAGCTCATAATCGAAGATAACGCGTTCGGGAATGTAGCCGTTGCTGTCCAGCGTATCGAACCACGCCCTGCGGATATAGGGAGAAATTTCCGGTGCATGCATCATTCTTTCGCCCTCGCTTTCCATTTGATTATAGCATATTGTGCATAAACAGGGAATAATGAACCGTTTATTCGATGCAGGAGGTCTGGCGGCCGGGACGGATCCGTGAAAATCCCGAAAGATACGGCACCTAAACCGAAAGATATGAGGAATACAAACATGCGGGAAAGTACTATAATGAGCGTGACAAAGGCAAGGCACGATTGATGAAAGGAAGTGATGTGCTGCGTGAGCGCTATCGTATCAGACCGCAAGGTCCGCCTGAGCCGGCGCATCTGGAACGCCCGGTATATCTATCTGTTTCTGCTGCCCGGCCTGGCCGTGCTGACCGTGTTCCGCTATGGCTCCATGCCGGGCGTGCTGCTGGCGTTCAAGAAGTACCGGGCGACCCTGGGCATCTGGGGGAGCGAATGGGTGGGACTGACGCATTTCCAGCGCCTGTTCAACACGCCCAATGCCGTCAGCGCCGTGTGGACAACGCTGGAAATCAGCCTGGGAAGGCTGCTGCTGTGCTTTCCGGCGCCCATCCTGCTGGCGCTGCTCATCAACGAGATGCCGCTGCGGCGCACAGGCCGTGTCTACCAGGTGATTTACACCTTCCCCCACTTTTTGTCCTGGGTGATTGTGGCGGGCATGATCCGGACGCTGTTCAAGAACAACGGCGCCATCAATGAGCTGCTGGGCCTTATGGGGCTGGAGAGCGTCAATTTCCTTGGCTCCACCAGGGTGTTCCGCATCATGCTGTACGCCACCGACATCTGGAAGGGCGCGGGCTATTCCTGCATCCTGTACCTGGCGGCGATTTCAAGCATTGACCCGGGGCTGTACGAGGCGGCCAGGCTGGATGGCGCGGGACGCTTCCAGTGCATGTGGCACGTTACGCTGCCGGGCATGGCCGGCGTGATCTCCATCACGCTGATCCTGGCCATCAGCGGCATGATGAACGGCGGCTTTGACCAGATCTTCAACCTGCGCAATCCCGTGGTTGCCAAATCCGCCCAGATCATTGATACCTATGTGTATGATATTACCTTCGCCGCCACGCCCGACTACGGCTTTTCCACGGCGGTGGGCCTGTTCAAGTCGGTGATCAACTGCATGCTGCTGGTGCTGGCCAACGTCTGCGTCAAGCGGATCAGCGGACAGTCGATCTATGGGGGTGACTGAGCATGAAGGAAGCAGCCATGAAAGGAAAGCGCAGGAAGCGTCCGGATCCCTTCGATGTGGCGGTGGTCATCATCCTGACGGCGCTGATGCTGCTGGTCATTGTGCCGGTCTATCTGGCGCTGGTCACGGCGTTTGTGACGGAGGGCTCCTACATTGCCCATCCGGTGCAGTTCTTCCCCCGGCAGGTGACCCTGGCCAACTTCCGCTACATCATTGAAAAGTGCAGCCTGTTCACCTGCTACGGCAATTCCATCATCAACACGGTGCTGAGCGTCGCCTACGGCCTGTTCTGCACGGTGACGATGGGCTACGGGATGTCGTTCAGGAAATTTCCGGGGCGCAGGGCGGTGTTCCTGTATCTGGTGTTCACCATGTTCTTTGGCGGCGGGCTGCTGCCGGACTACCTGCTGGCCCGCAACCTGCACCTGATCAATACCCGCTGGGCGGTGATCCTGTGGGGCGGCGTGAGCACCTACAACGTCGTCATCATCAAGAACAACATTGAGAACATCCCCCAGGAGCTGAAGGAGTCGGCGTATATCGACGGGGCAGGGGAGGTGCGCACGTTCTTCCAGGTGATCCTGCCGCTGCTCAAGCCGACCCTGGCCACCTTCACGCTGTTCTTCGCCGTGGCGGCGTGGAACGACTACTTCTGGCCCATGCTGATGCTGCAGAGCGACTCCCTGCGGACGCTGCCGCTGATGCTGCGCACGCTGGTGATTTCCGATACCCTGGACACCAGCTCGTTCAACGCCTCCATTTCCGAGAATCTGCGCTCCTTCTCCGAGGGCATCAAGATGGCGGGCGTGCTGCTGACGATGCTGCCGGTCATGTGCGTATACCCCTTCCTGCAGAAGCATTTTGCCAAGGGGATGCTGGTGGGGTCCATCAAGAGCTGAGCATTTCACAGGCCGCATGCCTGTGACAATAAAAAAGGAGGTATCCTTCATGAAGAAACTGGTTTCCCTGCTGCTGGCGCTGTCGCTGCTGCTCACCTGCTGTGCGGCCATGGCCGAGGATGACCGGACGGCGCACTATGATTACAGCGCGTCCTATATCGGCGCAAGCGGCGCGGAGAAGGACGAGCTGTACGACTACATCTGCGGTATGTTCAATGTGGACTTCGACATGGTCAGCTACGGCTGGGGCGATTATGCGTCCAACGCGTCCATGATGATCAACGGCCAGACCATGCTGGATGTGCTGACGGTGGATACGGGCTTTGAGATGATCTCCAGCTATGCCGAGCAGGGGCTGATCCGCCCGCTGCCGGACAACTGGGAGGAGAAGTACCCGAACATCTACACCTACCTGAAGAACTCCAGCCTGGTGGACCTGATCCGCGAGGATGACGGCAGGGTGTACTGCATTCCCAAGGCGATCTACGCCCACTTCACCACCGGCGATGTGTACCTGTGGCACTACACCCTGTACTATCGCGCGGACTGGGCCCAGGAGCTGGGCTACACCTTCGGCGATACCGTGACCATCTCCGAGCTGGCCGCCTTCTGCAGGGACGCGGTAGCCCGGGACATGGCCGGCAACGGCAAGACCATCGGCCTGACGCTGCGCTCCAGCATGCTGCAGGAGCTGATGCGCCTGAGCAACCCCTACTACAACACCTTCACGAAGGTGGACGGCCAGTACATCTGGGGCCCCACCATGGATACCACAGCCGAGGGCATCCGGCAGGTGAAGAGCCTGTACAATGAGGGCGTGCTGGATCCTGACTTCTACGTCAACGGCACCGGCGCGGAAATGAGCGCCTTTACCAGCGGACAGGCGGCCTGCATGATCTATGACGGGCTGGTGGGCTCCTATGACGGCCTGATCAACGATATGGTTTCCAGCGGCATTGCCGCCGACCGCGATGACGCCTTCGCCAAGACCAACGTCACCGTGCTGGTGAACGACGACCAGGTGTGGTACGGCAACGAGACCAGCAACTACTGCTGGGCGACGGTGTTCTCCAACGACATGTCCGAGGAGGAATTCCTGCGCCTGATGGACCTGTACGACTGGCTCTATTCCCGGGAGGGCGAGCTGACCTACAACCTGGGCATCGAGGGCGTATCCTGGTATGAGGACGAGGGCGCCTTCAGGAACATCTACTACGATAACGACGGCAACATGGGCACCGTGGACTTTGACCGGAATGTGTACGCCCTCATCCGCAACGAGGACGGCACCTACACCCAGGGCGAGAAGGTGGGCAACCTGCAGGATCCTGACAACACCTATGCCAGCATGGAATATCCCTCCAAGGTGTTCTGGTTCCGCCAGGCCATCCTGGGCGACGACTTCATGCTGGTGGACCCCAACGCCAACCCCACCACCATTGAGCGCATAGCCCGGTGCTACAGCACGCGCTACGAAAACGCCATGGAGCATGGCTACCGGAAAACGGACTATGACTTCGCCTTCTTCAGCAGCGACGCCAAGAGCCAGTATTCCGTGAGCATTGACGACGAGATCCTGCGCCTGGTGTCCGACAAGACCATTGCCATGGACGCTGTGGACGGCGAATGGGCAGCCTTCATCGAGAACTACCGCTCCATGTGGGAGCCTGTTGTGAAGGATCTGAACGACGCGTTTGCCCAGTAATCATCAGGAACAGGCCGGGGGGCGGTACCGCCGCCCTCCGCTTTCCTGCTCCGGGAGGTATGCTGCATGTCCCGCAGAATCCTGTATGCTGCGCTGGCGCTGCTTCTGTGCATCACAGGGGCGGCTGCTGCGGAAGAGAGGGAATCAGGCTTGACAACGCTTCAAAACGCCGCCATGACCGTGACCCTGGACGGGCATGGCGGCCTTGTGCAGCTTGAGCACAGGCAAACGGGCCGCCGGTGGCTGCAGGAGACGGCAGGCGGCTATCAGCTGACGGTCAACACATCCACGGGCGACATCTGGAAAACGGTGCGCGGCGACGAGGTGACGCTGAAGGCGGAGGACGCTGCCGAGGTATGCTGTGTGCGGGGGGAAGGCTCGCTGACGGTGACCCATGTGCATCCGCTGCAGGACGCGGCCATTACCGTCACCCAGACCTGGACGCTGACAGACAGTGGCCTGGCGCTGGACACGGCCATTGACAATGCCTGCGCGGATGCCGTGGTGACGGAGGCGGTGGCGCTTGACCTGAAGGGGCTTGCGGATGCGGAGGAGCCGCTGTCGCTGCTGTGGCCGGACAAGGAGGGCGCGCTGTATGCGTCGGCGCTGCAGGAGGGCAAAAGCGGGCCGCTGAAGCTGACGGCGGGCTATCCCTCGCCCATGTCCATGCAGTATCTGGCGCTGTACAACCGGCAGGAAAGCCTGTACTTTGCCGTGCATGACCCTGCGTGCGAGTACAAGGAATTCACGTTTTCCGCCTCCGGCGGGGCGGCGCAGATCGGCTGCCGGCAATATCCCTTCGTCGGCGCGGGGCAGAGGAGGAGCCTGGCGCCCACCTGCCTGGCCCTGGACGAGGGCGGCTGGTATGCCTGTGCGGACAGGTACCGCGCATACCTGCTGGACAACGGCTTCTGTAAAGCGTCCGGGCAGACGGCCCGGAGCTTCTCCGGCATTGCCAGCGTGTGCCTGAGCCGCTACCGGGATCGCCGCGAGCATGTGTACACCGGGGGCTCCGGGGAGCACAAGGACATGGCGCAGCTTTCCCGGGAGAACAAAAGCCGCTTCGGCACCGATCTGATGATCGTGATGGGCTGGCATGAGCGGGGCTTTGACTCCCGCTACCCGGACTACGAGTTCATTGCCGGTGACGGCGGGGAGGAGGCCTTCCGCCAGGGGGTGGAGGAGGTGCATGCCCAGGGCGGCAGGGTGATCCCCTACATCAACCTGCACATCGCGGATACCATGAGCCGGTGGTACGGCGAGGCAGGCGGCTCCGGGCAAACCAACGGCGCGGCCTGCGCCATCCTGACGAAGTACCAGTCGGTGCTGCATGAATCCTACGGCACAGGCCTGGACTATGTGGCCATGTGCCCGATGGCGCAGGCCTGGCAGGACGCGCTGGTGGAGGCTGTCCGCCGCCTGCGCAGGAATGGCGCGGACGGGCTGTGGATGGATCAGCTGATGGAAATGCCCGGCAACCTGTGCTACAACCGGGCGCACGGGCACACAACCCCGGCCACGGCCTATGCCGAGGGCTATGGGCAGCTGCTGGCGCGGATTGACGAGGCCATGCGCGAGGAGGAAGGGGATTATTTCTACTGCTGCGAGGGCGTGTGCGACGCCTATATCGGCGTCATTGACATCTGCGGCCTGATGTGGGCGCGCCTGCCCGGGAGCGACCCGGCCATCGCCCAGCAGGTGACCCGCTACACCATGCCCTGCAAATTTTTCGGCCTGCCCTCGGCCCAGGGCAATGCGGACGAGGCTGTGCGCTACGCCCATGCCTGGACGCTGGCGGACGGTATGCTCTGCACCGTGCAGAACCCTGTCATCAAGCGGTATGCCGCCCTGGCGGAGCGGTATCCGGCCCTGTACTGCGATGGCCGGTATATGGATGCGCGGGGCCTGGGCGAGCTGCCGGAGGGCGTCAGCGGAGGCGTTCTCATCAGCGGGGACGGCACGCAGGCGGCCATTCAGCTGGCCAATACGGGCGCAAGGGCCGCGCAGGCGACGCTGACCCTGGAGGGCTATGGCGCGGTCATGGGCATGTGGAACGCCGAAAGCGGCGCCGCGCTGGAGCAGGACGGCGAAGGCTGGCGCGCGACCGTGCCCACCAGGGGCGTGAGCGCCGTGCTGGTTCAGCTGGCGCCATCAGAAACAGGAGAGAGTGAGGAGCATTAATGGATATTCAGAATCTGTCCCGACTGACGCATGAAACAACCCGTTCCATCACGCCGGAGAATCTGACCGGGGAGAAGGGCAGGGGCGGCCTGTGTCCGCTGGAGGAGGGCAGCGCCCGCCGGGCGGCGCGGGACCTCGGACACGGGTGGAAGGTGAATCCCTATGTGGTCATTGCCCCCGGTGAAACCTTTACCATGGCGAGGATTGACGGCCAGGGCTGCATCAACCATATCTGGATGACCCCGACCGGCGTCTGGCGTGACAGCGTGCTGAGAATGTACTGGGACGGGCAGGAAACGCCCAGCGTGGAGTGCCCGGTGGGGGACTTCTTCTGCATGGGCTGGAACACCTACGCGCCGCTGCATTCGCTGGCTGTGTGCGTCAACCCCGGCAGCGCGCTGAACTGCTATTGGCCCATGCCCTTCGCCCGGGGCGCGGTGATGACCATGACCAACGAGGGCAGCGAGCCCGTCACGCTGTATTATCAGATTGACTACTGTCTGCGTGAGGTGGGGGAGGACGAGGGCCGCTTTCACGCCCAGTTCCGCCGGGTCAACCCCTTGCCCTATCAGGAGGTGTACACCATCCTGGATGGCGTTCACGGCCGCGGCAGATACGTGGGAACCTACATGGCCTGGGGCAGCAACAGCTGCGGCTGGTGGGGCGAGGGCGAGGTCAAGTTCTACCTGGATGGGGACCGGGATGCGCCGACCCTTTGCGGCACGGGCACGGAGGATTACTTCTGCGGCTCGTACAACTTTGAAAACCAGAGCACCCATCACTACGAGACCTTCTCCACGGCCTACGCGGGCTTTCATCAGGCGATTCTTCCCGACGGGCTGTACCGCAGCCAGACCCGCTTCGGCATGTACCGCTGGCATCTGACGGACCCTGTATGCTTTGAACAGGACATCCGCGTGACCGTGCAGGCGCTGGGCTGGCGCTCCGGCGGACGGTACCTGCCCCTGCAGGACGATCTGGCGTCCGTGGCGTTCTGGTATCAGGAGCTGCCGACGGCGCCCTTCCCTGCCCTGCCGGACAGGGACGCCAGGGAGGTCGTCTGAACAGCCGAAGCCCTGTGCGGGCGGCGCGGAGCGAAGCGTGAAGCCCGGCTGCCGTCCTATACAAAAAAGACCGCGACATGCGGTCTTTTTTCATTCAATGGATAGAGGAACGGGGGGCCTTATCCCCCGTGCTCCTTCTTCCAGGCCTTGATCTGCCGGAGCCGTTCCCGGTAGCGGGCTTCGTTGCCCTCAGCCGTGGGGCGGTAGTATTCGCGGCCCAGAAGGGAATCTGGCAGGCACTGCATGGCGGACAGCTTTTCTTCGCAGTCATGGGCGTACTGGTAGCCCTCGCCGTAGCGGAGGCTGCGCATCAGGGGCGTGACGGCGTTGCGGATGTTCAGGGGCACCGGCTCGGCCAGCTGGGTCAGAGCGTCCTTTTTCGCGCTCTCATAGGCGGTGTACAGGGCGTTGGACTTGGGGGCCATGGCCATGTAGATCACGGCTTGGGTCAGGTGGACGGTGCATTCCGGCATGCCGATCAGGTGGCAGGCCTGGTACGCCGCCACGGCCACCTCCAGCGCCCGGGAGTCCGCCAGCCCCACGTCCTCGCTGGCAAAGCGGGTGACCCGCCGGGCGATGTAGAGCGGGTCCTCCCCCGCCTCCAGCATCCTCGCCAGCCAGTACACCGCCGCGTCCGGGTCGGAGTTGCGCATGGACTTGTGCAGGGCGGAAATCAGGT
>JBJEUJ010000410.1:0-4686 GCA_051883775.1 Aristaeellaceae bacterium | reverse complement strand
AGCATCATCCGGCGAAGCAGGCCTGTGCCCTTTTCCTTATCGTTCATTTTTCGGCGCATCATTGGTTCTTCTCCTTCTCCTTGCTGAAATAAGCGTCGTAGGCCTGAACAATCTGCTGCACCAGCTCATGCCTCACCACATCCTTATGGGTCAGCTCCACCATGCCGATGGCGGGGATGTCCCTCAGCACCTCCAGCGCCTCCGCCAGGCCCGAGCGCTTGCCGTAGGGCAGGTCGGTCTGGGTGATGTCGCCGGTGACCACCACCTTGGAGCGGAAGCCGATGCGGGTGAGGAACATCTTCATCTGCTCGGAGGTGGTATTCTGGGCCTCGTCCAGGATGATAAAGGAATCCGACAGCGTGCGGCCGCGCATATAGGCCAGGGGCGCCACCTCCACCACGCCCCGCTCCACCAGCTTCTGATAGCTGTCCACGCCCATAAAATCGTAGAGAGCGTCGTAGAGGGGCCTGAGGTAGGGATCCACCTTCTGCGTCAGATCACCGGGCAGAAAGCCCAGCTTCTCGCCCGCCTCCACCGCCGGGCGGGTCAGCACAATCCGCTCGATCTCCTTGTTCTTCAGCGCCACCACCGCCAGGGCCATGGCCAGATAGGTCTTGCCCGTGCCCGCGGGGCCCACGGCGAAGGTCAGGTCATGATCGCGGATGGCCTGGACATATTCCTGCTGGCCCAGGGTCTTGCAGCGGATCTGCTTGCCCCGATGGGTGATGGCCACCACGCTGCGCAGGATCTCGTCAATCATATCCACCTTGCCCTCCCGCGCCAGGGCAATGGCATAGCGGATGCGGGTCTTGTCCACCAGATCATGGTGGTGGATCATGTCCACCAGCTTCTCAATGACGCTGGCGGCCAGCTCCGTGTCGTCCGCCTCACCCGTGATAGTCAGCTCCGCGCCCCGCAGGGCAATGGTCACGCCGCATTCCTGCTCGATCAGCGCCACGTTCTGGTCATTGAAGCCGAACAGGGACATGTACGCATCCATGGAGTCCACCGACAGAAGCACTTTCTTGACCTGTGTCAAAAGGATATTCCTTCCTTTCTCGCTGCCTTTCACCGGGGCAGCCATGCCGGGACGCTACGGCTCGCCGTGCCGGAGAGGACGGGCAATATCCACAATCCGCTCCCCATAGGCAACAGCGTCCAGTATCTCACCTTCTATCATACTATAATCTACCCATTTGTCAACAAAATCATCGGCAACGCCCGTTTTTTGCCGGAGCTTGTGCAGGGCAGCCACCGCTGCCTCCGCCTTCAGCAGCTCTATCTCCCGGGGCTGGACGGACACGGAAGCCTCCATGTGCGTTTCCCAGCGGAGGATCAGGGGCAGGAACAGCCCGCCCAGGGGCATCGTCCGCACGGCTACGTCCTCCTGCTCATACCCGGAGGGAGCGCACGTCCACAGGTCGAACCAGGGCAGCGAGACGTTTTGCACCTGCAGGGTGCGCCCCGTGTAGACAGTCTCCCGCTCCATGACGCTCATGCGCACCGCAGCTGCATCCCACACCCGGGCCATGACCACGCCCCGGGCCGCCACGGGCCGCGTCTCCCCGCCGGAGGTGCGCTCCTCCCCGGCAATGAGCACCTGCCCCTCCCGCACCAGATCGCCGGATTTGACCTGCGGCGTGCCCGCCACGGTCATCACCCGGTCGATGATGCCGTCCCGGCTGGCCACCACGTCGCCGGAGCCGTCCACGGTCACGGTATCGCCCACGGGCGTGCCTGCCACCACAGTAATCTGCAGCGTGGTACCCCGCCAGCCCACCTCCACCCAGGCTGCCTGCGGATAGCGCCACTCCAGATCATCCCGCAGGTCGGAGGGATCCACACTCGCCTTCCAGCACACCGGGCTGACGCCCCGCTCGTCCAGGTATTGGCGCATGTCAGCTTCGTACACGCCCGCGTCCACCAGCTCCACCCGCCACATCAGCTGGGACGCCGCCGTCATACCCGCCGCCACCAGGACGCACAGCGCTGCCAGCGTCACCCGGCGGCGCAGCATGTCCACCACCCGGCCCGCGCCGATTCGCCCGCCCACCGTCAGCCGCCAGCCGCCCTTGTCCGCCAGCTGCTGCAGGCGGGGAAGCTCATCCTCCTCCGCCGCGCCGCGGATTTTCCTGCCCCTGCGCATCATGGCCGTGAGCGGAATGCCCGCCTCCCCTGCCTGACGGATCAGCCGCTCCAGGTTCAGCCCCTCCACGGTGAACCGCCGCCGTACCCCCTTCACGCCCCGCCGCCTCCATTCACTTTCTCCATGGCTATGCCGGCTATCTGGCCGGATATTTCCGCATCGCAGGCAGTGTAACGCTTCAGCCGCAATTCGCTTCCGGCAATATGCAGCCGCCCGCATCCCGTACGGAATACCATCTCCTCCGGCTGATAGGCCATCAGACCCTTGTGCTGCTCCACATACACGCTTTCGCCGCCCGTCAGCGTCACCCGCGGCACATCCTTCACAACCTCCGCCGGAAACAGGCCCTCACCCATCATGCATTCCTCCCGCATTTTTGTCACAGTCTATGCGGTCTGTATGCCCTTTAGCATGGCGGGGACAGGAAAAGCGCCGCCCCCCCTTCGGAGCGGCGCATGCGCTGCTGTTCCCTTTTATCCCCCAAGAGAGTTCCGTCCCCCGCAGGGCTTATTTGCGGATCACCCCATGGATCGCCTCCCGGTACTGGGGATAGCGCTCCTCATAGAGGATGTCCCCGATGCTGATTTCTCCCCCGGCGGACACGGTGTACACGCTGCACCCCTGGATCAGCCTGTCCCCCAGGCCCTTGCTGATCACGTTGTAGGAGGACAGCCCGCTCATGCGGTTGTACATCAGCGTCACGCCCCGGTAGCGCACGCGGGAATCGTTGATATGGTCATGGCCCGCCACGCACAGCACCGTGCCGCATTCCCGCAGCGCGTCAAACAGGCCGCTGTTGTGCATCGGACAGCAGACCCGCTCCCGGTTCGCCCCGGCCAGGCGCTCCCCCTCGGCATAGCCCGCGGCAAATTCCGGCAGGGGAATGTGGCAGAACACCGCCGACGGGCAGCCCGCCGCCTGCTCCCGGTACCAGGCGATCTGGCTTTCCTTCACGTAGTCGTAAAGGTGACACTTTTCCCCGCCCAGGCCGAAGCGGCGCACGTCCTCCGGGGCCATGTCGCTGCCACTGTCCAGGAATATCAGCCGGAAAACGGCCTGTCCGTCCTCCCCCGTCAGCGTCACCGCATAGTTGGTTTCCCCATCGACCCTGCCGCCGTCCGCCAGCACCGCCCGCTGCTCCGGCAGCAGGCAGCAGGGGGAGGTGCGGAAAATCCGCGCCATCTCCCGCCGGGCTATGGAGAAGGGGTTGTCCCCCTCATGGTTGCCCAGGATCGGGCACCAGGGCACGCCCAGCGACGTCATGGCGGCAGCCAGCTGCTCCGCCCGGCCCCGGTTGTCCCCGCCGGTCACGTTGTCCCCCGCGAAGATCACCAGGTCCGGCGCTTCCGCTTCCACCGTCTCCCGCATCAGCCGGAGGGTCCACCGGGCGCAGGCTCCGTTGCCGTCCAGGTGCATGTCGGTGAAGCCCAGGATTTTCAGCGGCCGCTCCGCCGTAACGGGCCTGATCATGCTATTGCTCCCCCTCAGTCCAGGAAGATCGGGTTCGTGTAGGCCGAGCGGCCCGCCGCGTCCATGCATTCGGCGCGGATGAGCTTCTCCCGGCCCTTCAGCTTCGTCACATACTCCGTCACATGCCGGCCCATCTTCCGCTGATAGGCCCGGTGCTCCCCGCTGACATAGATTCTCTCGCAGGGCGAGCAGACCACGTGGATCTCGTCGTCCTCCACGTAGAAGTCGTAGATGGAGGGCCCCGTGGAGGTGTAGAAGCTGCCGGTCAAAAGCGCCTCCAGGATGGCCTGGGGCGAGCGGTCCCGGGCGCGAACCACCGTGAACCCGCCGAAGGAATCGCTGTACATGGAGTCCAGGGGCTGATGGTTGTGGTTGTCGTCGCTGCCGCCGCCCCATAGCCTGCAGCCCCGGTAGAGCAGCTCCGTCCAGAACACGCTGCCGTCGCCGGTGTTCTCCAGCCATTCCGTGCCGTAGTTGATGATCTCCACCGCATGGTAGGGGTTGTCATCCTCCACCTCGGGGCTGGTGAGCATGGACCAATGGGGGTGGTTCAGCATCACATAGCAGCCCTTCTCCCGCATGCGGAAGCTGAAATCCCGGCACACCCGGCCGTTGCGCTGCGGCAGGTGCATGACCTGCCCCGGGGCAACGCCCTCCACCGCATCTGCCCAAAGGAAGTTGACATGGATGTCCCTGTCGCTGGCGGCGTTGCCCCACAGCTCGAAACCCTGCAGCATGGTGAAGGTGTCGTCAGTCAGGGCGCGGGTGTCGGTGTAGATGTCGTGATCCGTCACCGCAAGGA
The DNA here is from genome assembly GCA_051883775.1 of Aristaeellaceae bacterium. GTDB lineage: Bacteria > Bacillota > Clostridia > Christensenellales > Aristaeellaceae > UBA11524. The sequence continues at coordinate 268 of JBJEUJ010000410.1, read as the reverse complement.
AGTCGTAGCCGTGATGCCGGTAGGCGTCCTTCATTTCCTCCGGCGTCAGGCTCCCGTCGGAAAAGGTGCTGTGGCTGTGAATGTTGCCCTTGAGCCACAGGGCGTTTTCGTCCTGGAGGAAGATGGTTCTCTTCATGGCGGTATGTCCTCCTGGTTGTATCAAGGCAGGCTCCGGCGCCTGGGAGCGTGCCGGAGCCTGCGGATGGGTTGCCCTGCCGGTATTACTTCATGTTCGCGTCATACCAGGCGGCGCGGTCGTCCAGAACCT
>JBJEUJ010000409.1:0-4704 GCA_051883775.1 Aristaeellaceae bacterium | reverse complement strand
GCCTCCAGCCAGGCGTCCAGCTCCTCCTGGGTGGAGAAGCCCTTGCCGGGGCGCAGCTCCTCCTGCACCGCGTCGGGCAGCTCCGTGAGCGGTATGTTCAGCTCCGTCACCATCGCCAGCGCATCCCCGTACTGGTTGCGGAAGATGCACAGCATGCCGCTGTCATCCGGCATCAGCACCAGGTGCTCCGGACAGTACAGGTTCAGCGCCTGCTCCATGGTCACCTCCGTGGGGGCGTAGCTGGTGACCTGCCACAGGTCGTAGGCGGCCTCCAGGTCGGCGCGGCCCTTGCCGATGAGCTCGGCGGGCAGGGGCTGGCGGCGGGTCAGCTCATGCCCGCAGGGGGCGTAGGTCATGTGCTGGATCAGCTGGCAGCCCTCCTGCAAAAGCGCGGCGGCGTCCACGCCTGCCTGGGTCGCGGGCTGCTCGGCCTCCGGGGCGCTGACGGTGCGCGGGGTCAGCCCCACCATCAGCAGCGCCGCCATGCACAGCAGCGTCAGACTGCCCAGCAGCAGCTGGCGGCGGTCAACGACGGTGCGGATCACGGGCTTTTCCTGTTCCTGATTCTTTTTCTTCATAAGACAATCCCACGGCTCCTTCCTCATGGCGGCGGATGATACTGCCAGTATGACCGGGGGAGCCGGCATTTATTCCCGAAAGAAGGCAATTCCCATGCATATCAAGGCTGCGATCTTCGACCTGGACGGCACGCTCACCAACACCCTCAACGACATCGCCACGGCCATGAACCGAGCCCTGCGCCTGTACAATCTGCCGGAATTCGCCGTGGACGAGTACCGCTACCTGGTGGGGGACGGCGCGAAAATGCTGGCGAAGCGGGCCGTGCGGGACAGGCAGGACCTGGCGGAGGCCGTCCGCCGGGAATACCAGGCCTATTACCAGGAGCATACCCTCGATACCACCCGGCCCTACCCGGGCATCCCGGAGCTTTTGCAGGCGCTGACGGAGCAGGGCGTGCAGGTTTGCGTGCTGTCCAACAAGCCCCACGCGGATACCTGCGGCGTGGTGCGGCACTTCTTCCCGGAGATCCCCTTCGCGCAGATCCGGGGCCAGGTGGAGGGCGTGCCCGTGAAGCCCGACCCCACCGGCGCGCTGATGATCGCCCGGACGCTGAGCCTGTCCCCGGATGAGTTCGTCTACCTGGGGGACACCAACGTGGACATGCGCACCGCCGTGAACGCGGGCATGCATCCCGTGGGCGTGACCTGGGGCTTCCGCCCGGCGGAGGAGCTGACCCAGGCCGGAGCTGAAAGGCTGATCGGCTATCCGCTGGATTTGCTTCGGTTTGTAACAGAATTGTAATATCCATTTACTTTTTCGTTAAACTCTGCTATACTGTCGTCATGCTCAAAGCAACCAATGGACGCAAGGAGGATGACGGCATGAGGATGCGGAGGATCCGGTGGGCTGTGGCGGTGGCGCTGCTGCTGACGCTCATGTGCTCCGCGGCAATGGCCGCAACCTATATCACCCTGGAAAACGGCGACAGCGGCGACGCGGTGAAGCAGATGCAGCTGGCGCTCAACGCCCTGGGCTATTCCACCAACGGGGCGGACGGCAAGTTCGGCTCGGGCACGGAAAACGCCGTGCGCCTGTTCCAGAAGGCCAACGGCCTGAAGCAGGACGGCAAGGCGGGCAATCAGACGCTGACGCTTCTGTACCAGCAGTACGACAGCCTGCAAAACGGCGGCAGCACCGGCAGCTCCGGCGGCACCGGCGGCAGTACCTCCGGCGGCAGCCTGTTCGGTGGCAACTACGCCACCCTCGAATACGGCAGCCGGGGCGAGCGGGTCAAAACCCTGCAAAATGCGCTGAACCAGCTGGGCTACAGCGCAGGCAGCGCGGACGGCAAGTTCGGCGCGGGCACGCAGAAGGCGGTCACGGCCTTCCAGAAGGCCAACGGACTGACGGCGGACGGCAAGGCCGGGCGCATGACCCTGCAGAAAATCGAGACGCTGCTGAGCGGCGCGTCCCAGGCGACGCCCACGCCCACCTCCACCCCCGTTCCCGCGGTCACGCCCCCGCCGTCCGGCGGCAGCGATTCCTCCGCCACCGCCGTGCCCGCCCGCACCCTGCGCAAGGGCGATACCGGCGAGGACGTGAAGAGCCTGCAGACCCGTCTCAAGACCCTGGGCTACTATACCGGCAGCGTGGACGGCAAGTACGGCAGCGGCACAGCGGCGGCGGTCAAGGCTTTCCAGCAGGCCGCGGGGCTTCAGCAGGACGGCATTGCCGGGCCCGCCACCTGCAAGGCGCTCTACGCTGCGGACACATCCTCGGGCAGCGGCTCGACCTCGGACTCCGGCACGGGCAGCGGCAGCTCCTCCGGCTACACAGTGCCCACCCGCACCCTGAGCAAGGGCGCAACCGGCGACGATGTGCTCACCGTGCAGAAGCGCCTGAAGGAGCTGGGCTACTACACCGGCATCCTGGACGGCAGCTACGGCACGGGCACCGTGGCGGCGGTGAAAGCCTTCCAGAGCAAGCATAACCTGAGCGCCGACGGCGTGGCGGGGGCGCAGACCTTCACGGTGCTGTTCAGCGCCAATGCCCAGAGCGCGTCCTCCGGCGACAGCACGGGCGGCTCTGCCGGCGGCAGCACCGGTGGCTCCACCGGCACGGACAGCGGCGCCATCGACGCACCGGCGGGCAATCAGCCCACGGCGGATCCTCCTGCGGGCGGGTGGACGGCCCTGCGCCGGGGCGATACCGGCGAGCAGGTGGTTCAGCTTCAAAATGCCCTGGCCACCCTCGGCTATCCCGTGGGGGTGTCCGGCAGCAAGGAATACGACTACACCACCGTGTGGGCGATTGAGTGCTTCCAGCGGCGCAACGGCCTGACCGCCGACGGCGTGGCGGGCGTCAAGACCCTGGAGAAGCTCTACGGCGGGGCGGCGGTGGCGGCCAAGGGTACCCTGTCCACCACGGTGGCCAGGGGCGCGGCCCCCGGCGGCGCGGATGTGGAGCTGCTGCACTGGTTCAACGACATCAAGAGCTACCTGCAGAGCAACCGCACCTTCACGGTGTATGACCCCGGCACGGGGCTGAGCTGGCAGATGCGCCTGTACTCCGCGGGCAACCATGCGGACTCCGAGCCTCTGACCCAGGCGGACGCCGACACCATGTACAAGGTCTGGGGCAACCAGTGGAGCTGGAACGAGCGGCCCGTCTATGTGCAGCTGGCCAACGGCACCTGGTGCATCGCCTCCATGCCCAACATGCCCCACCTGTCCGGCTCCATCTCCAACAACGGCTTCAACGGTCACACCTGCGTGCACTTCCCCCGCACCATGACGGAGGTACAGAAGAACGATCCCAAGAACGGCGGACGGCACCAGCGGGACATCCGCCTCCAGTGGCGCAAGCTGACGGGGGAGGACATTCCCTGGTAAGCGCGCGGGCAGCTAAAAAGGCGGCTTCGGCCGCCTTTTCCCGTGCGGAGGATGAAGAAAGCAAAAAACCTGCGGCCTGTCATGGCAAATCCCTTGACAAGCGGGGCGAAATCGTGTATGATGTCCTGGTGTCAAAGCATAACCCTTGACAGCAGAGGAGCAGGCGCCATGGCAGCGGAGGAAATCAGCAGGAAGGTCGAGCTGGCCTGGCTCATGGCCTTCTACGGCGGCATGCTGACGGAAAAGCAGCGGCAGGTGCTGACGCTCCACTGCGAGGAGGATATGTCCCTGGGTGAGATTGCCCAGGAGGCGGGCATCAGCCGCCAGGGCGTGCACGATCAGCTGACCCGCGCCGCCCGCCGCCTGTTCGACATGGAGGAGAAGCTGGGCATGGCCGCACGCTTCCGCCGCATGGAGGACGGGCTGACCCGGTGCCGCGAGGCGCTGCGGGACAAGCGCTACGACGAGGCGGAAAAGACGCTGGATGCGCTCATCCGGCTGGATCAGGAGGAAAGCAATGGCCTTTGAGGGCTTGAGTGAAAAGCTGCAGGGCGCCCTGCGGAAAATGACCGGCAAGGGCAAGCTGACCGAGCAGACCGTCAAGGAGGGCATGCGCGAGGTGCGCATGGCGCTGCTGGAGGCTGACGTCAACTACGCCGTGGCCAAGGACTTCATCAAGAAGGTTACGGAGAAGTGCGTGGGCCAGGAGGTGCTGGGCTCCCTGACCCCCGGACAGCAGGTCATCAAGATCGTCAGCGAGGAAATGACCCAGCTGATGGGCGGCACCAACGCCCGGCTGACCTGGTCCTCCAGCCTGCCGACGATCTACATGCTCTGCGGCCTTCAGGGCGCGGGCAAAACCACCATGGCCGCCAAGCTGGCCGGGTATCTGGCCAAGCAGGGCAAGAAGCCCATGCTGGCCGCCTGCGACATCTACCGTCCCGCGGCCATCAAGCAGCTGCAGGTGGTGGGCGAGCAGGTGAAGGTGCCCGTGTTCGAGAAGGGCACCCAGGATCCCGTCAAGACCGCGAAGGAAGCCGTGGAGTATGCCCGGTACTACGGCCGGGACGTGCTGATCATCGACACCGCCGGCCGGCTGCACATCGACACCGAGCTGATGGACGAGCTGGCGCGGATCAAGGAGGCCGTGAAGCCCCAGGAAATCCTCCTGGTGGTGGACGCCATGACCGGCCAGGACGCCGTGAACGTGGCCAAGGCCTTCAACGAGAAGCTCAGCGTGGACGGCGTGATCCTCACCAAGCTGGACGGCGACACCCGCGGCGGCGCGGCC
>JBJEUJ010000408.1:0-4712 GCA_051883775.1 Aristaeellaceae bacterium | reverse complement strand
TACGGCCTGACCCTGCAGGAGGACGGCCTTCACCTGCACGTGGGCGAGGACAACGAAAGCGTTCTCGCAGGCAACCCCACCCAGACCTGGTCGTTCTACGTGGAATGCCCGCTGATCCAGGATGGGCAGGACATTCTTGACCGCAGCTGGCCCTTTGCCAACCGCAGCGCCATCCGCACCATCATCGCCAAAAAGGATGACAACAACTACGTGCTGCTCACCGTCACCTCCAAGGGCGGCGGACTGCCCGTGACCGACTGCGTGGATTTCCTGATGGAAAGGATTCAGCCGGAGTGGGCCTACAACCTGGACGGCGGGCCCTCCTCGGCGCTTGTGTACCGCACGCGCTACCAGCAGACCCTGCACGTCATGTACGGCAACACCAGCAAGGACGCCGACGCCATGGTTTTCACCGAGCTGACGCAGGCGCCGTAACGCCGCATACGCAAAGCCGCCGCCCTCTTTGACGAGAGCGGCGGCCTTTTCATGGACGGGGCGCGCCCCGGTCAGGCCGCGCTTCTCCTGCGCGGCGGGAACGCCCTGCCCTGCACCGTGGTCAATGGCCCCGATGCTTATCCCTGCGTTTTTGCTGCTTCATGGCAAACCTGCGCTGCTCCTCGGCCTCCTTCTGCGCCCGGCTGCGGGCCTTGCGCTCCGCCTTGCCCTGCTCCTGCTGCATTTTCAGCGCCTGCTGGGAGCGGGTGCCGGCGCCGCGGTTTTCCAGCTGCTTCTTCACATCCCGCAGCTGCCGCTTGGGGCTGCGGGGCAACGCCTTTGCATCCGCGTCCACCGCAGGGCTGAAGATGAGCCCGTTGTAGTGCCGCAGGACGTAGGCGTAAACCTCGCAGTCCTTCGGCTCCGCGCCGAAAACCACCTTCGCCACGGACAGCCTTCCGCCATCCGTCCGCTCAAACATGCCCACCCAGAACGGCTCCTCAAACCAGACCGTCAGGCAGCATCCTGTCTGATCCATGACAATCCCTCCATCCCTGTTCGCGTTCCTGCAAGGAAGGGACAACCCGGAGGGGCAGGTTACTTACCCTGTCGCGTGGGACAGGACGGCCGGGCTACCAACCGGCTCTGGCGCACCCTGACTGTGCGCGTTGCGTTTTTTTCCTTGCCGCGTTATGTCAACAAAGTGGCCTTGGCCACTTGGTTGAGATCTGCACTCACTCACTGGTCAAACGGCCATCCCACGGCACAAGGCCGTGTGCTGGCTACACTCGGCCAATGCAAGCATTGTCTCTCGCTATTCGGCGCAAGCGCCTCCCTACGGCTGGAAGCGATTTTGCAGAGCAAAATTGCGCGAAAATCGCCGCACATGTCGCCGATTTTTGATATTAAGTCTGCCGGCAGCAAATGACGGATACGAATGAAGACTCTTTGGGCAGTCCGGCATCATGCCCCTGAGGGCAGGATGTTCGTCTTACCCCTGCTTCACCCGGCTCACCGCCTCCTGGACGGCGGCCTCCACAGCTTCGGTCAGGGTCTGCTTTCTGAGGCCTGCCACCGTCACCTGGCAGCGGCTCACCGGCAGCAGAATCTTGTGGGCGGGGCTGCTGGCCACGGCGCAGGCCATGCCCGCGGTGACCTCCCCCAGCATGGCGTCGCACAGCACCATGCCGATGGGCCCCAGGATCAGATCCGCCTTCCTTGCGCAGACGCGGATGGCGTTCTCCCCCGTGGCTCCCTGATCCGCCCCGGCGCGGAGCATGGCCGAGGTGGCCAGGGCGTTGGTGCCCACGGCGATCACCGGCTGCTCCGGCAGCTCCCGCTTGAGCGCCTCCACCAGCATGCGGCCCATGCCGCCTCCCTGCGCGTCCATCACCACCACGTTCATGCCTGCTTCGCCTCCCTGATGAATGACTGAATGTCCCCCAGGCGCGCCTCCGCCGTCTCCCGGCCCAGGCGGTAAGCCGCCCGCAGCTTCTCCGGATCCCGCTCCACCCGGCGCACGTCCAGGGCATGGGGCGGACGGATCACCAGGCACGCCCCGGCCTGCTCCCGCTTCCGGACATAGGCCGTCTCCGCGTTGTAGCGGTCATGGCGGCTGGCCATGGTCTCGATGAGCTTCGGGTACTTCCGCAGCGTCAGGCGCATGAGGGGAAGCAGGTTGTTGGGCTCCTTGACGAAGCTCTCCGGCTGGGTGAGAATGACGATGTTCCTGTCGTAGCCCATGCCCTCAAAGGCCCTGAGGGGGATGGAATCCGACGCGCCGCCGTCCAGCAGGCGCATGCCGTCCACCACCACCACCCGGGACACCATCGGCATGCTGGCCGAGGCCTGGAGCCACCGCTGATCCTGTGCGTCGCCGGTATCGCACCGGTGATAGACAGGCTCGCCCGTATCCACGTCCGTGCACACGCAGTAGAAGACCATGGGATCCGCCGCGAAGGCCTCCTGGTCGAAGGGATCCAGGCGCTCGGGGATGTCATGGTAGCAGAAGCGCTCGCCGTACAAATCGCCGGTGAGCAGCAGCGAGCGGAAGCTGGCATAGCGCCAGTTCCGGCAGTAGCGGGTGTTGTAGCGCAGGACGCGGCCCGGCTGCCCGGACTTCAGGTTGCAGCCGAACACCGCCCCTGCCGACACGCCGATGGCCCCGTCCACCCGCAGGTGACGCTCCATCATCACATCCATCACGCCCGCGGTGAACAGCCCCCGCATGGCGCCGCCCTCCATGACCAGACCCAGCATGGACATCCCCCTTTCCGCATATACTCCGATTGTATCATCCACCGGCGCGGATTGCAAGCCCGCCGCCTCTTGACAGACGCCGCATTCGGCCTTATCATCATGGGTGGACGCTTGCGTCCGCATAAGCGCTGCACAGGAAGAAGGAGACGCTCCGCATGAAGAAAATCGTCCTCACCGGCGGCGGCACGCTGGGCCATGTGACCCCGCACCTGTCGCTGATTCCCCACCTGATGGAGGCGGGCTACGAGATTCACTACATCGGCACGGAAAAGGGCATGGAGGCGGAGAAGATCCGCAGCGTGGCCGGAGTAACCTACCACGCCGTGAAGAGCGGCAAGCTGCGCCGGTATTTCTCCTGGCAGAATTTCATCGACCCCTTCAAGGTGATCGCGGGGGCCTTCCAGTCCGCGCGCCTCATGGGCAAAATCAAGCCCGACGTGGTGTTCAGCAAGGGCGGCTTTGTGGCGGTGCCGGTGGTGTTCGGCGCGTGGCTGCACCGGGTTCCGGTGGTCTGCCATGAGAGCGACCTGACCCCCGGCCTGGCCAACAGGCTCTGCGCGCCCTTTGCCCGGAAGATCGCCACCACCTTCCCCGAGTGCGCCAAGGCTCTGGGCCCCAAGGCGGAAATGACCGGCACGCCCCTGCGGCCGGAGCTGTTCCGGGGCAGCCGCGCCCGGGGCTTGTCCCGCCTGGGCTTTGACGGCAGCAGGCCCATTCTGCTGATGATGGGCGGCTCCTCCGGCGCGCAGGCGGTCAACAAGGCCCTCAGGGAGGCTCTGCCCCGTCTGACAGGCAGGTTCGACGTGGCGCACATCTGCGGCAAGGGCAACCTGGACGAGGGTCTGCAGGGCACGCCCGGCTACCGGCAGCTGGAGTTCCTGGACGCGGAGCTGCCCGACGCGCTGGCCTGCACGGATCTGGTTCTGTCCCGGGCCGGGAGCAACGCGCTGTGCGAATTCCAGGCCCTGTGCAAGCCCATGCTGCTGGTGCCCTATCCCAAGGGAGCCAGCCGGGGCGACCAGATTCTCAATGCCCAGAGCCTTCAAAAGCGCGGCCTGGCCCATGTGCTCCTGCAGGAGGACATGACCGCCGACACCCTGGTCAAGGCCCTTGAGGACACCTGGGCTGACCGGGAGCGTCTGACCGAAGCCCTTCACGCCGCGCCCCCCGCCGACGGCACCCGCCGGGTGCTGGAGATGATCGAGGAGGTTCAGCGCTAATTCCTTTCACCCTGCCCATGCAAAAGGCGATGCAGTGTTCATGCTGCATCGCCTTTGTTTGTCTGTCATCGCTTCGGTGTATCAGCCTTCCCCTTTGGGGAAGGTGGCCGAGCGCAGCAAGGTCGGATGAGGTCGTTCCTGTGGGATTGCGCCAAGCTGCCGGTTCCGCGCTGCCAGCCGTGACGGATGAGAATGCCCCCTTCTCTTTTTTGGGGAAGAGGGTCATGTTGTCCGGCGGAAGGGGGTCATGTTGTCCGGCGGAAGGGGGGAAAGGCAGCTGTGTTGCAGCCTTTCCCCTTCTCCCCGGATGACATACGCTTACCTTCTTTCTGCTATCTCTATAGAGCAGTCGCGACTTCCAAACATTCCCATATCCGGCAACTGGGCAGCAACGCCGCTTCGCCGCACCGGAAGGGCTTCCCTCTGCTGTCCGCGCAAGGGGCATCGCCCTTGACCCGTTTTCGCTGGCGCGGTTCCCCGGAGTTGAGCTTATCTGCCGTTTTGGGCGCGGGCGGCCTTCGGCGCCTGCTCGGAAACTCGCGTTTCTTCTGTTCCTTTTTTCTTGTCTTTTCCGTTGCGCCTGGGCTGCCGCCCAGACCTGCGCAGGGGCTAACGCCGCCCCTGCACCCGCGCAAGGGGCTTCGCCCCTTGACCCGTTTCGCTGGCGCGGTTCCCCGGAGGGGTGCTTATCTGCCGTTTCCAACGCGGGCGGCCTTCGGCGCCTGCTCGGAAACTCGCGTTTCTTCTGTTCCTTTTTTCTTGTCTTTTCCGTTGCGCCTGGGCTGCCGCCCAGACCTG
>JBJEUJ010000407.1:0-24699 GCA_051883775.1 Aristaeellaceae bacterium | reverse complement strand
AAGTCCCCGCAGCCCCAGGTCCACTGCTTCTTGCCGGGGGAGACGTGGTGGTCGGAAATGTGCAGGATACCCGCCTGCACGCCGTTGTCGTAGCCGCCCACGAAGTCATAGTCGCTGCCGGCGCACATGTAGGAGGTGGGCACGGGGATGTTCCTGTACCGGCTGATGTCCACGCCCATGGAATAATCGTGCTTGTAATACACCCCCGTGGCGATGGGGAAGGCGCTCACGTCCCGCTTGCCGTGGTCGTAGACAGCGGTCACGTCCGGGGGGAACACGGACTGCGTGTTGTCATTGACGGCCACGGCGGGGTTGGCCCACCACATGAAGGTCTGGGGCAGGCTGGTGCGGTTGTACAGCTGGCCCTTGATCTCGATGTAGGCCTTGTCCGGGTAGACGGTGAAGGTCATCTTGCCCTTGGTGCCGTACATCTGATCCACCTCGGAAAGCTCCACGGATTTGCTGCCGTCGGGGTTTTCGCTGATGCGCCAGTCCACCGGGGCGAAGGTGGTGGGCCTGTGGTGCTGGGGCCAGTTGAACTCGATGCCCCCGGAAATCCACGGCCCGGTGAGGCCCACCAGCGCGGGCTTGATGACCTCGTTGTAGTACACAAAGTCGTAGCCGTTGGTCTTGTCATAGGCCCGCTGGATGCGCCCGCCCAGCTCCGGCAGCACCATCACCTGAATGTACTCGTTCTCCAGGAAGATGGCGGTGTAGGGCCTGTCCTCCTTCTCGTCCAGGATCTTGTCCACCACGGGCAGGGGGTAGACCTTGCCGCTGGAGCCCTGGTAGACGCGCTTTTCCAGGAACATGGGGTTCTTGTCCGGCTGGCCGATGCCGTAGGTGGGGATCATGACGGTTTCCACGCGGATGCTTGCGGTGGGGTTCATGGCGGAAATTCCTCCTGTTTTTGTCAAGGCTGCCTGCCTGATCTGTACTGGGTGGGGGTCATGCCCTGGGTGCGGCGGAAGGCGGCGGTGAACATGCTCTCCGAAGCATAGCCTGCCATGGCGCCGATTTCGCCCACGGACAGGGCGGTGGTTTTCAGAAGATACCTGGCGTGGTTCATGCGGCTGAGGATGATGTACTGCCTGGGGGTCACGCCCATCAGCTGGCGGAACACCCGGATGAAGTGGTACTCGCTGAGCCCCACCATCCTCGCCAGCTCCGTGACGGTGGGCTCATCGCCCACCCGGCGGTTGATGCACGCCACCGCCCGGTCGATCAGCCCGGCCCGGCCCCCGTCCAGGGCGGGCTCCGCCATGGCGGTGAGGGCCTGGGTCAGGTACAGGGCCATGGCGGTTTCGCTCAGCGGCTGCCCCTGGTGGAACATGCCGAAGATGCCCGCCAGAGCCTCGTGGACGTCCTGCAGGCGGTGGGTGAAGAACACCCGGCCATTCTGGCGCGTCACCAGGCTGAAATAGCCCTTCGCCGCCGCGCCGTCAAAATGCACCCACAGCGCGTGCCAGCCCGTGTCCGAACGGTAGCGGTGGGGCTTGAAGCAGTCCATGAGCACAGCCTGCCCCGCCCGGGCGGTGAGCTGCTCGCCCTCTGTCTCAATCTGCACCTGTCCCTCCAGGATGACCTCCATCAGGTAGCTGTCGAAGGAGGTGCGGCTCAGCTCATACCCCGGTGCGTAGGTGAAATCCCCCGCGCACACCACCCAGAGCAGATGCTCCCGGGCCAGCAGGCTGGGCGAAAAATTGTAGTACACCGAGGCCGGGTCCACATACGGCTCCAGGGATTTCAACGGGCATCCCTCCCCTTCTTCTCGTACCGCTTGATGGCATTATACCATGCATTTCCGTCCGCTTCCACCAGGTTGATTGCGATATTTTGTCTCAAAATTGCGGTTTTTTCATCCCCGCCGGAAATCGAAAAAGCGCGCCCTCCGCCATGCCGCGAGGGGCGCGCCCGATGATGCTGCTTTCCCCATCAGAAGGGGCAGGTATCCCAGTCACGCCCGGTATCCCGCCCGAACCAGACCTCGTCGCAATAGTCCAGCAGTGCCAGCCAGTCCTCCTCCCCGAAGGCATGCCCGCCCGGCCGGAAGCGCGCCGTGCTGCGGCCCCCCAGCAGGTCGAAGGCGGGCTGCGCGGCCCGCCAGGTCAGCGCCGCGCCGCGGGGGTTCGACCAGGCGTCGTCGATGCCGTCGGAGGTGAACAGGTTCCGGGGGGCGATGAGGGCCTTGAGGGTGTGGCTGTCGAAGGGGAAGTCCTGCTCCAGGCCCATCTGCGTGGGATCGGGCCGGGGCTGCCAGCGGGCGAAGTTCTTCGTCCACCAGTGGGGGAAGGCCGAGCCGACGCGCCCCAGGGATTCCACCCTCGTCACGTCCTGGCAGAAGCCCTCCCTGTCCCCCAGATAGCGGAAGCACCCGCCGCCCCCCGCTCCGGAGCAGATGGGCGCGCAGACGCTGAACCGCTCGTCGAAGATGCCCGCGGCCAGGGCGGTCTTGCCGCCCCGGGAGAAGCCTGTGCAGCACAGCCGGGCAGGATCCACATCCTCCCTTGTGAGCAGGTAATCCGCCAGGCGGGACTGCGCCCAGGCCCAGACCCGGATCGCCCCCCAGTCGCAGCCGGGGTAGGCGTCGTAGACGGCCCGGGCGCCGGGCTTCTCGTCATGGGCCACCTGCTCCCGGTCGAAGCAGGCGATCAGGTATCCCCGCTGCGCCACGGCCTGCTCATAGGGGCATTCACCGAAGGCTCCCCCACCGAAGCGGTTCCAGGTGATGGCCGGATGCCGCCCCGGCGCGGCGGGCGCGTACACCTCCGCCAGGAAGGACAGGGACATTTCCGGCCCGTAGTGGATGCGCACGGTCTCCCGCCTGCCCCGGCCCTCCCACAGGCCCTCGCTGGCAATAACCTCCCCCCGGACGTCGCCGCCCTCCGGCGCGTGGCCGTAGAGGCAGTCCTCCGCCAGGGCCACCCAGGCCCGGCGCTGCTCCGCCCACTGGGGCCAGGGCTGCAAGCGCAGATCAGGCAAATCAAACGTCATGGCGATTCCTCCTTGTGCTTGGCCGGAGAGGGCTTTTCCGTCCTCCCCGGCGACATGCGGCGCGGCCCCGCCAGGGCCGCTTCACGTTCATCCTTGATGATACATACCACATCCGGCGCAGGTTTTCCTCCGAACGGGGCGCGAATGGCCATGAATTCTGGCGGGGACTTCACCGGGCCGGTGCTGCGCGTCGCTTCGCCTGCGTGAAAGCGAGCCCGTCCATGGCGCGGGACAAAAACGCCGCGCAGACGGCTGTCTGCGCGGCGGCGGGGATGGAGGGAAGCGGGCGGCTCCCTCCGGGATGATCGCCAGGTTCAGCTCCGGAGGACCTTGCCCGGAGCCTTTTTCCTTTCCCGGAGCATGGAGGCGGCCAGCATGATCGCGCCCAGCGCGCCCAGGGCGAAGAAGCCAAGCTGCAGCCCCAGGATCAGGCCCTGCCACCAGGGCATGACCGGGACGATTTCGCTGGCGGTGGAGAAGCCGTTCATGGCCGCGCTGGCATTGACGATGACGTACAGGTACCGGTGCACCGCCTGCCGCACGGCCTGGCGGAACGCCGCGCTGGCCCCGTAGGTATCGAACTGGGTCTTTGCGCCGCTGGGGTCAAGGAACAGGTCGGTGCCCTGCAGGAAGGCGTCGTAGGACATGTAGGCGTTCTGGCCCAGGGCCATGTCCGTCAGCACCACGCCGTCAAAACCGAACTCGCCCCGCAGGATGTCCTCCATCAGCGCGCTGCTGGCGCTGGTCCACACGCAGCCCGCCCGGTTGAAGGAGCTCATCACGCCATGGGCGTTGCCCCGGGAGGGAGCCACGGCGACCTCAAAGGGCTTCAGGTAGATTTCCCGGGCGCTCTGCTCATTGAGCCAGATGCCGATGCCGATGCGGCTGTCCTCCTCATCGTTGAAGGCATAATGCTTCACATAGGGGATCACGCCCTTGCCCTGCACGCCCTTGATCTCGCTCTCGACGGCCTCGGCGGACAGGAAGGGATCCTCGGAGAAATACTCATGGGTGCGGCCCCCGAAGGGCGTGCGGTGGATGTTCACCCCCGGCAGATACATGCCCGTCACGCCCACGTTCAGGGCGTCCTCGGCAAGGGCGTCGCCGATCTGCTGAATCAGCGCCCGGTTGAAGGTGGCGGCCCAGATGCCCTCGCTGGGGAAGGACACGGACTCGGCGCTGTCCACCACGCCCGTGGGGCCATCCTCCGCCTTGATTTCCGGCAGCGCCACGGAGGCTGCGCCGCGGGTACCGTAGCCTGCCAGCATCACCAGGTCGGCCTGCTCCTCCCAGGTCATCTGGTCCAGCAGGTCGTCCCACATTTCCGCGTCGTAGGCCTCGCCCCGCAGCATGATGAGCGACAGGCCCTTCGCCGCGCCGTAGGTGGGCATGGCAGCCTCGTCGTCATCCGCCAGCGGGCGCATGCTCGTCAGATCCGCGGCCATCTGCTCCGTCGCCGTCAGGATCACGGGCTCCGTGGGGAAGGTACCCTCCCAGTCGCTGCGGCTCACGTAGGTCACAGCGTTGTCGCCCCGGCCCTCGTAACGGTTGATGTCGGCAAAGTCCAGGCGGTTGGTGATGGCCCCGCCGGTCTCGGCGGACACGGCATAGGTGGTCGTATCCAGGGTGATGTCCCGGCCCACCTGCCGGGCCAGGGCCGCGTCGCCGTCCTGATCCATGCCGTCCAGGGTGGTTTTGCCCTTGAGCGCCAGGATGTTGTTCAGCGCGTCATGGGCGGAGGCGCCGATGGCCAGGTAGTATTCGCCCGGCTCCAGGATGTAGGTCTTGTAGCCGCAGGCGTCATAGGTCTTGAAGCTGTCCCGGCTGACGGTGACGGTCACCTGCTGGGACTGACCCGGGGCCAGGGTCTGCGTTTTCTCAAAGCCCGCCAGCTCCACGGAGGCCTTCTCGATGCCCATCTCCTCATCATAGGCGGTATAGGGCTTCTGCAGGTAGACCTGCACCACCTCCTTGCCGCTGACGCTGCCGGTGTTGGTCACGGTGACGGACACGGCGCAGTCCCCGTTCTCCCCCTCCGTCACGGCGTAATCGCTGTAAGCGAAGGTGGTGTAGGACAGGCCGTAGCCGAAGGGGCGGGACACGGTATCGGCATAGCGGTAATCGCCGGCGTTCTCCCGGCCCAGCACCACGTCCTCATAGCGGGTCTCGTAGTAGCGGTAGCCCACATAGATGCCCTCCACGTACACGCCGTAGCGGGTCTGGAAATCGGAGGAGAGCAGCTCGCTGTTCCCGTACGCGGAGGAGAAGGCGCCCGAATCGTTGCTCAGCACCCAGGACGCTGTGGCGGGGGCGGAGAAGTTGTCCTTCACGTAGGTGTCGGGCAGCCTGCCGGAGGGTACCACCTGGCCCGCCAGCGCCCTGGCCACCGCCTGAATGCCCCCGATGCCCACATTGCCCACCCACAGGCAGGCGTCCACATCCACGGTATAGGTCTCGCCGTTCACCTCCACCGTCCAGCCGTCGTCCAGGAAGGCCGTTTCAAAGATGTCGGCGGTGTTCAGCAGCACCACGATGCTGTCCAGCTGCCCGGCGGTTTTCATGGCCGTCAGCTCGGCCAGGATGCCGATTTCCTCCGCCGTCAGCGACAGGTAGCTGCCGTCGTAGCCGTCGCTCTTCTTCGTGGATACGTCCGCGCCCTCGCCGCCCAGCCGGCCCACGACCACCAGCGCCGTGCCGCCATACCGGGCAATGGACGCTTGCGCCTCGGCGGAATACTGCGCCCAGGGCAGGGCGTTCACCTTGTAGACGGGGTCGCCCTTGCGGCTGTAGGTGATGGCCTGCTGGGACGGATTGGCGGCATAGAAGTCCCACAGCGTCCCGTTGACGGTCAGGCCCACGCCCTCCAGGGCGGTTTTCAGGTCGGTGTAGCGGGAGGCGTCGATGGCCCCGGAGCCGGAGGAGCCGTAGCTGAAGCTGTACGCGGTCTGCAGCACCGTGCTGACGCTGCTGCCCGCCTCAAGGGGCAGGGCGGCGTTTTTGTTCTTCATCAGCACCATGCCCTCCGCCTCGGCCTCCTCGCTGACCGCCTTGCCGTAGGCCGTCACCGATTCCGTGTCCGGGTGCTCCGGGGCGAAGTAAATCGCGTCGCCCTCCTCGCCCTGATGCTCGATCACCTTGTAGGAGGAGGTCTTCAGCGCGTAGTTCAGCGCGGGGGCATAGGCGTTTGCCACCTCGCCCAGGGCGGAAAAAGCGATGGCCAGGGTGAGAAAGAGCACCGTCAGGGTACGCCAGGTTTTCTTGTTCATCCACTTTTTCATAGGCTCATTCCTCTGCTTGCAGGTGATCTTCAGCCTTGCTCCCGGAGCCAACCTCCTGCCGCTGCAGGATCGCTGATACCAGGGCCAGCGCCCAGCCCAGCAGCCCCGCTGCCGCGCTGAGCAGGAAGCCTGCGCTGAACAGGTTGCCGTCGATGCCCACCAGCACATTGGCGATGTAGGAGGCGTTGTACACCAGGAATTTCAGCCACGTCCAGAAGGAAAGCAGGTACAGGAGGTATTTCCCGTTCTTGATTTCCACCACGGCCAGCAGCGCGCCCAGCGCAAGGCACGCGCCCATCAGGGCCAGCACCTGGCCGGACAGAACCGGGGTAAACGTGTTCGTACCCGTTTGGGTATAGGCAATCAGCATAACCAGGGTGCATGCGAGGGAGGCGATAAGAAAACAGAACGAAACGCCTCTTTTTTCCATGACTCGCGCCTTGATGCCTTGCAGGATTGATTGGGCCATTTGCTTATCGTCCTCTCTCAATGCCATTGCGTTTCTTACCCGCCGAACTCGGGGTTGAAGGTGATGGGCTCAATCACGCCGCTGGTGTAAAGAATCAGGCAGTCCACCAGCGGGGCCGCGGCCTTCATGGTGCCGCCAACGCCCTGGATGCTGTTGTTGATGTCCAGCTCGATCTCGTTGTAGCCCTTGGCCAGGGAGATGTTCTCCACCACCAGATAGTCCTGGAAGTCCATCACGCTGGCGGACATCTCGTTGTAGCTGTCGATGTGCAGGGGGAAATCGAAGGTCTGCTCCCAGCTGTCGATGGACTCGTCATAGTTGACCGCCACGAAAACCTGGTCGCCGGTCACGTCCACAGCCCCGTACTGGGCGGAAAGGCGGAACACGATGGTCACGTCATCCAGATCCTCCGCGCACTCAAAGGCGAAGGTCAGGTAGCTGGCGGGCTTGTACAGCCAGCCCACGTAGTAGCCGTTGGATGCGCTGCGGGAGTCGGTGTTGTCCCCCACCACCATGCCCGTGCCGGAGGTGGAGCCGGAATAGCCGAAGGCGTCCTTGCCGCTCAGGTCGGTCTGCTCGGCCTCCAGGACGTACTTGTTCTTGCCTGCGGTATAGTCCTCCGCGCAGGCCGAAGCAAGGGTGAAGAGCATGGCCAGGGCCAGCAGGAGCGCCAGTGTCCGTTTCATGATGATACCTCCTTTGGAATCCATGGGATGGACCGCCGGACGCCAGCGGCTGCGTACCGTCAGCGTCCGGCGGCGTTCATGCGTTATGGGTTGGTGTCAGGTATCCTGCGGCTTACTCGTTCCAGGTCACGGTGATCTGGCCGTCCGCCGCCGTCCAGGCGCCCTCCACCTCAGCGCCCATGATGGGGCCGCCCGCGCCCACGTGAAGCAGCACCGTGCCGTCCTCCTTCAGGTGCGCCGTCATGTCCACGGAGAAGGGCGCGTTGGGATCGCCCATGGCCAGGTCGTAGGTGTAGCGGTCGCCCTCCTGGGCGTCGGTCAGGGTCGCGGTGGTCTGGAGCAGCTGATGCTCGCCAATGGGCCAGGTGAAGCCGTCCGCGCCCTCCTCAAAGGTGATGGCCTCGGGCTCAATGTCGAAGCCGGCCATACCGCCGCCGCCGCCCATGCCGCCGCCGCTGCTCTTGCCGTTGATGCGGTCCAGGTTCTCCTCCAGCTCCTCGTCCATCTCGGGGGTGGGCACGCCGTCGTCATTGACCAGCAGCTTGTAGGTGACCTTCAGGTTGGGGTTGACGCTGGCGCTGTCATCGTTCACCAGGTCGCCGGAGACCCAGCCGTCGATGAGCACCGCCACGGTGATCTTGTACTCGCCGTTGACGGTGGGGGTGCCGCTGAGGGTGGCGGTCTCCGGGTCGAAGGTCATGCCCTCGGGAATATCACCGTCAATCGTGTAAACCACGGTATAGTTGGGGTTGCCGCTTTCGTCAAAGCAGCTGGCGGCCTGGCCGGTCAGGTCAAAGACCATTTCGGCAGGCTGACCGCTGACGAAGGTGCGCTCCTTGGCGGTAAAGGCGGGCAGGGAGGTGTGGGAGTGACCGTTCAGGTTGGTCAGCGCATTGGCTTCCTTGTAAAGGATGCGGCCAGCCAGGTTGCGCATGTAGTACCACTGGGTGTAGCTCTCGACTTCCTCGCCCCGGTAGCCGCCCTTGACCTCCTCGTCGGCCACGGTGCCGCGGTCGTTCATCATCTGGGTGGTGGTGGCGAAGTTGTCGCCGTAGAAGTCGTACTCGGTGTCCCACGCGCCGGTGTAGGCGTAGAACTTGCCGCTCTCCGCGTCATACCGGCCGGAGATGGCGGGGATGCGGCCCTGCAGGGGCAGGGGCACCACGAAGGACTTCATCATGCTGGCCATGGTGGTGGAGCGGGAGAAGCCGGAATAGCCGTCGGTGATGAAGAAGCCGTCCCAGCCCCATTCATCCACAACCAGGCCCTCCATCAGGCGGTTGTTGGAGGAGGTGGGCATGGTGGCAAACCGGGCAAAGCCGGTCATGGAGGAGGAGGAACCGCCCTCCTGCATGCACATCTGGAACACCTTGAGGTAAATCTGACGGGCAGCCTGCTCGGACACCCACACGGTGTTCTCCATGCCGTCGCGGCAGGTCTCCTGATCGTTGAAGGCAAAGTGCTTGATGTAGCAGGTCACGCCCATGGATTCCATGCCGCCGGTCAGCTGGGAGGCGATGGCGCCGCCCACATAGCCGTCCTGGCTCATGTACTCATAGTTGCGGCCGGAGAAGGGGCTGCGATGGGTATCCATTTCGGGGCCGCCCCAGGCAGACCAGCCGTTGTACAGGCTCAGGTTGCCGCGCACACGGCCGATTTCCCAGGCAAGGTCGCGGTTCCAGGTGGCGGTGATGGTGGGAGCGTCCACCCACTGCAGGGTATCGCCGTTGTTGTTGTAGCTGTCCTTCTGCTGGTTGGCCGCCTTGGCGATGTTGGGCAGGCCGGTGGAGCGCCACATGTTGGTGTTCTTGCGGATGAGGGTGGTCATTTCCTCCACGGTCAGCTGGTTGAGGAACTCGTTCCATGCCTCGGTGAAGGTGCCGTCCTCGTCGTAGAGGGGCTTGCCGGCCATGTCGGAGAGCACGATGGCATAGGTGCCGGTGGCTTCATCCACCACGCCGGTATCCTGCTTCCAGCCCTCGGCGATAGCCTCGGTGCCGTCGTTGTACCAGTCGTCGGTCTCCAGATCAGCGGCGGAGAACTGGTTCCAGTAGTCCATGTGGGCCACAAAGCCGGAGGCCAGGGTCAGGTCGCCCTCGGCGGGGGTCTCGGGGAAGTAGGTCAGGAAGGTGTCGCGGGTCAGCAGCTTCTCGGCGCTCTCGCCGTCCGCCATCAGGTTTTCGGTGCGCAGGGAGTTGAAGATGAGGTAGTGATCCTCGTCGGTGTCCTCGGCCCACACGTTGCCCTCCACCTTGCCGCTGTCCTCATAGCTGTCGGAGAACAGGGCCACGGACAGCTTGCCGCTGAAGTCATCCAGCTGCAGGCGGGCCTTCTCGCCCTCGAGGGTGAAGCGCACCTCGTCGTAGTCGTCGGCGGTATCCGATACGTCGGTGGCGTAGTCGTAGTGGGAGGTGCTCATGGCGCGCAGCACGTATTCGCCGCAGTCCAGGGTGTAGCCGGTCACGCCCTCGCCGTAGGTGTCGTCATAGTCGAAGGAGGCGAAGTCCTGCACGTTCACGGCGACCTGCACGGTCTGGGTTTCGCCGGGCTGCAGGAGGTCCGTCTTGCCAAAGCCGGCCAGGGTCACGAAGGATTTCTGCAGCCTGGCATTGTCCGCGTCATAGGGGGCGGTAACGTAGATCTCCACCACTTCCTTGCCCGCCTTGTCGCCGGTGTTGGTGACCTCCACAGGCACCACCAGGGTCTTGACCTTCGCAGGCTGGCCCTCGGCGGAGGACAGGTTCGCGCTGGTCATGTCATTGGCAAGGCTGAAGTCCTCCACCAGGGTATCGTCCTCGGAGGTCAGCGCGCCGCCGTAGGCAGTGATGGCGTCCGCGTCAATGTTCATGGAGAAGGTGGTGTAGGACAGGCCGTAGCCGAAGGCGTAGGTCACGTTCTTGCTCCACCATGCCTGGGCGGCCCAGGCGGCCTGCTGCTCCACGGTGTCGCCGGGCGCGCCCGCGCGGGTGACGGTGTGCTTCACGCCGTTGCCCTGGTATTCCACGGTCTCGTTTTCCAGCAGGGCCTCGTACAGGCTCGCGTACAGGGTCTCCCAGTAGGCGTAGCCCAGGTAGATGTCCTCCTCGTAATCGGTGCCGTAGTAGGCGTTCTGGTTGTGGGAGCCGTAGGAGGTGGCGGTCTCGCCGCGCACCAGGTAGTCGTCGTAGTTGCCGTTGCCGGTGTACTCCGTCACCGTCACGCCATACTCGCCGTTGTAGTAGATGTTCTGGCTGCCGGTCTGGGCGTTCCAGGCGAAGTTGTTCCAGGTGGGATCGGCGGTGAAGTCGGTGTTCCACTCGTCCACCAGGCGGCCGGAGGGATTCACCAGACCCGCCAGGATCTCGCCCACAGCGAAGTGGCCGGTGTCGCCGCCGCGGCCCATCAGCAGGATGCCGTTGATCCGCTCATCCTCCCGCAGGTCATACACTTCCATGGCGTTGGAGGTGTTCAGAACCACCACAACCTTGCCGCACTTTTCCGCCGCATAGTCGATCAGGGCTTCCTCCGCGTCGGTCAGCTGCAGGTAGTGCTTGTACTCCGCGCCCTCGGGATCGTAGTTGGCGGAGGTCTGCGCCACGTCGTAGCTGCTGCCGCCCATCATCATCATACCGCCGCGCCCGGAGGAGGCGGAGGCAGCATACTCGCCGCGATACAGCGCGTCATGCTCCACCAGAGACTCGGTCTGGCCGTACATGCCGTCGTTGATCTCGCCCGTGATCATGTCCAGGTCGGAGCCCTCACCGCCGTAGCGGGCCAGCACGATCACCGCCACGTCGCTGTAATCGGCGATGGAGGCAGCGGCCTCCTCGGAGAAGTCCAGGCTCTCCTTGCCGCAGTCGCTCTGGGAGAAGCCCAGCGCCGCGTAGTAGTCCGCCAGGGTGGGGTTGACCGCGAAGCCCGCAGCCTCCAGGCTGTCGAAGATGGGGCCGCGGTCGCTTACGCTGTCATCCGCGTAGGTCCAGTAGGCGTCGTTGCTGGAGGGTCCGGCAATGGTCTTGGAGGACGCGATACCGAACACGCTGACCCTCTCGCTGCCGCTCAGGGGCAGGGAGCCGTCGTTCTTGAGCAGCACCTGACCTTCCTCGGCGGTCTGCAGATTGACCTCGCCCACGTGAACCAGCAGCTCGCCGTAGGAATCGAAGTCGGAGTAGTACTTGCCGTTGGCTTCCAGCACGCCGGCAAAGCCTGTGGTGACAGTGCCCAGGCACATGATCAGCGCCAGGACGACTGCCAGGGTCTTTTTCCCAAAGATTCCGTTCATACTTGCCTCCTTGGTTATGCAGATTTTCCGGGATCCCGTTGACGGCATCATTGTAAGGCGGCGCACATTGGCGGGCAAGCAAACGGGAATAAGCGGTTGCCCGGGGGAATAACCTGACCGGCCGCAGAACAAACGGCGCGAATCCGGGAATCAACGGCATGGAAAAGCGCCATTCATCCGAATGAACGGCGCGCCGATGCACAATCCGATCTCTGATCCTCCATATCCTGCATGCGCCGCCTGCCGCCAGGACGCAGGAGGGGCCCGCTTCCTTGCCGCGAAGCGGGCCCCTCCGGGAGACCGGTTATGCCGGATGGGTCATGGCCAGCTCCCGCCGTACGCAGTCCAGTGCGGCCCTGACCGTATCGTCCATATCCATGTACTGGTACTGCCCCAGCCTGCCGCCGAAGATCACCCGGGGATCGCCCTCGGCCAGGCGCCTGTACCGGGCCAGGAGGGCCTGGTTCTCCGCGTCGTTGACGGGGTAATAGGGCTCCATGCCCCTGTGCCAGGCCATGGGATATTCCTTGCTGATGACCGTGTGGTTCTGCCGGACAACCTCCGGCTGGTCATAGGCGAAATGCTTGTGCTCGATGATCCGGGTGTAGGGAATGTCCGCCCGGGTGTAGTTCACCACAGCGTTGCCCTGGTAGTTGGCCGTGCCCGCCATGTCCACGTGCCTGAAGGACAGGGAGCGGTAGGCCAGCTCGCCGCAGCAATAGCCGTAATACTCGTCCATGGGGCCGGTAAAGATGGTTTTCTCCGCCAGCCCTGCGCCCCGCACCGCGCTGAAGTCCGTATTCAGCCTGACCTCCACCCCCTCCAGCAGCTTTTGAACCATGGGCGTGTAGCCCCCCACGGGGACGCCCTGGAAGCGGTCGTTGAAATAGTTGTTGTCGTAGGTGAAGCGGACGGGCAGCCTGCGGATGATGAAGGCGGGCAGCTCCCTGCAGGGGCGGCCCCACTGCTTCTCCGTGTAGCCCCGGATCAGCCTTTCGTAGATGTCCCGCCCCACCAGGCAGATGGCCTGCTCCTCCAGGTTGCGCGGCTCGCCGGTGATTTCCCTGCGCTGCTCGTCCATGATGGCGCGGGCCTCGTCGGGGGTGGTGACGCCCCACAGCTGGTGGAAGGTGTTCATGTTGAAGGGCAGATGGTACATCTCGTCCCCATAGCGGGCCAGGGGCGCGTTGGTGAAGCGGTTGAACACGGCGAAGCGCTGAACATAGCGCCACACCTCCTCATCGTCCGTGTGGAAGATGTGCGCGCCGTAGCAATGCACCGGAATGCCGCCCATGTCCATGGTATAGACGTTGCCGCCGATGTGGCTCCGCCGGTCGATGACCAGCACCCGCCTGCCCGCCAGCCGGGCCTCATGGGCAAACACCGCGCCGAACAGCCCTGCCCCCACGATCAGATCATCATACTGTGCCATGCTGTCACCTCAGTTGAAGCCCACGATTTTCCGGCTGACGGCATAGCCACCCACGATGACGGCCCGCCCCGGCCTGCCGGGCAGATGCATCAGCCGCCCCAGCAGCCGGTGCCGCAGCGCCTGGTAGACCCTGGAGTTTTCCTGCCGGATCCAGTCCCACAGCTCTTTTTTCTTGCGCAGATGCTCCTCCGTGCCGCCCTTGGTCAGCAGGACGGAGGACACCGTGGTGACGATCTCCAGGTAGCTCAGCATGTATTTTCGCCTGCGCGCATCCTGGATGCTGAAGGGATCCACAGAGGATATAAGCAGCCGGTTCACCTTCAGCGCCTGGTCGATGCGGCGGAGCATCACCTGCTCCTGCACGGACTGATCCTCCCTGCCGATGAAGTAGTGGTAGAAGTCCACATCCAGGTAGTACATCCGCTCCACATGGGGCAGCGGCACGTACACGTACAGCTCATCCACATAGAAGGTGTGCCGGGGCAGCCTCAGCCCGCAGTCCCGCAGCAGCCCCGTGCGGTAGATGACCGAGTGCATCAGCATGTACTGCCCCTTGCGGAAGGGCCTGGTATCCGCCCAGGTGAACACCCGGCCCCGTGGCAGCGCATGATGATAGCGCACGGTGTGCCTGTGCCTGACGCCCGCCTTGTCGTAGATGTAATTGCTCACGAGCATGTCCAGGGGCTCCTGCACAAAGGCGCGCAGCGTCTCCAGCACCCTGGGGTAGGCCTGCGCGTCCACCCAGTCGTCGCTGTCCACCACCTTGAAGTATAGGCCCGTGGCGTTTTTCAGCCCGGTCATCACGGCGTCGCCATGGCCGCCGTTGGGCTGGTGGATGGCGCGGACGATGCCGGGATACCGCTGCGCGTAGCGGTCGGCGATCTGCGCGGTTCTGTCCGTGGAGCCGTCGTCCACAAGGAGGATCTCCACCTCCTCCCCGCCGGGCAGCAGGGATTCCACAGCCTTTTCCATGTAGTCCTGCGAATTGTAGCAGGGAATGGCAACACTCAGCAGCTTCATGTCCGGTTCAACTCCTGTATCCGGTCAGGCCGAAGCCTTCTCCTCCCCGGCCCCGGGGAAGATAATCTTGTTGACAAAGAAGAAGATCACCATGGAAACACCGCCGTTGAGCACCGTGGTGCCGATGTTGTACACCCAGTCGGGCACAAACCTGGCCGCCACCGCCACCCACACGCAGTTGATGGAATTGACGATGCAGGTGACCACGCAGAAGGCGATGACATACCACAGGATCTGATACCCGATATTCCCCCTGCTGCGGAACACCACATTGCGCTGGATGGGGAAATTGACGCACTCGCCAATGACCATGGCGATCAGGTAGGCCACGAAGTACCGCATGCCCCCGTGGGCCGCGTCGTAGCCCAGGATGTTCCACTGGAAGCTTTCGCCCAGCAGCGTCACGTCGACGCCCGGCCAGCCGAAGTCCCGCTCCGGAAGGGCCGTGAGCATTTTCGGCAGAAACTGCAGGATCAGGTACTTGAACACCGTCACCACGTTGCTGATGATGACGAACAGCCCGCCCTCCCGGATCCATTTGGACGCGGCGGGGTGCCCGTCGGAAAAACGCTTCCACCATTGTGTGATTGCGCGCATGGTCATGCCTCCTTGCTGTCGTTGAGGTTCAGGCTGGGCCGGTGAAGGAAGTGGCGGATCAGCCGCCCCGCCCCGCGGAAGAAATGCCCGTTGACCATCAGGAGAACGTCCTCCGCCATGGCCATGGTGACCATGCCGTTCATCATCTTCGCCATGCCCCGGAAGGGCATGTTGTACATGAACAGCAGGTTCAGGTCGGGCTTGCCCCGGGCGACGGCCCTGTCGACCTGCCCCTTGAGGAACCGGGCCACCAGCCGGGCGACGGGATTCCTGGCGTATGCCATGTGGGCGAGAGCGTCGTTCATCTGCAGGGGCCGGGTGGGATCCCGGCGCTTTTCAGGAATGGGATGCCCCAGCAGCGCCTCGAAGGCCTCGTCCGGCACGCTGTCCAGCGCGCAGGCGCGGTAGCAGTCAACCATCCTGCCCGCGTAGGGGTCGGGCGCGCCCGTGCCCGGGAGCGTCAGGGAGCCCTGCAGGCGAATATCCTCGCTGGACGCGCCGATGAGGACATCGTACCTGCCGCCCTCAATCTCCCAGGCGTCCGTTTTCACATTGAAGTAGCGGAAGGTGTATTCATCAAAGGGGATGCGCACCCGCCGGGTTTCCCCCGCCCTCAGGGACACCCGCGCAAAGCCCTTGAGCTCCCGGGCCGGGCGGAATACCGTCGCCCCGGGCAGGGACACGTACAGCTGGACGATCTCGTCCCCGTCGCAAGGCCCGCAGTTGGTCAGGTCGAAGGCCACGCCGGTATCCTCCACCGCCAGGCTGTCATAGCGGAAGCGCGTGTAGCTGAGCCCGTAGCCGAAGGGGAAGCGAACGGGCCTGTGGGCGGTGGCAAAGTACCGGTACCCCACGTACAGCCCCTCCCGGTACTCGCTGGTGGCCTCCGCAGCGGGATAATCGCGGCTCACCGGGTGATCCGCCCAGCTGAGCGGGAAGGTCTCCGCCAGCTTGCCCCCGGGGTTCACCTCCCCCGAGAGCACCCGCAGCATGGCGCCTGCGGCGGCCTGGCCCCCCAGGCAGCCGTACACCAGCGCCTGGCAGTCATTGAGCCAGGGCATTTCCACCGCGCTGCCGCAGGACAGCACCACGGCAATGTGCCTGTTCACCGCCGCGAGCCTTTTCAGCAGCGCGACCTGGTTCTCCGGCAGGCGCATGTGGCTGCGATCCAGCCCCTCCGTCTCAAAGCCCTCCGGCAGGCCCAGGTAGAGCAGCACGCATTCGGCACTTTCCGCCAGCGCCACGGCCTGCCGGGCCAGCGCCTCGTTCTCCCGGTCCAGCCGCTCAAAGCCCTGGGCGTAGCCCACGGAGCCGGGGAAGTACTGCGGCAGCAGCTCCAGGGTATCATCCACCCGGGTGGCGTTGACCATGCTGCTGCCCGCCCCCTGACAGCGCGGATGCGCCGCGAAGTCACCGATCACCGCCACCCGGGCGTTGTGCTGCAGGGGCAGCATGTCCCCCTCGTTTTTCAGAAGGACGATGCACTTCTCCGCCGCCTCCCGGGCAGCGGCATGCCGCTCGCCGTCCTCCGCCCTCGCCTGCGGCCGCTCCGCCATCACCAGCGACAGCAGCGTATCCACCCGCCGGTCAATGGTCTCCTCGCTGATCCGGCCTTCCCGGACGGCCCGCAGCAGCTGGCAGGGGCTGTCATCCCCGGCGGAGGGCATCTCCAGGCACATGCCCGCCCGAACGCCCTCGGTAAAGTCGTTGCTGCCGCCCCAGTCCGTCACCACCGCGCCGTCATAGCCCCATTCCCGCAGGAGAATGTCGTACAGGTGGGGATGCTCGTTGGCATAGACGCCGTTGACCCGGTTGTAGGACGTCATGAGGGCCCGGGGCCGGCCCTCCTTCACGGCAATCTCGAAATTGGTCAGGTACATCTCCCGCAGCGTGCGCTCATCCACCACGCTGTCGCTGACCATGCGCCGCAATTCCTGGCTGTTGACGGCAAAGTGCTTGGCGCAGGCGGCCACGCCCCGGCTCTGCACCCCCCGGATGAAGCCCGCAGCCAGCTTGCCCGCCAGGTAGGGATCCTCGGAATAATACTCGAAGGAGCGCCCGCACAGGGGGCTGCGCTTGGTGTTCAGGCCCGGCCCCAGCAGCACCTGCACATCCTGGGCGGCAGCATCCGCGCCCACCACGGCGCCCATTGCTTCCGCCGCCTCCGGGCTCCAGCTGTTGGCCAGCGCGGCGGCGGAGGGGATGTTCGTCGCCGGGACGGAGGGGTTCAGCCCCAGATGGTCGCCCTCCCCCGCCTGCTTGCGCAGCCCGCCGGGGCCGTCCGACAGGGTGAGGGAGGGAATGCCCAGATGCCCGATGGCCCGGGTGTGCCACACATCCCTGCCGGAGAGCAGCGCGCACTTTTCCTCCAGCGTCAGCTGACGAACCACGTTTTCCTGCTTCACACTTGTTCACTTCCTCATCCGCAAATCCTGAATCAATGGGGCCCTCCGGCCAAAGGAGGAAAGCCGAAGGGCCGGGGCAATCCATATCCCGGATATTAGTATAGTCAACGTACCGTTCACGGGCCACAGTTGGGGAATAAACGGCTTGCACCGGGCCGGAATGGAGCAGGCCCGGAATGAAAGGCAGCTTTCATGGAACAAACGGCGCATGACTGCCCCCATGGCAGCAAAAAAAGCAGGAGCCATCGCTCCTGCCCGGTGGAAAAACGCTTCTGTATTACAGCATCACGCCGCCGCTGTTCTGCATCAGCTCCATGTACGCGTCCCGGATCTCCTGGTATTTCCGGCGGCTGACGGGCAGCCTCTCCCCGCTGGTCAGGGTCACCTCGTTGTCGCCGATGCGGCGGATGAAGCGGTAGTTCAGCAGGTATCCCTTGTGGATCCGCAAAAAGCCGTGGGGCTCCAGCTCCTCCTCCAGCTCCTGCATGCTCTTGTGCAGCTCCACCGGCTGCTCCCTGCCCACCACATGGGCCGTCTGGCTTTTGCCGCTGCCCTCGATGTACTGCAGGCGGTCGATGGGCAGATAGATGACCTGCTCCCGATCCTTGACGATCAGCGCCTTGGGCTGGGCGTCCGCCCGGCGGTAGGACAGGTAGGTGTCGATCACCCCGGACACGTCCTGAATCAGCCTCGTCTTGCGGATGAAGCCCCGGGGATTGGTGCGCAGCGCGTCAAACACCAGATCCTCCCGGTTGGAGATGTAGATGATGTCCACCAGCACGCCCTCCCGGCGCAGCTGCTGGGCCAGCTCCAGCCCGGTCATGCCCGGCATCTCAATATCCAGGAACAGTAGGTCGAAGGACACGCTCTTCATCCGGGCCAGCAGATCCCGGGGACGGGCGAAGATCTCGATGGTCGCGTCAATGTTCCTGGCCCGCAGCGCGCCGCGCACCGAGGAGCCCAGCAGCTCCAGCGCGGCCCTTTCGTCATCGCAGATGGCAATGTTCCAGCGAATCATGCCTGCTCCTCCTCCTCCGGCATCTCCAGCATCACATCGGTGGTGAATACGCCCTCGCTCATGCTGTATTTCACGGAGCCGTGATAGCTCTGGGCAATGCGCCGGATGATCCGCGTGCCGAAGCCGTGCAGCTCCGTGTGCTTCGTCTTGGTGGTTTCCAGGGTCATGCGGCGCTTCTCGGGGATGGATTTGTCCACGGGGTTGACCACGCGGATGAACAGATAATCCTGCCGGGGCAGGATGGAAATCTCCACCTCGGGGTTCTCCATGCCCGACTGGGCCGCCGCCTCCATGGCGTTGTCCAGCAGGTTGGACAGAAGGCTGCAGATGTCCTCATCCCGGAAGGGCAGGCGGCGGGGCACCAGGATGCCCGGCTTCAGGGTGACGCCCAGCTCCCTGGCGGCGGCCATTTCATGGTTCATCACCACGTCGATGACGTAATTCCCGCTGTCGAAGCTCTTGAGGTACCGGGTACCCCGGGCGGACACGCGCTCCAGGTACTGGCGGGCCTGCTCGATCTTGCCCTCGTCCAGCAGCGCCTTCATGTAGAAATTGTGGTTCTTGATCTCATGGCGGATGGCGCGCAGCTCGTCGTAGTTCAGCTTGGTGGCGTGGTATTTCTCCGCCTCCATCTCCGCCTTCTGCCTTAGGGCCAGCAGGTCGCTGTTCTCCCTGGCCCCCTGGTCGATGGTGTAGAACTGGTAGTACGCCATGAGGTTGATGAACCACAGGCACACGCAGATCACCACGTTGAAGCTCTCGGCGGACAGGATGAAGCCCGTCAGCTCCGCATAGACCTCGATGCCGATGGTGATGGCCGAAATCACAAGCTGCATCCACACATATTTCCCGCCGACGGCATTCCCCGTGTCGAAGGAAAAATGGCGCAGGAACCAGACCTCCGCAAAGATCATCGCGGCCACCACAACGGGCGTGAGGAATTGCGCCCAGGCATAGTACGCCTGGTTGATGGCGGCGAACATTCTGCCCAGAGGCTCAGAGATGGGGAGCATCACCATCGTGCTGGCCATGAACATCCAGCCCCGCACCAGACACACCCGGAAATCATACCTGCTGCGGACAACGGCATACAGCGCCAGAAACACGCCAAAGACGATGTGGTCCATCTGCCACTCGCCAAAGAGCGCGTAGTAGACCGAATCCATCGCCAGGTATGCCATGCAGCAGACGAGCCATTCCGCCAGCGCCGCCAGCGCGCCCCGCTTTCCCCCGGGAAACTCCCGCAGCAGCAGCACCGCGCCCCCAAGCTGCATCGCGTTGGTCGCCAGATAGCCGTATCCCCATTGACACTCGATGACAAAGCGCTGAATATATTCCGGCATAGCATCACCATTTTCCTTCAGCAGAGCAGTATTCTGGTGGCATTATAGCATAGTTTGCCAGGCTTCGCCATCCCTTTTTGCCAATGGCGGCGCGCTCGCACAAAAAGAGGCGACCGCCTCTGGCGTATCGCCCCCATGAGAATACCGGTATGCTGCTCAGCCCGCCCGGGAGAATCCGCGCGATGGCGGCGCACTAAGCATGTGCCAGCTGCGCCAGCACGTCGCCGATGTCCCCGTCCAGGCAGATGGCGCGGGAGGCGATCTCCCGGGGCGCCCAGGCCTGGCCCAGGTTCACGCAGGCGTAGACGGCCCGGGGATTGTCCAGCGTGTCGTTCCAGAAGGGGTACTTGATGACGCCCGGGGTGTTGTCCCCCACCCCCAGCTCCAGGTACAATACCCTCCCCTGCCTGTGCCGCGCCATGTAGTCCCGGTACCGCGCCAGGGCGGCATACCAGCCCTCGTCCTGCACGAAGGTATCGTCGCTGCGCAGGTTCATGGTCATGGGCCCGCCGCAGACAGGGCAGCGGGGGATCAGCGCGGAGGGAATGCGCATGTCCCGCTGCTGCGCCACCATCCGGCGGACGTCGGCCTCGTTGTCGTAGGTTTTGTCATGGCAGGGCCTGGCGCACTGCCACAGCCCGTAATCCCCCTGGGTGTAGAACAGCCGCGCCTTGTCAAAGCCCGCCCGCTGGAACTGGTGATCCACGTTGGTGGTCAGCACAAAGTACTCCCTGTCCCTTACCAGCGCCAGCAGCTGCCGGTACACCGGGCGGGGCGGCTCCCTGTAGCGGTTGTACAGCACATGGCGGCTCCACCAGGCCCAGTATTCCTCCCGGGTGGCGAAGGGGTAGAATCCGCCGGAATACATGTCCGTGATGCCGTACCTGTCCGCAAAGTCGGCAAAGTACCGCCGGAAGCGTTCGCCGCCATAGGTCAGCCCGGCGGACGCGGACAGCCCCGCCCCCGCGCCGATGACCACCGCCTCCGCCGTGCGCAGCGCCTCCCGCAGCCGCTCAATGTCCCCCGAGCAGCCTAAGGTAGATTTTCTCGTCCCGCTGTGTGTACACATTGAAGATCACCCTCGTTTTGCTTCCTGTTTCCGCCAGGTACCGCCGCACCGTCCCCACCGCGATGTGCGCCGCCGCCTCCTGCGGAAAGCCGAACACCCCCGTGGCTATGCAGCACAGCGCCACGCTGCCCACGCCGTATTCATCCGCCAGGGCCAGGCAGGCCCGGTAGCATCTCGCCAGCGTCTCCTCATGCCAGGGGGTCAGCGCCCCCTGCACCACGGGGCCCACCGTGTGGATCACGTAGCGGCAGGGCAGGTTGAAGGCCGGGGTGATTTTCGCCCGGCCGGGAGGCTCGTCATGGCCCTGGCGCGCCATGATTTGTGCGCACCGCAGGCGCAGCTGCACCCCGGCATAGGTATGGATACAGTTGTCAATGCACCCGTGGCAGGGCTGATAGCAGCCTGTCATGCCGCCGTTGGCCGCGTTGACAATGGCTCCGCATGCCAGGGTGGTAGCGTCCCCCCGCCACAGGTACAGCCCATCCTCCGCCGGGCGCAGGTCCTGCAGGCGGGTAACGCCCCGCTCCCGCAGCCTCTCCTGCAGATACGCATCCTGCACCCTGAGGAATTCCCCCTCCGCCTCCCTAGGCGGACGGATGTTCATCAGCCCCCGCAGGAGCCTGCGCTGCGCCCCCTCGTCCCCGGGGAGCTCCACGCCGCTGAAGGCGGGGTTCTCCCGCACAAGCGCCTCCAGCAGATACCGTCTTCGTTCTTCCTGGTTCATGGCATGGTCTCCGTTTCATCCGGCGGGCTATTGCTCCCGCCGCATTCATCATAGCTCCGCCGCGCCCGCTTGTAAAGCACGCACCTTTTTGTGCCCGGGCGCGCAGAAAGCCCTGCGCCCGGGTGCATTCACCGCCGCCAGGCGCAGGGCTTTTGTTCATGATGAATTGTTTTCCCCCCGTTACTCCGCCATGTGGTGGATGAGGGGCAGCTCGGGGAACTCTCCGAAGCGGTAGAAGCCGTGGGCGTTGTCATGGAGGAAAAGCTGCTTCTCCTCCGCCGTCAGCAGGGGGGATTTGGCCACGAAGTCCCAGCTCATGCGGTAGGTAATGGCCGTCATGGTGCGCGGGTAGTCCGAGCCCCACATCAGCTTGTCCATGCCGCAGATGTCCCGGGCCTCCAGGATCGCCCGCACCGCCGAGGGGTACGGATAGTACTCGCTGTTGAACAGCCAGGTGATGCCCCCCGACTCCACGTACACGTTGGGCAGCCGGGCCAGGCGGATCTGCTCCTGCCAGCCGGGCACCGTCACCATGCCGAAATGCCCAATGGCGATCCGCAAGGTCGGGTACTGCTGCGCCATCTCCCGCAGGGAGCCGGTCTGGGCGTCGCCGTCCGCCATGTCGATGGCGATGAACATGTCCTGCTCCGCCGCCAGACGGAACACGGCCTCGTGATGGGTCAGATCCTGATCCTTCATGCGGCCGCCGCACAGCTTGATGCCGTCCATGCCCGCGGTGCAGGGCAAGCCCTGCTCCCGGTACAGCGCGCAGACCCGGAAGCGGTCGGGCCAGGCCCGGCGAACAGCGCGCAGGTACTCATCCTGGGGGCCGTCGATGTACTCCTGGGTCACCACCGCCCCGCCAATCTGGGAGAAGTTCATGTTCGCCAGCAGCCGCTCGGCGCTGTTCACGCCGTCGGTCATGTAGGGCGGGAGCATCTGCCGCACCTCGCCGCCAAACTGGCTGCGGCCCTCCCCCAGGTCGTACACGGGCAGGCCGTTCACCTCGCCCCGCTGGCTCAGCCACAGATGCACATGGGCGTCAATCATGGTCACGCCCTCCGTTATGCCGGGTCGGCGAAGCGCAGCAGCACCTTCTCCAGGCTGCCGTCGTTATGCACCAGCGCGTCGAAGGCCTTGGGTGCGTCCGCCGCCTCGTAGCACGCGCTGATCATCCTGTCCACATTCACCGCGCCCGAGGCCACCAGATCAATCAGCGCCTCGAAGTCCTTCGTGTAGGCGTTGCGGCTGCCGAACACGTTCAGCTCCTTCTTCAGCAGGATGGAGTGCAGGAAGGTGGTCTGGGTCTTGCCGTTGCCGATGAGGATCAGGTTCGCGCCCTGGCAGGCCTGCTCAATGCAGGCCAGGAACGCCGCCGACACGCCGCAGGCCTCCACGCACACGTCAAAGCCGCTGCCGCCGGTGATGGCCCGCAGCTGCTCCGCCGCGTCGGGGGCGGCGTTGTTCACCACATGATCCGCGCCAAAGGCCTTCGCCATCGCCAGACGGCCGTCCAGCAGGTCGGTCACGGTGACCTCCGCGCCCCTGGCCTTGGCCGCCAGCAGCGCGAACAGGCCGATGGGCCCCGCGCCGATAACGAACACCTTGTCGCCGGGCTTCACCTCGCAGCGGCTGATAGCGTGCTGGCTGATGGCGAAGGGCTCGATCAGCGCCAGCTGCCGGGCAGTGAGGCCCTTGCCGGGAATGATGCGGCTCACGGGCATGGTAATGTACTCGCAGAACGCGCCGTCCCGCTGCACGCCCATGGTCTGGTTGTCGGTGCAGGCGTTGACCAGGCCCTTCCGGCAGCCGTAGCAGCTGCCGCAGTTGAAGTAGGGGTTACAGGTGACCACATCGCCCGCCTTCAGGCCCCGGTCATTGTCGGGGATGGAGACGATCTGCGCGGAGAACTCATGCCCGGGGATGCGCGGGTAGGTGGTGAAGGGCTGGTTGCCGGTGAAGCTGGCCACGTCCGCGCCGCAGATGCCGCAGTACAGCACCCGCAGCAGGGCCTCCCCCTCGCCGGGGGTGGGCATGGGCAGCTCGGTCAGGCCGATCTCGTAGGGCTTCCGGATGGCAATGGCTTTCATAACAATTCCTCCATCGTGTTATCGGGTGGTGTCGATGAGGTCGCGGTTCCAGATGACGGCGGTTTTCATGGGCGCGGCCTTGGCGTAGATTTTGTTCTCATAGGCCCCGATGGGGTCGGCGGCAAACTCGTCCCGGTCGATGAGCTCCACGATTTCATCATACCGGCTGCGGGAAAGCATTTCGATGGCCTTCTCCATGTGATCCTGCCGGAAGTTGATGGAGCCGAAAATCAGATGGTTCTCGAAGCCGAAGGGCATGGTGTCGTAGGCGACCTTCGGCCCCAGGGAGAAGCTGTTGTACACGCCGTTGCAGCCCAGCACCTTGTGCCGGAAGGCGATTTCATGCTCCACGTTCGTGCCGCTGACGCCGATGAACATGGTGGCCCGGCCGCCCAGCGCCTCGCAGATGGCGGCGGCCAGCTCGTCATTGGTGGCGAAATTGCTCTGCACATAGGCCGCGCCGGTCTGCTCCAGGGCGAACTTCACCTTGGAGGAATCCGCGCTGCTGCGGGCCACGAACACGATTTTCGCCTTGGGGTGCGCCTGATGGATCACATCGCCCATGAACATGCCCGTTGTGCCCAGGCCGAAGATCACCGTGCGGTCGAACACCTCGTCGGCGGCGAGGACGCGGGCCTCCTCCAGGGAGCAATGATGCCGCCGGGCCGCCTGGCGGAAGTTGTGGGCGCTGCCCAGATCCTCCATGCGCTCCAGCTGGAAGAGCATGCAGGCGAAGGGGTCGGGGAAGACCATCTTTTTGGCGAAGGACAGGGCCAGCTTTCCATCATGCACATAGCCGTCGGGGATGGGCAGCAGCATGTCGGGGTTGACGTACATGGCGTCGCAGAACAGGCCGTCCGCCTGATCGCAGCCGTACTCGAAGTAGGTTTCGTCCTCGGTGTAGCGGGTGGGGTCCACGCTGTCGCCGCCGCGGATCAGCACGATGGCGAAGCGGTTCTGGGAGGGCACCCAGACCACGCCCTCATGGCCGTTGATGAGCCGCTTCTGCCCGGCGGGGAACTTGGGGGACAATTCGCCCCTTGCGCCCATGCGCATGAGCTCGTGGTCGGTGCCGCAGAAGCCCACCATGGCGGGCTGCACCAGGATGCCCTCCTTCTTTTCCTCCCCGCGCAGCCGCTGGCGGGGCGGATTGATCAACTCCACCTCGCCGTAGACCAGCGGGCGGTCAGGGTCGTTCTGGAAATAGGTGCCGAATACTTTCATCGTCTGTCTCCCTTCCCTTCTTTACTCCACCCGAATCTTCATCACCACGGGCATGTCGGTGATCAGGTCGGTCTTCACATGCAGGCCCT
>JBJEUJ010000406.1:0-4809 GCA_051883775.1 Aristaeellaceae bacterium | reverse complement strand
TGGGCGTTGTAGTTGAAGAAGGAGAAGCCGTTGCCGTCGCCGGTGTACTCATTGTAGGACAGCACCGTGTCGCGCAGGCCGCCGGTCTCGCGGACGATCGGCACCGTGCCGTAGCGCAGGGAGATCAGCTGGCTCAGGCCGCAGGGCTCAAACTGGCTGGGCATGAGGAACATGTCCGCGCCGGCGTAGATCTGATGGGCCAGGGCGTGATCCATGGCGAAGCGGGCAGCCACCTTGCCGGGATACGCGCTCTCCGCCCAGGAGAACAGGTTCACATAGCGGCTCTCGCCCATGCCCAGGACAACCAGCTGCACCTTCTGGTTCAGCAGATCGCCGATGATGCAGTCCACCAGGTCGAGGCCCTTCTGGTTGGACAGGCGGCCCACCATGCCGATGATCGGAATGTCGGGATTGACCTCCAGGCCCAGCTTCTCCTGCAGGGCGCGCTTGCACTCGGCCTTGCCGGACATATCCTCGGGCGAATAGGTGGCGGCGATGCGCTCGTCATGGGAGGGATCGTAGTCCACCATGTCGATGCCGTTGAGCACGCCGAACAGATCGGCCTTGCGGGCGCGGAGCAGGCCGTCAAGCCGCTCGCCGTAGTAGGCGGTCTGAATCTCCTCGGAGTAGCTGGGGCTGACGGTGGTGATCACGTCGCTGTACACCAGGCCGGCCTTGAGGAAGTTGGCGCAGCCGAAGCACTCCAGCTTGTCGCCGGTCCACAGGCTGTCGCCCAGGCCCAGCACATCCTGCACCTCGCGGATGCCGAACACGCCCTGGTACTGCAGGTTGTGGATGGTGAAGACGGTCTTCATCCGGGCGAAGAAGGGCAGGTGCGCGTACTGGATCTTCAGCAGCGCGGGCACCATGCCGCTCTGCCAGTCGTGGGCATGGACGATGTCCGGCTGCCAGTCCAGCAGGGGCAGGGCGTTGAGGATGCCGCGGCAGAAGAAGCCGAAGCGCTCGTACTCGTCGCCGCCCAGGCCGTAGATGTAGGGACGGCCGAAGTAATACTTGTTGTCCATGAAGTACCAGGTGACGCCGTCCTGCTGGAGCATCTCGATGCCGCAGTACTGCTTGCGCCAGCCCAGCTGCACCTCAAAGTCCAGCACATGGGTCATCTGGCTGGTGTACTTCTCCGGAATCGCGCCGTACAGGGGCAGAATGACGCGCACGTCGTTGCCCTGCTTGGCCAGCACCGGCGCAAGCGCACCAACCACGTCCGCCAGGCCGCCCGTCTTGACAAAAGGCACGCATTCGCTGGCAGTAAACAGAATTTTCATCAATGATTTCCCTCCATGAAAAGATTTCGGTTATCGAAGATACGCCGCGCCGGCAGCCTGAAAATGCCAGCGCGACGTACTATTGTATCAGATAACCACGTTTTTGGCAATAACAATGGGATAAGCTGCCGGGCCGATCAGCTTCGCGTTGCGCTTGATCACCGCCTGCTTGTCCAGGATGCAGTTCTCGATGTACGCGCCGGAATGAATCTGACCATCCTGCATCACAATGCAGTTCTTCACATGAGCGCCGGGAGCCACGCGCACGCCGCGGGCCAGGATGGAATTCTCCACCGTGCCCTCGATGATGCAGCCGTCGGCCACCAGGGAGTTCACCACATTGACGTTCTCGCCATAGCGGGCGGGCATCTCGTCGCGAACCTTGGTGTACACGGGAGAGGCGAACAGCTTCCTGCGGGTCTCGCTGTCCAGCACATCCATGTTGAAGCGGTAGTAGCTCTGCACGGAGTCCATCCGCCAGCAGGGCCCGGTGTACTCATAGCCATTGATGCGGCCGTTGCCTTCCTGCACCATGTGCAGCAGCACATCGCGGTTCATGTCATGCTGGCCATGGGCCACGCCCTTGTCCACCAGGGAGCGCAGCAGCTCGCGCTTGAGCACCATCACGTCCATGAAGGAATTCTCCAGCGTGGGATGGGTGGGCTCCACCTCCAGGTCGGTGACCTTGCCTTCCTCATTCACCGCAATGTAGGTGCCGTACTCGTCCCGGAGCATGGTGGGATCCTTGGTGTACATCAGGGTGATGTCCGCGCCGGAATCCACATGATAACGGGTCAGCGCGTCGATGTCGGCATTGTAGATGATGTTGGAGTTGGACAGCACCACGTACTCCTGCTTGGAGCGGCTGAGGAAGTCCGTGTTGGAGCGCAGGGCGTCCAGCAGGCCCGTGTACACGCCCACGTTCTCGCGGGTCAGGAAGGGCGGCAGCACGCGCAGGCCGTTGTTCTTGCCGTGCAGGTCCCACTCCTTGCCGGAGCCCAGGTGGTCCATCAGGCTGTGATAGTTCTTCTGCATGATGATGCCGACGTTCTTCAGCCCGCCATTGACCATGGAGGACAGCAGGAAGTCGATCACGCGGTAGCGGCCGGCCACAGGCAGCGCGGCGATGGCACGGAACATGGTCAATTCACGGAGACGGGCATCGCTTTCTCCGGTATAGATGATACCCATTACATCTTTCATTGTATTCAATCCTTTCCCATGCGAAATGCTGCGTTGGATGCGTCAAAAGGTAGTGGCTTCGTCCACCTGGACGCCCGCCGCGACGCTCACGCCGGCAGGCAGGGTCACATTGGGGCCGACCACGGCGATGTTGCCGGTTTCCTCGCCCACCAGGCTGCCCGCGCCGATGACGGCGTTCTCAGCCACGATGGCACGACGGACGACCGCGCCGCGCTTGATGACCGCGCCAGGCATCACCACAGCGTCCTGCACATTGGCGCCTTCCTCAACCAGCACGCCCGCGGACAGCACGGAGTGGGACACCTTGCCGTAGATCATGCAGCCCTCGGTGATCAGGCTGTCCTGCACATCGGCGCCCTTGGCGATGAAGTGCGGGGCCATGCCGGGGTTCTTGGCGTAGATGCGCCACTTTTTGTCATGCAGGTCGATGGGCATGGGGGTGGACAGCAGATCCATGTTCGCTTCCCACAGGGACTCGATGGTGCCCACGTCCTTCCAGTAGCCCTCGAAGTTGTAGGCCACCATGACCTGCTTGTCGTTCAGCATGGCGGGGATGATGTTCTTGCCGAAGTCGTTGGAGGAGGTCTTGTCGGCCTCGTCGGCGGTCAGGTAGGCGCGCAGCTTCTCCCAGGTGAAGATGTAGATGCCCATGGAAGCCTTGTTGGACTTGGGATTCTTGGGCTTCTCCTCGAACTCGATGATGTTCTCGTCCGCGTCGGTGTTCATGATGCCGAAGCGGCTGGCCTCTTCCCACGGCACGGGACGCACGGCGATGGTGGCGTCCGCGCCCTTGCGGATATGATAGCTCAGCATCGCGTTGTAGTCCATCTTATAGATGTGATCGCCGGAAAGCACCAGCACATAATCCGGATTGTACTGCTCAATGAACGCCATGTTCTGGTAGATGGCGTTGGCCGTGCCGCGGTACCAGTCGCCGGTCTTGCCGGTCTGATAGGGGGGCAGAACGAACACGCCGCCATTGGAAAGGTCCAGATCCCACGGCGCGCCGGAGCCGATGTAGGCGTTCAGCTCCAGGGGCATGTACTGGGTCAGCACACCCACCGTGTCGATGCCGCTGTTGGTGCAGTTGGACAGCGGGAAGTCAATGATGCGATACTTGCCGCCATAGGGCACGGCAGGCTTTGCCACCTTCTTGGTCAGAACGCCCAGACGGCTGCCCTGTCCACCGGCCAGCAGCATGGCAACACAGGTCTTCTTTCTCAGCATGGGGAACACGCTCCTTCAAATGTATCCTTTAGATTGGTGCCTTGTACGGCGCACTTTCGCACGTCGCATGTATGCAGAAAGGTCTCGGGGGACCTTGGTGCCGGGATTATTCGGCCTTCTCGGCCTTCTTTGCCCTGGGCTTGCGGGGCTTCTTCTCCGCCGCAGGGGCGTCAGGCGCAGCGGCTGCCTTGGGGGCGCGGGGCTTGCGGGGCTTCTTTTCGGCCGCGGGCTTGGCTGCCTGCGCGGGCGCGGCGTCAGCGGGAGCTTGGGCCGTTTCCGCCTTTTCCGGTACGGGTGCGGCTTCGGCAGGCACGGCGGCCTTCCTGCGCCGGGACGCGGACTTGGTGGCCTCCTCGGCCTTCTCGGCTGCGTCGGCAGGGGCTTGCGCACCGTGGCCGGACTGGACAATCCGCTTCACGCCGGGCTTCTTGGCGGGCTTGGGCGGGATGATCTTGTCGTAGTCGTAGTACACGGTGGACAGCGGCGGCACGCACACCTCAGCGAAGAACTCGAACTCGCCAAACTTGCCCTCCTGGGCCAGGTTGGGCAGGGAGTTGTGCTGGTCGGAGCCGCCGAACTCCGCCCTGTCGGTGTTGAAGAATTCCGTCAGCTTGCCGGCATAGGGCAGGCCGATGCGGTAATTCTGCCGGAACACAGGCGTCCAGTTGGTCACGCACAGGATGGTCTTGCCCTGCCTGTCCGTGCGCATGAAGGACGTGATGCTGTTGTCCGAGTCGTTGGCATTGTTCCACTGGAAGCCATCCCAGCTGTCGTCAATTTGATACAGCGCAGGGGTTTCCTTGTAGAGGCGGTTCAGCGTACGCACACACTTCTGCAGCTGCGGATGGTTCTCGTACAGGAGCAGGAACCAGTCCAGCTGATCGTCATACTTCCACTCGATAAAGTGGCCAAATTCCCCGCCCATGAACAGCAGCTTCTTGCCGGGGTGCGCCATGGTGTAGCCGTACAGAGCGCGCAGGCCCGCGAACTTCCGCCAGATGTCGCCGGGCTGCTTGTCCAGCATGGAGTGCTTGCCGTGCACCACCTCGTCGTGGGAGAAGGGCAGGATGTAGTTCTCCGAGAAGGCGTACATCAG
>JBJEUJ010000405.1:0-4849 GCA_051883775.1 Aristaeellaceae bacterium | reverse complement strand
GATCTCCCGGCACAGGGGCAGCACCTGCTCCTGGGGCATGACGATCATGGACGTGTCCACCTGCCCGTCCACCACCGCCAGGGTGATCCTTTCCGTACAAAGCACGGACCAGTCCAGCGCCGCCCGGTCATACACCGGGTAGCGCAGATAGCCGAAGTCCACCCAGATGTAGTGGCTGTGACCCAGCATCTTCTCCCGGCTCCGGGCCAGAAGGAAGGGCTTGCACAGGCGGACGTAGTTCAGCATGGCCTCCGGCGGAAGGTTCTCCCCTACCTGCAGGCCGTAGCGCGGCTTGTACTCCAGCACGTTCGGGTGCGACGCCACCAGCTGCCGGCACATGGCCCCGTCCGCATAGCACAGCAGCGCCAGGTTCTTCAGCCGCGCCATGCGCCCGAACCAGCTCATCTGCTCCTCCCGCAGGCTCTCCGTGGGCTGGGGCAGGCTCAGGAAGGCCGTCACGCACAGAGGCGTGAGCTTCGAGCGGCGCAGGGATGCGTCCCGCAGCGCCTCCCGCAGGCGCACCCCCACGGGAATCCGCATGGGAAACTGCAGGTCCGCCGTGAACACACCCTGCCGCGCCATGGCCGACAGCTGCCGCGCCGCAAAGCGCAGCCCGAAGCGCTTCTCAAACCGGACCAGCCCGCCGGACAGCTGCTCCGCCTCCGCGTCCAGCGTTTCGCCCGGCAGCTCCGTATCCCATTCCACGCGGATCAGCGGGCGGTGCAGCGTGTAGGGCTCCCATTTGCCCCGGAAGGCCCGCAGGAACATGGGCGTGGCGCTCTCCCGGGCCATCTCCCGGAAGAACCCCGCCGGAGCGAAGCAGAAGTCCCGGTGCACAAACGCGCTGCGCTGGGGCGCGCGGGCATAGCGCAGGGCTGTGCCCCGGTGGAAGCACAGCCGCCCCTCCGGGTCGAAGCCCTCCGCCGCCACGGGGTAGACCGCGTCCACCGGATCCATGGGCCGGGGCAGATAGCCCGTCAGCACCGCGCTGGTCATGCCGTCCCGGCCGCACTGGCGCAGCGCGCGCAGCAGGCCCTCGTCCCAGCCGCGGACAAAGCGCATGGCCGGGTGCGCCATGAGGATGTATCCCTCCCCCTGCCACAGGGCGTCCACCTCCCGCCAGGCGTCCTCCCCGGGGCACAGGTATTGCGCCGAGCCCAGAGCGCGCATGGCCTCCAGGTCCTCCTCCCCCGGCTCCTCCAGGAGCGACAGGCCATAGGTCAGCCGAGCGGGGACGGCGGCGTTCTCCGCCGCGCTGCACAGCGCCTCGCAGGCGCCGGCGTAGCAGGCAGCCGTGATCAGCAGCAGGATGCGTTCCATGCCAGGGTTCCTCCCTTGGGTCAAAGTGAGTGGGTTCATCGCCGCAGGAAATGCCGCCCGATCAGCGACAGCCCGTAGCACGCCGCGGCGTAGAGCACGATGGCCGCGCCCGCGCTGGTATCCCAGGCGTAGGCGGACAGAAGCCCCGCAATGCCGCTGCCCAGGGCGATCAGCACGCTGGACAGCGCATGCTGGCGGCTGTTGCGGGCCAGGTTGCGCCCGGCGGCGGCAGGCAGAATCAGCAGGGCGTTGATGAGCATCACGCCCACCCAGCGGATGGCCAGCATCACCGCCACCGCCACCAGCACCACAAAGGCGCACTCCACCAGACGGGTAGGCACGCCCCGGCTGCGGGCCAGGGAGGCGTTCACCCCGGAAAGCAGGAGGCTGTTGTACATGACCATCCACAGGATCACCCCGCCGATGAGCGCGCACAGAAGCCACAAAAGGTCCGTGGGCGTCACGGCCAGCACGTCGCCGATGAGCAGCGAGGAATACTTGGCGAACCCGCCGCCCCGGCTGAGAATCAGCAGGCCCGCCGCAATGGACGTGGAGGAAAAGACGGAAATCACCGTGTCCGTGGAGGCTGCGCCGGTCTGCTTGATGCGGCAGATCATCAGCGCCCATACCACGCCGAATACCAGCATGCTGAGCAGATCATTGCTCACCCCCAGCACAATGCCCAGGCCGATGCCCGTCAGCGCGCTGTGGCCCAGGGCGTCGGAGAAGAAGGCCATCTGCTGGTTGACCGCCATGGTGCCCAGCAGGCCCAGCAGGGGCGTCAGCAGCAGGATCGCCAGGAAGGCGTTCTTCATAAAGGTGAACTGCAGCGCCTCAATGGGCAGAACCGTGTCCATCAGCGCATAGATCGCGTTCATCACAGGCTTTCCTCCTTCCCCGTGCCGAACACGGCGGCAAACTCGTCCGTGGCGAATACCGCCTCCGGGGTGCCCTGGCACAGAACGCTCTTGTCCAGCAGCACCACATGGTCGGCGTATTCCCGCACCAGGCGCAGGTCATGGCTCACCAGCAGAATCGCCATGTGATGGGTTTCCTTCAGCCGCAGCACCGTGTCCAGGAACATCTGCAATCCGTTCTGGTCCACGCCGGAGACCGGCTCGTCCAGCACCAGCAGATCCGGCGCGGGGCTCAGCGCCAGGGCCAGCAGCACCCGCTGCAGCTCGCCCCCGGAGCAGCGCCCCAGCTGCCGCTGGGCAAGGCTCCCCGCCTCCACCATGTCGAGGGCCTCCTGCACCCTGCGCCGGGTGGCGCGGCCCACCCCCGTCCATACCGGCCGCCGCGTGAAGGCTGAGGCCAGGAAGTCCTCCACCGTCAGGGGCATCTCCCGGTCAAACACCAGATGCTGGGGCACATAGCCGATGCGCACATGGGGAATATCCCGCCCATGGTCGTCCACATGGCGGATGGCCCCGCTGTGGGGCAGCTCACCCAGCAGCGCCCGCACCAGGGTGGTCTTGCCCGCGCCGTTCTGGCCGATGAGCACAGTCAGCTGCCCGCAGTGGACATGCATGGACACGTCCTGCAAAAGCGTCTGCCCGCCCCGCTGCACGGACACATGCTCCAGCCCGATATGACACAGGGAACAACGATGCTCCGACATAAAAGCCTCCTCCAAAGACTACCGGTGCGCAGTCTTTTCCATGATAGCGCTGACATTATAGCACACATTGTCCCGCAAGGGAATCGGTTTTTCCGCGCTTCCGGCAGGACTTGGCCTTTCCGGCGGCGTATAAAGGAAGAGAATCTTCCCATCGCTAACAAGGAGGGCTTGCCATGATTGCGCTGGCTTGCGACCATACCGGCATTGAGCTGAAGAAGGAAATCATGAAGCTGCTGGACAGCATGAACCTGACCTACAAGGACTTTGGCACCAATGAGGCCGTGTCCTGCGACTATCCCATCTACGGCTACCGCGCCGCCAGGGCTGTGGCGGACGGCGAGTGCGACCGGGGCATCCTGATCTGTGGCACGGGCATCGGCATCGGCATCGCCGCCAGCAAGGTCAGGGGCGTGCGGGTCTGCACCTGCTCGGACGTGTACAGCGCGGAGCTGAGCAAGCGTCACAACAACAGCAACATCCTCACCATGGGCGCGCGGGTGGTGGGCGTTGACCTGGCGAAGATGATCGCCACCCACTGGCTGACCGCGGAGTTCGAGGGCGGGCGACATCAGCGGCGCATCGACATGATCGCCGCCATCGAGAACGGCGAGGAGCTGTGAGCATGTTCATTGCCGACACCCACGCGGACACGCTTTTCGCCATGGGCGTGGCCCATGCGGGCAGGCTGGCCGTCACCCCCGAGCGGCTGCGCCGGGGCGGCGTGACGCTGCAGACCCTGGCCCTGTGGACGGGCCCCGAGGGCAACCGGGGCGACGTGGAGGCCATCGTTCAGGCGGAGCTGGCCCAGCTGCCCGCCCTGGAAGC
Source organism: Aristaeellaceae bacterium (assembly GCA_051883775.1). Taxonomy (GTDB): domain Bacteria; phylum Bacillota; class Clostridia; order Christensenellales; family Aristaeellaceae; genus UBA11524. Next base: position 1,083 of record JBJEUJ010000405.1, on the reverse strand, counting down.
AGCGGGACTGCGGCAGGTGGACGATCCCGCCCAGGCCCAGGAGGGCGAATGCTGCTTCATGCTCTCGGCGGAGGGCGGCGAAATCTTCGAGGCGGGGCTGCACACGGTGGAGGCCTGGCGCAAGCGGGGCGTGCGCATGGCCGCCCTGACCTGGAACAACGAAAACCGCCTGGGGCATCCCGCCAAATCCGGCAGCGCTGAGGGCCTGACGCCCTACGGCATCCAGGTGGCGCGGGAGATGCAGCGTGTTGGGATGGCGGTGGACGTGTCCCACCTGAACGAGGCGGGCTTCTGGGATCTGTTCGCCAGGGGGAGCCGTCCGCCCATGGCCAGCCACTCCTGCGTGCGGAGCCTGTGCGGCCACTTCCGCAACCTGAATGACGATCAGATCGAAGCCATGGTTCAGTACGGCGGGTACATTGGCGTGAATTTCTACCCCGCCTTCCTGTCGGAGGACGGGCAGGCCACCGTCCGCACGGTGGCGGAGCACATCGACTCCATCTGCCAGATGGGCGGCGCGGAGATTGTGGGCCTGGGCAGCGACTTTGACGGCATCGAGTATGCGCCCCGGGGGCTGGAGCATCCCGGGGATCTGCCCAACCTGTTCAACGAGCTACGCCGCATGGGGTACAGCGAGGAGGCCCTCGCGGGCATTGCGGGGGGCAACCTGCGGGCGTATTTCCAGCGGATTCAGTGAAGGGGCGGGCTCCGGGGGGACGAGGTTGCTCCGATGCAGTACGCGGAACCTGCCGTTTCCCTCGCGGGCGGCCTTCGGCGCCTGCTCGGAAACTCGCTTGGATTTAGGGGGACGCTGGGCTGCCGCCCAGACCTGCTTGGGGTTCCACCCCAAACCCCGCAAGGGGCATCGCCCCTTGACCCGTTTTCGCTGACGCGCTCCATGGGACGGGTTTTGTTGTGCGGTTCCGGTCATACTATGGCCGGAACCTTTTCTTTTTTGGAGGCATCGCATGATCCGCACGGAAAACCTGTCCAAGCGCTATGACCTTTCCGGCGGCAGCCTGGAGGCGCTGCACGGCGTGACGCTGCACATCCGCCAGGGGGAATACGCCGCCATCGTGGGCC
>JBJEUJ010000404.1:3436-4863 GCA_051883775.1 Aristaeellaceae bacterium | reverse complement strand
GCGCAAGGGGTTTCACCCCTTGACCCGTTTCCGCTGGCGCGTTCCCTTGCAGTTGGTTTAGGCCAGCATGGCCCGCAGCTCGGTCAGCAGGGGCTTGAGGTTCCTGGGGGTGACGGCGGGATCCCGCTGGATGGAAATGGTCAGGTTCTCCGGGCGGAACACGCTCTGCGCCGCGTCCAGCAGATCCTCGCAGGTCAGATCGTCATACATCTGCGCCTGGGCGTCCAGGTCGCAGCGGGAAAGATCGTCCGCCATCCAGCTCCAGCCCATCAGGTCGGCAAGACCGGACACGTCGTCCAGATAGAACTGCAGGTTGTCCGTAAACTGCATGCGGGTCTGGGTCAGCCGCACGGGACGGATGTACATTTTCAGCCTTGTCAGCAGGGTGAACACCTGCTTCAGGCTGTCCACCAGGCACTCCTGCCGCACGTCGTAGCGGATGACCAGGCGGCGGAACATGCCCATTTCCTCCGTGGATGAGTCGATCTCCGCCACCAGGGCCTTTTCCTCCCGCAGGGTCTGGAACAGCAGGGAATCGCTGTTCCCGGCGGTGATGGCGTTGAGCACCTCGCCCGCCAGGGGGAAGACCCGGTCGTCGTCCAGGTCGAAGGCCAGATGCACCTTGGCCTGGCCGCCCTCCTCGTCCAGGATCAGGTCGCTGCGGCTGTCCCGCATGCAGAAGCCCAGCGGCACCGTCTGCACGAAGGGCGGCTCGTCGCTGCGGGCGGGCAGCTCCGCAAAGGCGTCGCAGGCGGCCTGCTCCATCCCCTCGGAGATATTGCCCGCGATGCACAGGCAGGCATTCCCGGGCTGAAACAGCAGCCGCTGCCAGCGGCGGATGGTGGCGGCGGACATGGCGCGGACGCCCTCCGCCGTGCCCATCATGGAAAAGGCTCCGGCGGCGGTGCGGCGGTAGCGGCGGGAAACCTCCTCGTCGAAGTCCACGTCCTCCTGCTCAATCTGCCGGATGACAACCTCCTTCTCCCGGTCGATCATCTCCTGCGTCCAGGGGGTATCGGCGAAGAAGGCCAGGAACAGCCCCAGCACCTCGTCAAAGAAGCGGGGGTGGGTCTTGAGGCGGAACACCACGCCCTCGGGATAGGTGGCGCCGTCCAGCTCCGCGCCGAAGCGGACCATCAGCCTGTTCAGGCCCTCAGCGTCCCATTGGCCCAGGCCCCGGAAGCACAGATGCTCCAGCAGATGACAGATTCCCTGGTTCTGCCGGTTCTCATACAGGGCGCCGCCCTTGAGAAAGAGGCTGAACTCCATGGCGTGGAGATGGTTCTGGCGGCTGCAAAGGACGGTCATTCCATTGGGCAGGCTGTGTTCATGCACGGCGGACATAGGCATCCTCCTCGGTGTGGCTTTGCCCCTATTATAATCAAAAACGCGCCCGAGCGCAACGCCCGGGCGGCACAAACCCATGC
>JBJEUJ010000404.1:0-3336 GCA_051883775.1 Aristaeellaceae bacterium | reverse complement strand
CATGCTGGGGGTTTCGCGGATGCTGCCCTCCACCTGCTTGCAGGCGTGGAGGACGGTGGAGTGATCCCTGTTGCCGAACACCTGGCCGATCTGCGGCAGGGACATGTTGGTCATCTCCCGCGTCAGGTACATGGCGATCTGCCGGGGCACGGTGATCTCCCGGCGGCGGGTAGGCTTGATCATGTCGTCCACGGTGATACCGTAGTAGTCGCTGACGGTCTGCATGACCACCTGGGCGGTGATTTGCCTTGTCTTGGGCGTGGCCAGCACCTCCCGCAGGGCCTCCTGGCACAATTCCACCGTGATGGGCTGGTTCACCAGCTGGGCGTAGGCGTTGAGGCGGATGAGGCTCCCCTCCAGCTCACGGATGTTGCTGGACACATGGGCCGCGATGAGCTCCAGCACCTCGCCGGGGATGTTCATGTGCTCCTGCCGGGCCTTCTCCCGCAGGATGGCGATGCGGGTTTCCACGTCGGGCTTCTTGATGTCGGCAATCAGGCCCCAGGCGAAGCGGCTCTTCAGCCGCTCCTCCAGCTTGGCGATTTCCTGGGGAGGACGGTCGCTGGTGAGGATGATCTGCTTGCCGGCGGTGTGCAGGGTGTTGAAGGTATGGAAGAACTCCTCCTGGGTGGAATCCCGCCCGGCGATGAACTGAATATCGTCCACCATGAGGATGTCCACGTTGCGGAAGCGGTAGCGGAACTCCATGTTCCGGCCCTGCTGGATGGCGGAGATCAGCTCGTTGGTGAAGTTCTCGCTGGTGATGTAGAGCAGGCGCTTCTCCGGGTACTGCTGCTGCACATAGTGGCCGATGGCATGCATGAGATGGGTCTTGCCCAGGCCCACGCCGCCGTGGATGAACAGCGGATTGTACGTGTCCGCCGGGGATTCGGCCACCGCCAGGGCCGCCGCGTGGGCGAAGCGGTTGCCGCTGCCCACCACGAAGGTGTCGAAGGTGTACTTGGGGTTGAGCTGCACGGTGCCTGCGTCCATGGCGGTGTCAGCCTTGCGGGCGTCCTTGTTCTCAAACTCCGCCTTGGTGAGGATTTCCACGCTCATGGGCTGCCCCGCCACCTGGGACAGGCACGTGGCGATCAGCGGTGCGTAGCGGTTGGTAATCATCACCTTCATGTTCTCCAGGGCAATGATCAGCGTCAGCACGTTGCCTTCCAGGGCCTTGGGGGTCAGGTTCGTCTCAATCCAGGTCTGGTAGGAGGCCCTGTTCAGCTCCGCCTTGAGCTTCTCGCAGGTTTTGTCCCACAATTCATGCATGTCCATGCCCTTCATCCTCCGCGTCGCACGGTTTCCCGGCGTGTATACAATGGGTGAAAAAAGCATACGGCCGCAAGCGGACGCATGCTGTGGATAACCATCCTGTGGAAAACTTTCCTCCCTGTTTTCCCAACGCAGCTATCATAGCATGAAAAGCCCCGTCAGGTCAAGTACCGCGCCAAAAAAGCCCAGATGCATAGAAGCCCCGGGCTGTTGATAACTTTCCTCGCAAGGGCTTGTGGCCGAACAGGCTTTCACCACAATATTTCGGTCGGCGGCTCCGGCGTATACGTCATATTGCATATTCATGCATCCTTTACACACCCTCCGGCCTTGCCTGCGCCGCAAAAAATATTCTGCGGCCCCCGCCCGCACCTTTTTTGCGGCAAAGGCGGAGCCTGCGCAAGGATTTGCCCGCCGCCATGTCGAATGGTCACTGATAGCGGAAACGCATGCGGAGGGAGGCACGGGGAATGCCTGCAATCATCAGAACCTCGGATGTGCGGCGGGCGCTGCAGCCCCGCCTGGGCACGGATATGGTGGACGGCACGGACATTGCGGAGCAGGCGGCCCAGGTGCTGCGAGGCTACGCCTCCTACCGGGACACCCTCGAAATGCTGGCCGAGCGGCTGGCCAACACGCTCTTCAACGCCCTGTACAATATCCTCGGCCCCTCCATGACCGTCCGGCTGGACGACGGCGCCTTCACCCGCATCCGCCTCAGCGACCTGCCCGAGATCGCCGACGATGCGCTCTACGCCCTCTTCATCCAGATGACGGTGTATTCCGTCAATTACCAGACCCTCAAGGACTATTCCATCCGGGCCGGCTCCCTCAGCGCCATGCGGGTGCTCTACGAGCGGTACGACGATTTCCAGTCCCCGGAGGAAAAGGCCCTCATGGCCCGGGTGATCCGCACCGGCTATCCTCCCGCACGCTACGAGGCCTGGCTCCCCCGGGAAGCATAACGCCCCTGCCATGCAGGGAAACCGGCGGGAGATTCGTTCTCCTTCATGGCCCGGAAACTCATTTGGATAAGGAAAGGATACCCCATGCTGAAACTCAAACGAATTGTCTGCATCCTGCTGGCGCTGCTGGCCCTGCCCGCCGCCTCCCTGGCGGAGACGGTGGTCACCTCCTTCTACCCCATCTACCTCTTCACCCTGAACCTGACCGACGGCATCGACGGCGTGGAGGTGCACAACCTGGCCGCCCCCGGCACCGGCTGCCTGCACGACTACCAGCTTCAAACAGGCGACATGAAGAAGCTGGCCCAGGCGGACGTGTTCCTGATCAACGGCGCGGGCATGGAGAGCTTCCTGCCCGGGGTGACGGACGCCTTCCCCACCCTGCCGGTGGTGGATGCCTCCGAGGGCGTCCCCCTGCTGGACGCGGAGGTGGAGGGCGTGGTCATCGACGGTCACGATCACCACGACGAGGATCACGACCACGACGACGGCAGCTACAACGCGCACATCTGGCTGGACGCAGCCAACGCGCAGATCATGGTGAACAACCTGGCCGAGGGGCTGATCGCCGCCCTGCCGGAGCATGCCGAGGCCATCGCCGCCAACCGGGACGCCTACCTGGCCCGCCTGGCCGCCCTGGATTCGGAGCTGGCCGAGGGGCTGGCCGGGCTGCCCCACAGGGACATCATCACCTTCCACGAGGCGTTCCCCTACTTCGCCCAGGCCTACGGGCTGAACGTGGCCGCCGTGGTGAACCGGGAGCCCGGGGACGCGCTGTCCCCCGCCCGGCTGGCGGAGCTGGTACAGGTGGTGCGCAGCCTGGGGGCGCCGCCGCTGTTCGTGGAGCCCCAGTACGACGATATGGCCGCCCGCACCCTGTCCGCCGAGACCGGCGCGCCGGTGTATGAGCTGGACCCGGTGGTCACCGGCCCGGAGGAGAACATCCCCCTGACCTACTACGAGGACATGATGCGCCAGAACATGGCCGTGCTGCAGGAAGCCCTGCGCTAAGTCCCCCCCATGGAGCGCGCCAGCGAAAACGGGTCAAGGGGCGATGGTAGATTGTCAAGCAAGTGCAACACCAAAGAAGACCTCA
>JBJEUJ010000403.1:0-25243 GCA_051883775.1 Aristaeellaceae bacterium | reverse complement strand
AGCCTCCATGCTCCGCGTCGCGCCTCGCCCGTTGCGAGGCGTGACCCCCGCAAGCCCGGCGCGCCCTCCGCGCGCCGGGCCTTCGACCCAAGTTGCATCCCCCCCGAATGAGAGTCCAGAGAGCCGAAGGCTCTTTGGCGAGGGCCTGGGGCGAGGAGCCCCAGCGTCCCTCCCCCCTCACACGAAAGGAGCCAACCATGGAAATCCGCATCGCAGGTACCGTCAACGACTCCATCGTGGATGGGCCGGGGTACCGGTATACCATCTTTACCCAGGGGTGCCCCCACCATTGCCCCGGGTGCCATAATCCGCAAAGCCATGACTTCGAGGGCGGGCGCGTGGTGGATACGGACACCATCCTCCGGCAGGTGCGGGAGAATCCGCTGCTGGACGGCATCACGCTGTCCGGCGGGGAGCCCTTCTGCCAGCCGGAGGCCTGCCGCGCGCTGGCCGAGGCGGCCCATGGGCTGGGCATGAGCGTGTGGTGCTACACCGGGTATACGTGGGAGAAGCTGCTGCAGGAGGCCGACCCGGCACGGCTGGCGCTGCTGGACGCGGTGGATGTGCTGGTGGACGGGCCGTTCATCCTGGCGCAAAAGAGCCTGGAGCTGAAGTTCTGCGGGAGCCGGAACCAGCGGCTGATCGACGTGAAGAAGACCCGGCAGGCAGGGCAGGTGGCGCTGTGGCAGCCGGACACGTGGGACGTGCTGTAACGCGGAAGGATTTTTTGATGAAATAGGAAAAACCGCTTGACAGGAGCCGCCGGGGATGCTATAATCTATCACTGTCAGCGGTTGACGCTTGCGGTTGCCGCTGCTGGCACGCCCATTTGGAGGAATCTGGTCTGCGGCCTGCGCCTGTAGCTCAGTTGGATAGAGCAACGGCCTTCTAAGCCGTGGGTCGGGGGTTCGAGCCCCTCCAGGCGCGCATCATATGGTGGGTATAGCGTAGTTGGTTAACGCGTCAGATTGTGGCTCTGAAGACCGTGGGTTCGAGTCCCACTACTCACCCCATTTTCCCCGGTCTGCTGCTGTACAGCGGCCCAGTTACCTGCGATGGGGTGTAGCCAAGTGGTAAGGCACGGGACTTTGACTCCCGCATTCGCAGGTTCGAGCCCTGCCACCCCAGCATGTATGACCCATTAGCTCAGTTGGCAGAGCACTTGACTTTTAATCAAGGTGTCTGGAGTTCGAATCTCCAATGGGTCATTCCCATCTGCCTTCCAAAGCGGGGTTGTGTGCGGACGTGGCGGAATGGCAGACGCGCCAGACTTAGGATCTGGTGTCCCAGGGCGTATGAGTTCGAGTCTCATCGTCCGCACAGTTTCCTTCGCACCCCAAAGATACGTGGAACATGCGGTAGTAGCTCAGTTGGTAGAGCGCCACCTTGCCAAGGTGGAGGTCGCGGGTCCGAGCCCCGTCTACCGCTCCACATGCGGGTGTAGCTCAATGGCAGAGCTCCAGCCTTCCAAGCTGGCTACGCGGGTCCGATTCCCGTCACCCGCTCCAGAGGAAAGGCAGATTGCCAGCAAGCGCCGTCCAGTCGGATGGCGCTTTCATTATGTCCAAATGGCGGCTGCGAACCGTGTTGCGTTGCGGGAACACCGCCTGCGGAAGGTGTGCTTCCGTCTCCGAGCGGCCGATAGGATCCCGGCTCCCCGGACACGATGGCAGTCGGCGAGGCTGCGGCTCCGACCTCACCTCCGGGTGATTGGCTGATGCGCCCCCCCGGCGATAGGCCCCGCAAGCACCATGAGAACCGCAAGGAGGCCGCCATGATGGTCTATGACGAGGAACGCAAGGATCTCCCGGGCGACCAGCTGTTCCGGCTGTTCCGGGCCGTGGGCTGGGCCGGTGACGACTGCCCCGAGGAATTGCGCCGCAGCTTCAATGCACCCTTCCGCCACAGCACCCTGGTGGTCTCTGCCTGGGAGGGCGAGCGGCTGGTGGGCGCGGTGCGGGTGCTCAGCGATACCTGCGTGCGCTCCGTGGTGTATGACCTGGCGGTGGAGCCTGCCTGGCAGGGCCGGGGCATCGGCAGTGAGCTGCTGCGCCGGTGCCGGGCGCACTATCCCGATTCCGAGTGGCTGGTGCAGACCACCCGGGACATCGCGCCCTTCTATGAGAAAAACGGCTTCACGCCCCTGACGGAGGATGCTTTCCTCCGCCGGCCCTCCCGGTATTTCTGACGGCGGGATGGAGACAATTTGCAGGATGGATGGCCTCCCTCCGCATCCATGGCCTGTTTGGGTCAGGACGCGGGCCGAATGCTCCCCAACTTTGCAGAAACAACAGAAAAACTTGCATCCCGCGCGTTTGTGTGCTACATTGTTTCCGCCGTATGGCTTATTATGCTCAATGGAGTGACGATAGATGCCGAATTTCTCCCTGTCCGACGAGGTTTTCCAGCAGGCGGCCGCCGAATTCCCCACCCCCTTCCATCTTTATGACGAGGCGGGCCTGCGGCAGAATGCCCGGGATCTGAACAAGGCATTTTCCTGGTGCGAGGATTTTGAGGAGTATTTCGCCGTGAAGGCCCTGCCCAACCCGGCCATCCTGCGGGTGCTGAAGGAGGAGGGCTGCGGCGTGGACTGTTCCTCCGAGACGGAGCTGATGCTGGCGGAGGCCTGCGGCTTCAGCGGGCGGAACATCATGTTCTCCGCCAACGCCATGCCCCCGGAGGAGTTCGACTACGCCTCCCGGCTGGGCGCGTTCATCAACCTGGACGACATCACCCACATTGATGTGCTGGAGAAGCACGGCGGCATCCCGGAGACCATCTGCTGCCGCTACAACCCCGGCGGGGATTTCTCCATTGGCACCACCATCATGGGCAACCCCGGCGAGGCCAAGTACGGCTTTACCTACGCCCAGCTGCAGGAGGGCCTCAGGCGGCTCAAGGCCCTGGGCGTGAAGAAGTTCGGCCTGCACGCCTTCCTTTCCAGCAACACCGTCGACAACGGCTACTACCCCACCCTGGCGAAGATTCTCTTCACCTGCGGGCGGGATCTGGCGGCGGAAACCGGCCTGACCCTGGCCTTCATCAACCTGTCCGGCGGCGTGGGCATCCCCTACCGCCCGGAGCAGGAAAAGACCGACATCATGGCCGTGGGCGAGGGCGTGCGCCGGGTGTATGAGGAAATCTTCCCCCAGGGCGGCGTGGCCATCAAGACCGAGCTGGGCCGCTGGATGACCGGCCCCATCGGCTGGCTGGTAACCCACGCCATCCACCGCAAGGACACCTACCGCCACTACATCGGCCTGGACGCCTGCGCCGCCAACCTGATGCGCCCCGCCATGTACGGCGCGTACCACCACATCACCGTCTGCGGCAAGCGGGACTGGCCCTGCGACCATGTGTACGACGTGACCGGCTCCCTGTGCGAGAACAACGACAAGTTCGCCGTGGAGCGCGCGCTGCCCCGCATCGACATGGGGGACGTGGTGGTCATCCACGATACCGGCGCGCATGGCCATGCCATGGGCTACAACTACAACGGCCGCCTGCGCTCGGCGGAGGTGCTGCGGCAGGAGGATGGCTCCTTCCGGCTGATCCGCCGGGCGGAAACGGCCCAGGACTATTTTGCCACGCTGGACATTGACCCCGCCGCAGAAAAGCTGGGATTGAAGCGTTAAAAACCACTCCCATGGAGCGCGAAGCGAAAACGGGTCAAGGGGCGAAGCTCCTTGCGCGGGTGCAGGGGCGGCGTTAGCCCCTGCGCAGGTCTGGGCGGCAGCCCAGCGTTCCCTAAAAGACAAGCGAGTTTCCGAGCAGGCGACGAAGTTCGCCCGCGTTGGAAACGGCAGGTTCGGAATGCAGCATGAGGAACGACCTCATCCGGCCTCGCTGTGCTCGGCCACCTTCCCCAGAGGGGAAGGCTTTGCCTGCGACCTTGCCTACACTTCTTTGACCAACTGAGCCGTCCGGCTGACCCCGGGCGGCTTTTGCGCAGAAAGGATGATACACATGAAATGGCTGATTGCCTCGGACATCCACGGCTCGGCCCCGTGGTGCCGCCGCCTGCTGGAGGCCTTCCACCGGGAGCAGGCCGACCGGCTGATCCTCCTGGGGGACATCCTCTACCATGGCCCCCGCAACGACCTGCCCGAGGGCTACGCGCCCAAGGAGGTCATCGCCCTGCTGAACCCGCTCAGGGAGCGCATCCTGTGCGTGCGGGGCAACTGCGAGGCCGAGGTGGATCAGATGGTGCTGGACTTCCCGGTGATGGCGGACTACGCGGTCATCCCGGAGGGAAAGCGGCTGATCTACCTGACCCATGGCCATGTGTACAACGCCGGGCACCTGCCGCCCCTGTGTCCGGGGGACGTGCTGATCCACGGCCATACCCACATCCCCTGCTGCGAGACGGCGCAAGGCGTGCAGGTGCTGAACCCGGGCAGCGTGTCCATCCCCAAGGCAGGCAGCTGGCACGGCTATATGACGCTGGAGGGCGGCACCTTCCGCTGGCTGGACATGGACGCCCGGGAGCGCATGTCCTGGCGCATGGAATGACCCCGCCCACCGCCTATTTTCCCACATGACCGAAGCGCAGCAAAACGCCGTCCGTTCAAGGGTTGGGCCCCTTGAGCGGACGGCGTTTGCGTCAAAGCACCGAATCAGATGCATGGAAAGTCGCCGAAGTCCTTTGAAGGGAAGGGGGTGCAGGGGGAGGGGAAGCTTTCCTCCAGGAAAGTTCCCCTTCCCCCTGCCTCGCGCCCTCACTTTACCGGCACCAGGCGGATCACGTTCCAGCTGGCGGCGGGGGTCACGATGGTCAGACGACCGTCGTCCACCTGACCGTCGTGCAGGGTCACGGGGGAAACGTTGCCGGGGTTCGCCTCGGTGTTGACGGCCTTCATGTCGTCATGGTGCAGCACAATGTGCTCCTCCACCCGGAGCCTGCCGAAGGCCCGCAGGTCGGCGGACAGCTCCATGCCCTCCTCCAGGTCGCGGTTCACGGCGAAGATGGTCACGCTGCCGTCGTCCCCCAGGGTGGCGGTGGCGTCCAGGTAGGGCACGCCGGTGTAGTCGGTGCAGTCGTAGGCGGGGCTCTTCACAATGGGACGCAGGGCCTCGCCGCGGCCGTATTTGGAGGCGTGCATCATGGGCCAGTAGATGGTCTGGGCCCATACGCCGCCGCCGTTGCGGGTCATGATGGGGGCGATGACGTTCACCAGCTGGGCCAGGCAGGCCACCTTCACGCGGTCGGCGTTGCGCAGGAAGGTGATGAGCATCGCGCCCACCAGCAGCGCATCCTCAAAGTTGTAAATGTCCTCCAGCAGGGGCAGCGCACGGTTCCACCGGCCCTGCTTGACGATCTCCTTGTCCTGCTCGCTGGAGTGATACCACACGTTCCACTCGTCGAAGGAGAGGTTCAGCTTCTTCTTGCTGTGCTTCTTGCCGCCCACCGCGTCGCAGATGGACACCACGGTTCTGATGAAGCCGTCCAGATCCATGTTGCGGGCCAGGAAGTCGGGGGTGTTGTTGGTCTTGTTGTCGTAGTAGCGGTGCAGGGAAACGTAGTCGATGTTCTCGTAGCACTCGGTGAGCATCTGGTACTCCCAGTCGCCGAAGGTGGGCATATGGTAGCCGGAGGAGCCGCAGGCCACCAGCTCGATGGAGGGATCCACCCACTTCATCAGCTTGGCGGCCTCGTTGGCGGTGCGGCCGTACTCGACGGCGGTCTTGGCGCAGATCTGCCAGGGGCCGTCCATCTCGTTGCCCAGGCACCAGAGCTTGATGTTCATGGGATCCTTCGCGCCGTTTTTGATGCGCAGGTCGCTCCAGTAGGTGCCGGAGGGATGGTTGCAGTATTCCACCACGTTGCGGGCCGCGTCGGGGCCGCGGGTGCCCAGGTTGACGGCGTACATCATCTCCGCGCCGGCTTCCTTGCACCACCGGTCGAACTCGTGCAGGCCCACCTCGTTGGTTTCCGTGGTGAACCAGGCCAGATCCAGGCGGGCGGGGCGGCTCTCCCGGGGGCCGATGGAATCCTCCCAGTTGAAGCCGGAGACAAAGTTGCCGCCGGGATAGCGCACCACCGGCACGCCCAGACGCCGGACCATGTCCATCACGTCCCGGCGGAAGCCGTTCTCGTCGGCGGTGGGATGGCCGGGCTCATAGATGCCGCCGTAAACGGCGCGGCCCAGATGCTCGATGAAGGAGCCGTAGATGCGCGGGTCGATTGGACCGATGCGGTAGTCCCTGTCCAGAATCATGGACGCTTTTTTCATGGGGGTGTTCCTCCTGCTGTTATCATGCTGTGTCATGGGGATGGGACATATCCTGAAACCATTGTAGCCGGGAATGGCATCCGCGTCAACGGGGGGCGGGAAAGATTTTCCCATCCGGCAGGAAAACGCGCTCACCGCGCCCAATATCCCACAGGACATTTGTGAAAGGGGAAATCGTTATGGCTGCAACGGATATGACCCGGGGGCCCATCACCCGGCAGCTGATCGGCTACGCGCTGCCGCTGGTGGCGGGCAGCTGCTTCCAGCTGGCCTACAACGCGGTGGATGCGATCATCGCCGGACGGTTCATCGGCAAGGAGGCCCTGGCGGCCACGGGCATCGCCAGCCCGGTGATGAACCTGGTGATTCTGGGCATCAGCGGCATCTGCATGGGCGCGGGGGTTTTGATGAGCCAGTTCTTCGGCGCGAAGGACGAGCAGAAGCTCCGCCGGGAGATGGCCACCACCGTGCTCTTCGGGCTGCTGTTCTCCCTGGCGGTGGCGGCGCTGGGCTTCATGCTGACGCGGCCCATCCTGCGTTTGCTCAACGTCCCGGCGGATATTGAGGACATCACCGCCGCCTATCTGCGCATCACCTTCCTGGGCGCGCCCTTCACCTACTTTTACAATGCCCTGGCCCAGGCCCTCAAGTCCGTGGGCGACAGCAAAACGCCGCTGAAGTTCCTCATGTTCTCCTCCTGCCTCAACGCTGTGCTGGATCTGATCTTCATCGGCATGCTGGGCTTCGGCATCGTCTGCTCGGCCACCACCACGGTGATCGCCGAGGCGGCCTCGGCGGCGCTGAGCTTCATCTATATTCGCCGGAGGGTGCCCCTGCTCTGCCTGAAGAAGGAGGAATGGCGCATCGACCCTTCGCTGCTGAAAACCACCCTGCAGTACGGCAGCGTCACCGCCCTGCAGCAGGCCGTGCAGCCCATTGGCAAGCTGCTGATCCAGGGGCAGGTCAACGCCCTGGGCGTGAATGTGATCGCCGCCTTCAACGCCTGCACAAGGGTGGATGACTTCGCCTTTACCCCGGAGCAGAGCATCTCCCACGCCATCACCACCTTCGTGGCCCAGAACCGGGGCGCGGAGAAGAAGGAGCGCATCCGGGCAGGGTTCCGCCGGGGGCTGATGCTGGAGGCCTGCTACTGGGTGCTGATCGGCACGGCGACGCTGCTTTTCCGGGAGCACATCGTCAGCTGGTTCGTCACCGGGGAGGGCAGCGCGGAGGTCATCGCCCTGGGCAGCCGGTATCTGCTCTCCATGGCGCTGTTCTACCTGTGGCCCGCCATGACCAACGGCGTGCAGGGCTTCTACCGGGGCATGGGCATGATGAAGATGACCCTGCTGGGCACCTGCATCCAGACCACCCTGCGGGTGATCTTCACCTACCTCCTGGCGCCCTCCATGGGCATCCTGGGCATCACCTTCGCCTGCTGCGCGGGGTGGACGGTCATGCTGCTGGTGCAGGTGCCGTACTATTTCCGCTGTGTGCGCAGGCAGGGACTGCAATGAAATAAAGTCCACCGGGCGACTGTTCTTTTCGTGTTTTTGCCCGGGAAGGCATTGACAGAAAAGGGGAAAAGGTGTTATTTTTTGTGTGATCCAATTCAGACAAAATGCGCTGACTGAGACACACGGGCCCCGCCTTCTTCCCCAGAGAAATGCCGGATGGTGCAAGGCATGAAGCGGCCGGGCTACGCCTCCCTCACGAGCAGTCGCGCCCAACGGCCCTGAGGGCCCAGTAGGTGCGAACGTTGTCCCTGCGTTACAGGGGAGCGCGCCGGCAAACGGCGCGGCGGAGAGGCCGATCCCCACCGGGGCGGCAACAGGAGTGGTAACGCGGGTGACAGCCCGTCTCTTGCAAAGGCAGGAGGCGGGCTTTTTTGAGCCCGGAAGCAAGGAGGCAGGCCGATGGACACGGCGCAGCTGCTGGACAGGACGCTTGCGTCCTTTGCAAGCAACTATGACATCACCCGGGACGCGCAGGTGGCCTCCCGGCGGGTGGAGGCCCTGGCGCAGCTGCGGGCCATGAATTCCCGCTACATGCTCAGCAAGAAATGGGTGGTGTGGCAGGCCAACGCCTTCGAGCACTGCATCTTCGTCACCGCGCCCGTGCTGACGGCGGACATGGTGCGGGACTGGTTTTCCTTCCTGACGGAGGAGGCGGAAAAGGAGCTGGTGCATCCCGGGGCGGACGTGCCGCCGGAGGGCCACATGTATTCCTACCTGACGGTGGTGTACCTGTGCGGGCGGATGGAGCCGGAGGCCGCCAAGGCGGTGCGGAGGCTGCGCTTCACGAAGAACTACCGCTTCAGCCTCCGCGGCTGGGCCACGGGCCGGGCGCTGGCGGTGGAGACGAGCACCGGGAAGATGGCCTTCAACGCCCAGGGCAAGGAAATGCGCAGGCACTTCCAGCGGCTCCTGAAGGAAAGGCCTGCGGACGCGCCGCAGACCTGAGCCGGGAGGACGGCCCGGAGCACCCGCCTGCGCAGGGAGCAGGCATGAACCTGGTCTGACCCGTCGACAAGGACGGTTTCGGATAAATTTTCACTCAAGGGAGAGGGAAAAAGATGAACGGTTTCCTCATTCTGGTCATCGCCATCGTGCTGTTCCTGGTTGCCTACGCGACCTACGGCGCCTGGCTGTGCAAGCAGTGGGGCATCGACCCCAAGCGCAAGACCCCGGCCGTTGAAAAGAACGACGGCAACGACTACGTGCCTGCCAGCCCCGCGGTGCTGCTGGGCCATCACTTCTCCTCCATCGCCGGCGCGGGCCCCATCACCGGCCCCATCCAGGCCGCGTTCTTCGGCTGGATCCCGGTGCTGCTGTGGATCGTGATCGGCGGCATCTTCTTCGGCGGCGTGCAGGACTTTTCCGCCCTGTTCGCTTCCATCCGCCACGATGGCAAGTCCATCGGCGAGGTGATTGAGAAGCACATCGGCCGCAAGTCCAAGCTGATCTTCAACATCTTCGTGTTCCTGGTGCTGCTGCTGGTGGTGGCGGCCTTCGGCGACATCGTGGCCGGCACCTTCGCCTCCGTCCCCGCGACGGTGAACCAGGAAGCCTACATGGTGGAGGGCGTGCTGAATCAGGAAGCCTATGACGCGGCTGTGGCTGTGGCGGACCAGAATGCCCGCTCCGCCGGCTCCGTGGCGACGGCCTCCCTGCTGTTCATCCCCCTGGCCATCCTCTTCGGCCTGCTGCAGCGCCGCAACAACAACACCCTGGTCAACACCCTGGTGGGCGTGGCCCTGCTGTGCGGCTGTATTGCCGTGGGCATCAACTTCCCCATCATGGGTGTGAGCAAGAACACCTGGATGATGGTCACCCTGGTGTACATCTTCATCGCCTCCGTGGCGCCGGTGTGGATCCTGCTCCAGCCCCGTGACTACCTGAACTCCTTCCTGCTCTACGGCATCATCATCCTGGCTGTGATCGGCATCGGCGCGGCCCGGCCCGACATGGCGATTCCCGCCTTCAACGGCTTCGTCGTGAATGGCAAGCCCATCTTCCCCGTGCTGTTCATCACCATCGCCTGCGGCGCCATCTCCGGCTTCCATAGCCTGATCGCCTCCGGCACCACCTCCAAGCAGCTGACCAATGAGAAGGACGCCAAGCTGATCGGCTACGGCGGCATGCTCATCGAGTGCGTGCTGGCGGTCATCACCCTGGTGGCTGTGGGCTCCGCTGTGGGCCAGCAGATGCAGACCTCCGGCGCGACCCCCGCGGCCATCTTCTCCCGCGGCATCGCGTCCTTCGCGGCGACCGTCGGCCTGCCCGAGAACACCTGCGCCACCGTCATCGCCCTGGCCTACTCCGCCTTCTGCCTGACCTCCCTGGACTCCGCCACCCGTCTGGGCCGCATGATCTTCCAGGAGCTGTTCGAGGACGCCTCTGAGTCCGTGAAGAAGGTCTTCAACAACAAGTATGTGGCGACCCTGATCACCGTCGTGCTGTCCGCCGCCCTGGCCAGCGCCGGCTATCAGAAGATCTGGCCCCTGTTCGGCGCTGCCAACCAGCTGGTGGCCGTGCCCGCCTTCCTGGCCTGCTCCGTGTGGTTCAAGCACATGGGCAAGAACAACAAGATGTTCCTGATCCCCATGTTCTTCATGCTGGCTGCCACCATGACCTCCCTGGTCATGTCCTTCTGCACCAACGTGTCCCTGCTGATGGCCGGTACCGGCGCCTTCGGCAAGGAGGGCCTGCAGTGCATCATCATCGTGCCTGTGATCATCCTGGCCATCATCCTGGTGGTCGACGGCCTGAAGGAGCTGCTGAAGAAGCAGGCCAAGGCCCAGGCCTGAGTTCCCTGACCCTTCGGTTTCCCGGGACAGTCTGCGAGTTGCGCGGGCTGTCCCTTTTTGTATCCGTAGCTCCGCATGATGCATGGACGCAGGGAGCTCCTGCATGGATGCGAAGAACATGAGGGCAGGAAGCGTGCGTCATGCCCTGCGCCGGAGACAGCGAAGGCCGGCATTCTCCCTGTGGGGATGCCGGCCTTTGGCTGCCAGGTCAGTCCTTCGCGGTGGCCTTCGGGCGCAGATGGCTGTGATAGGGCGAGCGGCCTTCCAGCACGTCCCGGTAGAACTGCTGCTTGCGGTCGATGAAGTCCAGGCTGGCCTGCAGCTCCGCCTGCCGGGCCAGCAGCGTCTCCCGCTGCTGCGCCAGCAGGGCCTGCCGCTCCGGGATGCTTTCTATGCCCCGCTGGCACAGGAGCAGGTAGGCCTTCATCTGCTCCATGCTCATGCCGCACTTCTTCAGGCAGGTCAGCCCGCGGATCCAGGCAATGTCGTCCTCGTCAAAGATGCGGCGGTTGTGGTCGTCCCGCTTCACCCCCGGCACAAGCCCCTCGTTGCAGTAGAACTTCAGCGCCTCGTAGCCCATGCCCACCTGCCGGCAGGCCTCCTTCATCGTATACAAAAAAATCCTTCCTTTCCGCCCTGCGGCCCTTGACCGGTAGCTGCTACCGGGTGCTATACTGATTGTACATCCGCAGGAGAATGGATGCAAGTGTCTGAACCACGGAGGAAGCAAGCATGATTGACAGCATTTTTCAGGGGGAGCATCTGGGGCTGCTGGGCTTTGGCACCATGCGCCTGCCGCTTCAGGCGGACGGCGCGGTGGATGAAAACCAGGTGCGGGCCATGGTCGCCCACGCCATGGAAAACGGGGTGAACTACTTCGACACGGCCTACCCCTACCACGGGGGCGAGTCGGAGCGGATCATCGGCCGTGTGCTGCGGGACTATCCCCGGGAGACGTGGAACCTGGCCACCAAGTATCCCGGGCATCAGATTGCCTCCCGCTACGACCCCGCCGGGATCTTCGAGGAGCAGCTGGAGAAGTGCGGCGTGGAGCATTTCGACTTCTACCTGCTGCACAATGTGTATGAGAACTCCATCCGCACCTACACCGACCCCCGCTGGGGCGTTGTGGACTATTTTGTGGAGCAGAAGCGGCGGGGGCGGATCCGGCATCTGGGCTTCTCCAGCCATGGCGGGGTGGACTGCCTGCGGGATTTCCTGGACCGCTGCGGCGATGCGATGGAGTTCTGCCAGATTCAGCTGAACTACCTGGACTGGACGCTGCAGGATGCGGCGGCGAAGGTGCAGCTGCTCAACGAGCGGCACATCCCCGTGTGGGTGATGGAGCCCGTCCGGGGCGGCCGGCTGGCGAAGCTGCCGGAGGAAGGCGAGGCCGCGCTGCGCGCCCTGCGCCCGGAGGAAAGCCCCGCCGCCTGGGCCTTCCGCTTCCTGCAGGAGGTGCCGGGGGTGACGATGATCCTCAGCGGCATGTCGGACATGGAGCAGATGCGGGAGAACGTCCGCACCTTCCGGGAGAGAAGGCCCCTGTCCCCGGCGGAAAGGCAGACGCTCATGGCCATTGCCGAGGGCATGAAGGACGGCGTGCCCTGCACCGCCTGCCGCTACTGCTGCGCGGGCTGCCCCATGGGGCTGGACATCCCCGCCCTGCTTTCGGTGTACAACGAGGTGCGCGTGGCTCCGGCCATGAACGCCGGCATGCGCATCGAGGCCCTGCCGGAGGACAAGCGGCCCTCCGCCTGCATTGGCTGCGGGCGGTGCGCGAGGATCTGCCCGCAGAAGATCGACATCCCCGGGGCCATGCGGGACTTCGCCCGGGCGCTGGATAAGCTGCCCCGGTGGGCGGACATCTGCCGCCAGCGGGAGGAGGTTGCGGCCCGGGGACGGCAGAGGTAACGGCAGGAAAGCAGCATGAAGAAAACAGGAGGCATGAAGCATGCGAAAGAGCTTTGGCGTCAAGACGTATCTGTATCCCCAGCCGGTGCTGATGATCGGCTCCTATGACGAAAACGGCGTGCCGGACCTGATGAACGCGGCCTGGGGCGGCATCAGCGAGGCGGACGAGATCTCCATGTGCCTGAGCGGGGAGCATCAGACGGTGCGCAACATCCTCCATCGGAAGGCCTTCACCGTCAGCGTGGGCACGGCAGATCAGGCGGCGGCCTGCGACTACGTGGGCATGGTATCCGGCAGCGACGTGCCGGACAAGGTGGCCCGGGCGGGCTTCCACACCACCAGGAGCGCCCTGGTGGACGCGCCCCTGGTGGACGAGCTGCCCCTGGCCCTGGAGTGCACCCTGGTCAGCTACGACCCGGAGAGCTGCCGGATGGTGGGGCGCATTGTGAACGTCTGCGCCGAGGAGCGCATCCTGGACGGGCAGGGGAACATTGACCCGGCGAGGTTGAAGCCCATCGCCTTCGACCCGGCCAACAGCGCCTATCATGTGCTGGGCGAGAAGGTGGCCGACGCCTTCAGCGCGGGCGCGGCGCTGATGCACCGGGAGGATTGAGCGGCTGTCAGCTGAATACGACAAGGCTGGAGGAACAGGACGTTTCTCTGGCCTTTGTCATGCCAGGGATGGCAGCGGGGGTTCCGCGCGCGGGGGATCGGTGCGATCCCCTGGTATCAATGGCGGCGTACCCAACAGCAAAGCCGGAGAAGCAGCATGCTCCTCCGGCTTGTGTTGTCTGTGCGCGGGATTACTCTGCGGCCTCCACCGGCGGACCGATGCGCCGCACGCTCTGCCGCTCCACCAGCCATACCCCCAGCAGCGTCCGCTCCGGGGCCAGGGTGTCCTGCCGGATGTGGCGCAGCAGCATGTCCACCACCAGGCGGGCCTTCTGGTCAATATCCTGGGCCAGGGTGGTGAGGGGAGGCTGGGTGATCTCCGACAGGGGCAGGTTGTCAAAGCCCAGGACGGAGATGTCCTCCGGCACCCGGAAGCCCTGGGCGCACAGCAGCTGCATCAGCTGGGCGGCGATCCTGTCCGCGGTGCAGAAGATGGCCGTGGGCGCGTCGGGCTCCCGCAGGAGCGCGGCCAGCTCCCCGGCGCTTTCCGGGGAAACGGGCTGGGGCAGGACGAAGCGGTCCTCCAGGGTGACGCCGTGGGCGGCCAGCCCGGCGCGGAAGCCCTGCAGCCGGTGCTGGTCCACGTCGCTGTCCTGCAGGCTGTTGGCCAGGAAGAGCACGCGCCGGTGGCCCATCCGGGCCAGGTAATCCCCGGCCATCTGCCCGCCCGCGTCGTCGTCCACGCCCACATGGTTCACCCCGGGGATGCGGAAGTAGCAGTCGGTGAGCACGGTGGGGACGGTTTTCAGGGAGTGGATGTTCTGCAGGTGGCGGCTGAAGGTGCCGCTGAAGATGGCCCCCGCCACGTTCCAGCCCCGCAGATCCGCCTCCACGTCCCGGTAATCGTCGGTGAAGCGGATCAGGGGATAATAGCCGTTGCGGTGCAGCTCCATGGTCAGGGCGCCCACGTACTCCGCGGCATAGGGGTTGCGGAAGATGTTCTCGTTCTCGCTGGCCTGGACGATCACCGCCACCACATGGCTCTCCCGCTGGGCCAGGGAGCGGGCCGCCTGGTTGGGCACGTAGCCGGACTGGCTGATGAGCGCCTGGATGCGCTCCACGGTGTCGGCGGAGACGCGGTTGAACTTGCCGTTGATGACGTTGGATACCGTGGTCATGCTGACGCCGGCGGCCTGGGCGATTTCCTTGAGCGTGGTCATGCATATGCCTCAACTTCCCCCGGGGCGGTCGGGCTCCGGCGGGCTTTCTTTCCTTACTATACCATAAGATTGATGGATTGGCAATGGCGAAATGGGTAAAACGCTCAACGGATGATGCGGAAAATCTGCGGCGGCGTTTCCTCCGGGAGGCATGACGGGCAGCTGTGCCGCATACACTGTATTGAGCAAATCAGCCAAGGAATCAGCACGGAAAGAATGGGAAATGACCGAAACCAAAATAATTTTCAAACGCTACTTGACACCAGCGGACGGCTATGCTATATTATAGTTAAGTTAAGCGTTAAACCTAATAACCGGTAAAGGGGCGATCCCATGCAGCTGAACCGTTACCCTGCCCTGCGGCGTATCACACGCAACTGGGGCCTGTACCTGCTCCTGCTGCCCTCCTTCGTGCTTCTGATGATGTTCGCCTACAAGCCCATGTACGGCATCATCATCGCCTTCAAGGACTACAAGAACTCCCTGGGCATCATGGGCAGCCCCTGGTCCCAGCCGCTGATGAAGAACTTCATGCGGTTCTTCAACTCCTTCCAGTGCAAGACCACCATCCGCAACACCATCTGGCTGAGCCTGTACAGCATGCTGGCGGGGTTCCCCATTCCCATCATGCTGGCGCTGATGATCAACCAGATCACCGCCAAGCGCTTCCGCAAGGGCTTCCAGACCATCCTGTACCTGCCGCACTTCATCTCCACGGTGGTCATGGTGGGTCTGCTGCTCATCTGGCTGTCCCCCTCCACGGGGCTGATCGGCACCATTTGCGGGGTATTCGGCAAGCAGGCGCCCAACCTGATGGGCATGGCCTCCGCCTTCCCCAGCCTGTATGTGTGGTCGGACATCTGGCAGCACGCGGGCTGGGACTCCATCATCTTCCTGGCGGCGCTGTCCTCCATTGACCCCACGCTCTACGAGGCCGCCACGGTGGACGGCGCCTCCCGCTGGCAGAAGCTGATTTACATCGACCTGCCGCTGATCCTCCCCACGGCCTGCATCATGCTGATCCTCCGGGCGGGCAACCTGATGAACGTGGGCTTCGAGAAGGTCTTCCTGATGCAGAACGACCTGAACATGCAGACCAGCGAGGTCATCGCCACCTACGTGTACAAGATGGGCCTGAAGAACAGCCAGTATTCCGTGTCCACCGCGGTGAACCTGTTCAACAACGTGATCAACTTCGCGCTGCTGATCCTGGTCAACGGTGTGACGAAGAGGCTGGGCAGCACCAGCCTGTGGTAAGGAGGAGGAATCAGCCATGACGCATGCAAGGCACAGGGTTCGCCGCCAGCGCAAGGACGTGGTGTTCGACGTCATCCTCTATACCATCTGCGCGCTGCTGCTCATCGTCATCCTTTACCCCTTGTGGTTCATCATCATCGCATCCTTCTCCGACCCTTCGGCGGTGGCGGGCGGCCATGTGTGGCTGTGGCCCGTGGGCTTCACCCTGGAGGGCTACCAGGAGCTGCTCCGCCAGCCCCAGGTGTGGCTGGGCTACCGCAACACCATCGCCTACACGGTGGTGGGCACCCTCATCGGCCTGGCGGTGAACATCCCCGCCGCCTACGCCCTCTCCCGCAGGGATCTGTGGGGCCGCAAGGGGCTGATGGGCCTGTACGTGTTCACGATGTTTTTCTCCGGCGGCCTGATCCCCATTTTCCTCACCGTGCAGCAGGCCGGGCTGTACAACACCTTCTGGGTGCTGGTGCTGCCCTTCTCGGTGAGCGCGTACAACATCATTGTCGCCCGCACCTTCTTTGAGACAAGCCTGCCCCCGGACCTGTGGGACGCGGCGCAGATCGACGGCTGCGGCAACCTGCGCTTCTTCTTCACCATGGCGCTGCCATTGTCGAAGGCGGTCATCTCCGTCATCGCCCTGTGGACGGCGGTGGGCCAGTGGAACTCCTACTTCAACGCCCTGATCTACATCAGGGACGAGAACCTGTACCCCCTGCAGCTGATCATGCGCAACATCCTCATCACCAACCAGAACTTCGCCGCCCTGGGTACGGGCGAGGCTGCCATGATCGCCATGCGCCGGGCCAATCTGGTGCGCTACGCCATGATTATCGTGGCCACGGTGCCCATCATGTGCGTGTATCCCTTCATCCAGAAGTACTTCGACCAGGGCGTGATGATCGGCGCGGTGAAGGGCTGACGCCCGCCGCGCGCCCCTTAACCCCGAAACCGGACGGCTGCCATGCCGTTCAGGAGATAAAAGGAGGTAGAACCATGAAAAAGTTGCTGTCCCTGTTGCTTGCGCTGACCATGCTGCTCACCTGCGCGTCGGCCATGGCGGAGATTCCCGCGGGCTTCCACGCCGAGGGCATGCCCATTGTGGACGAGCCCGTCACCTTCAGCGTGCTGACCATGCGCTGGGGCGACATGGGCGATTCCTTCACCAGCAACCCCTTCCTGGTGAACCTGGAAGCGGAAGCCAACGTGAAGGTGGACTGGCAGATCGTGTCCTCCAACGACTGGAGCGACCAGAAGCCCATCCTGCTGGCCGGCGGCGAGAGCGTGCTGCCCGACGTGGTGCTGGGCTTCCAGACCTTCAACGAGTCCGACATCATCAACAACGTGGAGTACTTCCTCCCCCTGGAGGACCTGATTGAGCAGTACATGCCCAACCTGACCGCGGCCTTTGAGGAAATGCCTGCGCTCAAGGCCATCTCCACCTCCGCCGACGGGCATATCTACTCCCTGCCCTCCCGCATGCCCAAGCGCCCCGTGGCCTGCAACGTGCCGGTCATCAACATGAAGTGGCTGGAGAACCTGGGCCTGGAGGTGCCCACCACCGTGGATGAGCTGGTGGCTGTGCTGACCGCCTTCAAGGAGCAGGACGCCAACGGCAACGGCGACCCCAACGATGAGATTCCCTTCACCGGCATCGGCCTGGGCATGGACTTCCTGTCCCCCTTCGGCATGACCGACGTGTACGGCACCCGCTATTTGGTGGGTGAGGACGGCACCGTGCGCTACGCCTACACCAGCGAGGAGTACAAGGCTGGCCTGAAGTGGGCCCATGAGCTGTACGCCGCCGGGCTGATCGACCAGGAGATCTTCACCCAGGATCAGGTGATCCGCGACGCCAAGTGCGACGACCCCAACGTCTCCCGCGTGGGCTTCGGCTACGCCTGGAGCTACGATGCCATCTTCCGCCGCTGGAAGGATGAGTATGCGGTCATCGAGCCCATTGCCGGCCCCGACGGCGAGCGCTATCAGCAGGGCGACGTGAACGGCCTGTATTCCATCAAGTCCAACCAGCTGTCCATCACCACCGCCTGCAAGTATCCCGAGGTGGTGCTGCGCTGGGCCGATCAGTTCTATACCGGCGAGGCCAGCATCCAGAACTTCTGGGGCGGCCTGGGCGAGGTGACCACCGCCAACGCTGACGGCACCTACACCCTGAACAATCCCCCCGAGGGCACCAGCGCCGACGCCTGGTACTGGGATCGCTCCCTGCGCGACTTCGGCCCCAAGTATTCCTCCATCGAGTTTGACAAGCTGATTATCCTGGATCCCACCGAGGGCGACGGCCTGAAGGTGGCCATGGACGAGAACACCGCCCAGTATGTGCGGCCCTGCTTCCCCGAGCTGAAGTACACCGCCGATGAGTACAACGAGCTGTCCTTCCTGCAGGCGGACATCGACACCTATGTGGATACCACCAAGGCCAAGTGGGTCACCGAGGGCGGCATCGACGAGGGCTGGGACGCCTACGTGCAGCAGCTGGAGCAGATGGGCCTGGCGGAAATGAACGCCATTTATGAGGGCGCCTATGCCCGTTATCTGGAGGCGCAGGAGTAAGCCTTTCGCGGGCTTCCCGCCCCGCGCCATCGGATGAGCCATTCAGGGCGGGGGCAGATGGGCAGAACCATTTGCCCCCGCCTTCTTCATGCCACAACGACGAAAAAAGGAGTCGGTTTCTTATGACCACCATCCTCAAGGGCGGCGCCTGGCGCCTGAGCTTTCTCACCTCCCGGCTGGTGCGGCTGGAATATCAGCCCGACGGTCTGTTCGAGGACGGGCTGACCACCTGCGCCCGCTGCCGGGACTTTCCCCCGGTGGCGCTGACCACGCGCCGCACGGCCCGGGGGCTGGAAATCGACACCGAGCATCTGCACCTGGTCTATGACGAGAAGCCCTTCAGCCGCAGCGGGCTGAGCATCGCCGTCAAGGGCGGGGTGACCATCTTCCACAGCGTGTGGCGCTACGGCGACGCGCTGCACACCCTGGGCGGCACGGCCCGCACGCTGGACGAGGCGGACGGGGAAATCCCGGTGGAGGAGGGCCTTGCGTCCCTGAACGGCTTCTCCGTGCTGGACGACAGCGAATCCATGCTGCTGACGGCTGACGGCCGCTTCCTGCCCCGGGAAAACCCCGAGACCGACCTGTACTTCTTCGGCTACGGGCACGACTACGCCGCCTGCCTGCGGGACTTCCACCGTCTGTCCGGCCCCGTGCCCATGCCGCCCCGCTACGCCCTGGGCAACTGGTGGAGCCGCTATCACGAGTACACCCAGGACAGCTACCTGCGCCTGATGGACCGCTTTGAGGCGGCGGGCATTCCCCTGGCGGTGGCGGTCATCGACATGGACTGGCACCTGACCCATGTGCCCTACGGCAGCGGCTGGACGGGCTACACCTGGAACAGGGAGCTGTTCCCCGACCCGCCCGCATTCCTGGCGGAACTGCACCGGCGGGGCATGCGGGTGACGCTGAACCTGCACCCTGCCGACGGCGTGCAGCCTCACGAGGAGGCCTATCCCGCCATGTGCCGCGCCCTGGGCCGGAACCCGGAGGACTGTCTGGCCATCGACTTTGACGCGGCGGACGAGGACTTCCTCCGGGCGTACATGGACTGCCTGCATCACCCCCTGGAGGAGGAGGGCGTGGACTTCTGGTGGATCGACTGGCAGCAGGGCTCCGCCAGCGGCATGGCGGGGCTGGATCCCCTGTGGGTGCTCAACGAGCGCCACTACCGGGACAGCTGCCGCAGGGGCGGGCGGGGCATGATCCTCTCCCGCTACGCCGGGCCGGGGAGCCACCGCTGCCCCATCGGCTTTTCCGGGGATACCATCATCTCCTGGGCGTCGCTGGACTTCCAGCCCCGCTTCACCGCCATGGCGGCCAACATCGGCTACCCCTGGTGGAGCCATGACATCGGCGGGCACATGCGGGGCGTCCGCAGCGACGAACTGTCCCTGCGCTGGCTGCAGTTCGGCGTGTTCTCGCCCATATTGCGCCTGCACTCCAGCAAGAACGACTTCACCAGCAAGGAGCCCTGGGCCTTCGAGCCGGAGACGGAGCGGCTGATGACGGAGCTGCTCCGGCTGCGGCACCGGCTGATTCCCTACCTGTACACCGCTGCCCGGCGGGCCACCGACCTGGGCGAGGCCCCGGTGCGCCCGGTGTACCACCGCTGGCCGGAGAAGCACGAAGCCTACACCGTGCCCAACCAGTATCTCTTCGGGCCGGAAATGATGGTCTGCCCCATCACCACGCCCGTTGACCCCGCCCTTCGCCTGGCCAGGGTGACGGCCTGGCTGCCGGAGGGGCTGTGGTACGACTTCCTGGGCGGACAGGCCTATGACGGCAACCGGATGCTGACGCTGTGGCGGCCCCTGTCGGAGTACCCGGTGCTGGCCCCTACCGGGAGCGTCATTCCCCTGGCGGATGACCTGCGGGCGGACGAGCTTCCCGCGCGCCTGACGCTGCGGGTGTTCGCCGGGGCGGACGGCAGCTTTGAGCTGTACGAGGACGACGGCGTGAGCCTGGACGGCGAGGCTGTCCGCACGGAGATCGCGCTGGATTGGCAGGCGGGGGAGCTGACCTGGCATACCCGGGGCGATACGTCCCTGCTGCCCCAGCGGCGGGTGTGGCAGGTGGAGTGCGTGGGCTTTGCGCCCTGCGGCGTGTGTGTGAACGGCATGGAGGTTCCCGCCGCGTACGACGGGGAGAAGGGCGTGCTTCGCTTCACCGTGGAGACGGAAGCCGGGCAGGACTGCCGCGCGGCCTTCACCCGGACGGCCCTGGCCCAGGACAGCTGGCTGTCCCGCGTCCGGGAGCGGCTGCACCGCATGCAGACTGACAACGGGGAGAAGGAAGCCGTCTGGCGTCTGCTGGTGCAGGGCGGCCGCGGCCCCGGCGTGCTGACCACGCTGCGGGTCATGTGCAAAACCCCCGGCCTGGCCGACTGCCTGGAGGAAATCCTCCTGGCCCGTGACGAAGGAGGCGACGCGCCATGATCCGGCATCTGCCCGAGGGCATATTCCCCTTTGAGGACTGCGGCTACGCCCGGCAGCCCCTGTACCCCATGGCGGGGGAGGCGATCCATCTGGACTGCCAGTGCGACGGCGGCGCGCCCGCCCTGGAAATCGCGGGGGAGGACTGCACCATTTCGCCCGTGCGGACGGAGAAGGGCTGGCGCTTCACCCTGCCCAGCCGGGCGCGGGCGTGCCAGGTGCGCTACCGCTTTGTCTGCGGGGAGGAAAGCACCCGGTGGTTCATGATGGAGGTGCTGACCCCCGTGACGGTGGAGGCTCCGCTGCGCGCGGGCGCGGGCTGGGCGGAGCTGTGCCCGGGGGTGTACCTCACCTGCCGGGAGGAACATGACAACCTGGCCCTGACCCTTTCGGGCCGTCCGCCGGAGGACGCGCCCTGCGGCCTGCTTGCCTTTGGCGAGGGCGGTCTCTGGCGCATGCATTTGCCCGATGGCCGCAGCCTGGCCTGCCTGCGCATGACCCTGGGGCTGCGGGCGGACGGCTCCCCGGCCTGGCAGGAAATGACGCTCCTGGGCGCGCACGGGCATGTGTACGGCACAGGCGAGCGCTTCGACGCGGTGGATCAGCAGGGCCGGGGCAGCTGCGGGCGGGTGGTGGAGCATTTCACCCGGCAGGGGGAATGGAGCTACCTGCCCACGCCCTTCTTCATGACGGACGGGGGCTTCGGGCTGTACCGGGAGACCGGGTGCAGCGTGGCCATGGCCTTCGGGGATACCGTCCGCGTGGCCTCCCCGGTTGAGCCGGGGCTGACGGATCATCTGCTGACGGGCGCGCCGGATGAGCAGCTGCGCGCGTATATCCGCCTGACCGGCGGGGCCGCGCTGCCCCCGGAATGGGCCTTTGGCCTGTGGATCAGCGCCAACGGCTGGAAGTGCGACGCGGATGTGGACGAGCAGCTGCAGGCCCTGAAGGAGCACGACTGCCCGGCCGCGGTGATGGTGCTGGAGGCCTGGAGCGACGAGAGCACCTTCTACCGCTGGAGCGACCGGTGGGCCGACCCTGCGGCCATGGTGCGGCGGGTCCGGGAGGCGGGGCTGCACCTGGTGCTGTGGCAGATCCCCGTGCTGAAGGCCCTGCGGGACTGCCCCGACCCGGAGCCTGTGCGCCGGGACCGGGAGGAGGCCGTTGCCCTGGGCTATGTGGTGCAAAATGCCGATGGCTCCCCCTATGTGATCCCGGAGAAGTGGTTCGAGGGCAGCCTGCTGCCGGACTTCACCAACCCGGAGGCCGTCGCATGGTGGTTTGCCCGGCGGGAGCATCTGCTGGCGGCGGGGGTGGAGGGCTTCAAGACCGACGGCGGGGAGTTCCTCTTCGGCGACGACGTGCTCCTGCATGACGGCACCTCCGGCCAGGCAGCCCACAACCTGTATCCCCTGCAGTACACCGAGGCCTACCACGCCTGGATGCGCAGCCGGGGACTGCCGGGGCTGACCTTCAGCCGGGCGGGGTACGCCGGAGCCCAGCGCGCGCCCATCCACTGGGCGGGGGATCAGCTGAGCACCTGGAGCGAGCTTCGCGCCCAGCTGACGGCCGGGCTGACGGCGGGGCTGTCGGGGATCCTGTTCTGGAGCTTTGACATGGGCGGCTTTGCGGGGCCGCTGCCGGACAAGGAGCTGTACCTGCGGGCCACGGCCATGGGGTGCTTCTGCCCGGTGATGCAGTGGCATGCCGAGCCCCGCTCCGGCCAGTTCGACGCCACGGAGGACGCTTCCCTCAACAACGACCGCAGCCCCTGGAACCTGGCGCGCCGCTGGCATGATCCGTCCATCGCGGAGATTGCCTGCGCCTTCGCCCGCCTGCGGGAGAAGCTGCGCCCGATCCTCTGGGAGGAAGCGCAGCACTGCGCAGCCGCCGCCCGGCCTATGATGGCCCACCTGTGCCTGGACTACCCCGATGACGCGCGGGCCCTCGCCTGCGACGACGAGTACATGCTGGGCCGCCGGTATCTGGTGGCGCCGGTGACGGAGCGGGGCGCGGCGGGCCGCCGGGTGTACCTGCCCCGGGGGCAGTGGCGGCACTTCTTCACCGGGGAAAGGCTGCCGGGGGGCGAATACGACCTGCCCTGCCCGCTGGATCAGGCCCTGGTGTTTGAGCGGCTGGAGGCGTGACGTGCCCCCTGGGCATGTCCATCACCGGGCCGAGCAGGCGGAGCTTCCTGTGCGGAGGCTCCGCCTTTGGCGTTGCGTGGGGCGGCGGGGATTGTCGGACGCGGAAGGCTGTCCGCGCTGGGTGGCCGGAGCAATGCAGGACAGGAAGCGGGGGCGCTTCCCTTGCCTCCGGGGCTGGCTGAAACGGAGCAGGCTGTATCTTTCCGCACACAAAAAGCAGGCGGAGCATCCCGTGTGGGGGCTCCGCCCTTGGCGTTGCGTGGGGTGTGGTACGCTGCTCGGGGCGGCGGGGATTGTCGGATGCGGAAGGCTGTCCGCGCTGGGTGGCTGGAGCAATGCAGGACAGGAAGCGGTGGCACTTCCCTTGCTTCCGGGGCTGGCAGAAACGGAGCAGGCTGCATCTTTCCGAACGAAAAAAGCAGGCGGAGCATCCGTAGGGATACTCCGCCTGCTGTGCTGCATGGATGAACCGCACGCTGACGCTACCGGCTGCTGTTGCGGGTTTCGATGGGGGATTCGCCCCGGGTCTTGCGGTAAACGGTGGAGAAATGGGAGAAGTTCTCATACCCCACCTTGGCGGCCACCACGCTGATGGGCAGGTGCGTCAGGCGCAGGAGCCGCTGGGCGTTGGCCATTTTGTGCTGCGTGATGTGCTCCTTCAGGGTGTGGCCGGTCTGCTGCTTGAACTGGCGGTTCAGGTGATCGGGGCTGGTCAGGAAGGCGGCGGCGATGTCCACGCACTGGACGCGCTCCTCCAGGTGCTCCTCCAGGTACAGGTTCACCCGCTCCACCAGGGAAACCTCGCTGGCGTTGCGCAGGCGGATCAGCTCCGTGACCGTCATCAGCACCAGCGCGAAGAACGCCTCCAGCGAGCGCCCGCCGTGGATGTACTTGTCATACTTGTCCGCGTCCATCAGCACCTCGCCCCACAGGCTGGTGTCGCCCATGGCCATGTCCACCGCCTGCAGGAACTGCACGTACAGCTGCTGCAGCTCCTCCTGGGTGGGGGGCATGCCGTTCCATCGCCCGGCGATGTACTTGTGCAGGTGGTTCATCAGCCGCTGGGGCTGGGGGCTCATGAGCATGTCCGCCCACAGCTGCACCTCGGGCGGGGCGGCTTTCTTCCGTCCGGCGGCGTCCGGGGCGTCGGCGCCGGGCAGGTCGCCGGAGGTGATCTGCCGCCACTTTTCCGGCGCCTCCTGCAGGGGGAAGGGCCCGGCCCACTTCAGCGACACCCCGCAGCCCAGGGCCTGGCGGATCAGATGGAAGAACGGATCGCACGCCTCCTCCGGGGACGCGGCGGCCCCCCACAGGATCAGCGCGTAGGTGTCCCGCTCCATGGGCACCGCGGGGCTCACCTGCCACCGCGTCCCGAACGCCTGCCGCGACAGGTTGATCAGCGTCAGCTGCACCAGCTGATCCGGCCAGCGGCCGTTCTGCGCCCAGTCGGTCAGCTTCACCCGGATCAGCCACAGGGGCTCGCATCCGGGCAGCACGCCGTCGTGCACAATGTCCTGCAGGTTGGCCCCGCTGGCCAGAAACACGTCCAGCATCCGGGCTCCGGCCAGGGCGTGCCGCCAGAGGCTCATTTCGCCCTGGGCATGCTCGTAGACCTCGGTGTGCTCCCGCAGCAGGCTGTCCGCGGCGGCGCGCAGGGCGGCGGCAATCTCCGCTGGCCGGGCGGAGGCGGGCAGCAGGCGGAATACCCCCGCTTCCACCGCCTGCCGGGCCAGGTCCAGGCTGCACGCCTCCACCAGGAGGATCACCCGCAGGTGAAAGCCCGCCTCCGCCGCCCACCGGCACAGCGAAAGCCCCGGCCATGCGTCCGCCACGGCCAGGGGAAGGGGCCGGGCCAGCATCAGCTCCCGGGCCGCGTCCAGGCTGGCGGCGGATAAGACCTGGTCAACGCCGCACTCGCTCCAGGGCACGCCGCTCTCCAGCGCGGTCAGGCGGGGCCTGTCCGGACACAGCAGCAAACACTCCACCATGCTCCCTCCCTTCTTTCCCTGATTGTAGCACAAAGACGCAAATATGAAAATGCTCAAACAGGTCAATCGGGCGTGATGCTGTCGGTTATGGCCGCATATGGCCGCCGGATGGACAGGCGCGGCCGGAGGCTCCCTTGCCGAAGGGCTGATATGCTGGCATGCAGCTTGGGCGGACGGAAATTGAAAAACGGAAAAGTGAAAAATATTCAACGGAAAACAAAAAGCGCGATTGCGATATTTGGTAGAAAATCAGCCGGATCATCCTGTATAATGAGGTACAAGGCAACGCCTGAGGTGGCGAAACGGATACGGAAGGGACGGGAAAAGCACCCATGCGCGGGAAGCCATTGATTGAAGTCCGGGATATGTGCAAGAATTTCGGCGTGACGGTGGCGCTGAACCATGTGAGCTTCACGGTGTATGCCGGGGAGGTGGTGGGGCTCATCGGCGAAAACGGCTCCGGCAAATCCACGGTGTCCTCCATCATCGCGGGGATGCAGCAGGCCACCAGCGGCAGCATGGTCTACGACGGCAAGCCCTGGAAGCCCGACAGCGCC
>JBJEUJ010000402.1:0-4940 GCA_051883775.1 Aristaeellaceae bacterium | reverse complement strand
GGAAATGCCCTCATGGACGTGATCACCACCGTGGTTCGCGAACGCAGCAAATTCCGCGTGACCGTCAACGGCGATACGGATATTCTGGTGCAGGGCGCCATCTTCCGGGAGCGTCCCCTGCACGAAGGGGAAGCCATCGACCTGGAGGAATACGACAACTGGCTGATGGTGCGCCAGTACCGGCAGGCCCTCGACAGAGCCGTTGCCGCCCTGGCCAGCCGCGCCCACAGCAGGCACGAGCTGGAAGGCAAGCTGCTGCGGGCCGGCTACCGCCCCTGCACGGTGGAAATGGTGCTGTACAAGCTGGAAACCGAGGGCTTCCTGGATGACGCGGACTTCGCCCGCCAATGGGTGGAGGCCCGCACCGCCCGCCGCCTGGGGAGCCGGCGCATCGCCCAGGAGCTGCGGCACAAGGGCATTGACGCAGAGCAGGCTGAAGCTGCCCTGTCAGAGGTGGACGAGGAAGAGCAGCTGTCCGCCGCAATGGCGCTGGTGAAAAAGGCCGCTGCCCGCATCCGCCCGGGCGAGGATTCCCGCAAGGCAGCCGCGCGCATCAGCGGCATGCTGGCCCGCAGGGGCTATGGCTGGGACGTGGCCCGTCAGGCCATTGAGCGGGTCATGAAGGATATGGAGGAATAACCGTCGCAAGGCCATCCACGGCGAGCCCGTGCCATACAAATGGGAGGAACGGATATGGAGAGCTACAACGGCATCTACGAGGAACCCAGGAGCAGCATGGTCACGGGCATCCTGGGCGCAGCCATTGGCGCGCTGATCGGCGCGGTCGTGTGGGCGCTGGTGGGCATGGCAGGGTACATCGTCAGCCTGGTGGGGCTTTTGACGGCCTTCCTGGCCGACAAGGGCTATGACCTGCTCCATGGCCGCCAAGGCAAAATCAAGATGGTGCTGCTGCTGGTCTGCGTCATTCTGGCGGTGCTGCTGGGCAATGCGGGCACCGTGGCCATGCAGCTTCACCAGGTCTATCAGGAGGAATACGCGCTGTACATCGGGGAGGCCGCCTTCTTCCGGCTGACGTTGCCCATCCTGATGAAGGACAGCGATTTCATCGGCGCCATCGTCAAGGACAGCGCCCTGGGCCTGTTCCTGGCCATCATGGGGTGCATCGGCCTGGTGGCCAGGACGGGCAGGAAGCCCAACAAGGGTGCTGCCCCTCAGCCCGTGCCCTCTGCCGATACCAACAGCAACGTGTTTGAGAAGGAATGAGCATGGATCGAATCACCTGCGTGCAGATATACGTCAACCGCCTCCTGGACACCCTCTCCGACCCGGAGGCCCACCGCACCGCCGCCGTGCATCTCTACGGCGTGGCGGGCTACGCTGCCCTGCTGGCCACAAAGCGGGGCCTGTCCCCGGAGCTGGCGACTATTTGCGGGCTGCTGCATGATCTCTCCACCTACGCCACGGGGGACGAAAAGAATCACGCGGGCCGCAGCGCAGGCATGGCCCGCAGCTGCCTGCGGGGCTCCGGGCTGTTCACGCCGGAGGAAATCACCGCCGTGTGCAATGCCGTGGCCCATCACAGCGACAAGGATGTGCAGCATGAGCCCCTGGACGAGGCGCTGAAGGACGCGGACGTTTTGAGCCACTGCCTGCACAATCCCACCCAGCCGCCCTCGGACAGGGACGCGGAACGCTACGCACGGCTCCTGCAGGAGCTCTCCTGAATGACACAAACAGCCGCCGATCAACCGTCAGCGGCTGTTTTGTTTTGCTTATGGGACAAAATGCAGGCTGTACAGCAGCGCGGTCATGGTCACGCCGCAGGTGATGTCCCCGCCCTGGAGCATGGCTTCCACCTGCACGGGTGTAAACCATGCCTTCCCGGCCACCTCGTCGGGATCGTCCTCGCCATTCTCCCCGGACACCCGCGCGCTGAACACATGCATCGTCATGTCCATATTGCCGTTGGCAGGGCAATGCACGCACAGGCGCGTCAGCTCTCCCACGTCGCAGCCTGTCTCCTCCATACATTCGCGGCGGGCAGCTTCTTCCGGCGACTCCCCCGGCTCCACCCGGCCTGCAGGCGTTTCCCAGGCCACCTGCCCTGTCACGTACCGCTTGGAGCGGATCAGCAGGTACCGCCCTGCACCGTCCCGAATCACCACGCTCACCGAGGGCTGCGGCAGGTGCAGCCGGTGATAGGTGGGTATCACACCGCCGCCGGGCATGCGCACCCGGTCGCCGTACAGCGTCTCCCATGAACTTTCGTACAGCACCCGCGCTTCCAGCCGCTGCTGGAAATTCATCTCCTGCATGGCCGCGGTGATTTCATCCAGCGCAGCCATTCTGTCCTTTTCCAGCAGCGGACGCATGCTCCCTGCATAGCCGGAGAAATCCGCCTGTACCAACCCGTCCGCCAGCTGCTGCTGAAGCTGCGGCTTCCCCCGGGCAAGCCTGGGCATATGCTGAATGCACTGCCGCACGGTGATGGGCTTCGGATCCCGCAGGCAGGCCAGATACTTCCCGATCGCCCCGTCCAGACGTCCGCTCCAGTCCCACCGCGCCACAGCCGCCGTCAGCGCCAGTCCCCTGTTCCGCTCCAGCGAGCTGGAACTGTCCAGCAGCCGGATGAACTCGTCCGTATACCGGTAAGGTGCGTCGCTCTCCGCGCACATTGCTTCGATCGCCTGGCATGCCGCATACGCCGCCTGGTTGTTTCCGCCTTGCAGCAGCGTCATCAGCCCTTCCAGGGATTGACTGCGCATATCGTCCATGCTGTATCCTCCATGCCTGCGGCCAGGCTGTTTCATGCCCTTATTTTAGCATAACCGATTCCTTCAGGCAATACAAAGCGGCTCCCATCCTCACGGATGAGAGCCGCCGTTGTTTGTACGATTTTCGATGCAGCCTTTCAGCCGCAGATACTCGTCAGCTTACTTGCCCTGCTTCTCCAGGATGGCGGCATGGGCGGCAGCCAGACGGGCGATCGGCACGCGGAAGGGAGAGCAGCTCACGTAGTTCAGGCCCACCTTGTGGCAGAACATGACGGAGCTCGGATCGCCGCCGTGCTCGCCGCAGATGCCCAGCTTGATGTCGGGGCGGGTCTGACGGCCCAGCTTGGCAGCCATCTCCACCAGCTTGCCCACGCCGTCGGTGTCCAGACGGGCGAAGGGATCGCTCTCGAAGATCTTGGCATTGTAGTAGGCGTCCAGGAACTTGCCCGCGTCGTCACGGGAGAAGCCGAAGGTCATCTGGGTCAGGTCGTTGGTGCCGAAGGAGAAGAACTCGGCCTCCTCGGCGATCTCGTCGGCGGTGACAGCCGCGCGCGGGATCTCGATCATGGTGCCCACATGATAGGGCAGCTCCATGCCCTGCTCCTCGAAGACCTTCTTGGCGGTCTCGACGACGATGGACTTCACATAGGCCAGTTCCTTCCTGGAGCCGACCAGGGGGATCATGATCTCGGGCACGATGTCATAGCCGCACTCACGCTTCACGTTGATGGCAGCCTGCATGACGGCGCGGGTCTGCATCTCGGCGATTTCGGGATAGGTGACAGCCAGACGGCAGCCGCGATGGCCCATCATGGGGTTGGACTCGTGCAGGGCGTTGATCTTGTAAACAACTTCCTCCACGGAGATGCCCAGGTTCGCGGCCAGGCCCTCGATTTCCTCGGTCATGTCCACATGGGGCACGAACTCATGCAGCGGCGGATCCAGGTAACGCACGGTCATGGGCTTGCCTTCCAGGGCCTTGTACATGGCCTCGAAGTCGCCCTGCTGCATCGGCAGGATCTTCGCCAGGGCCTTCTCGCGCTGCTCCTTGGTGTCGGCGAGGATCATCTCGCGCACGGCGGCAATGCGGTCAGCCTCGAAGAACATGTGCTCGGTACGGCACAGACCGATGCCCTCGGCGCCGAAGGCCACAGCCTGCTTGGTATCGCGGGGATTGTCGGCGTTGGTGCGGACGCGCAGCTTGCGGGCAGCGTCAGCCCAGCCCATGAAGCGGGCGAAGTCGCCGGAGATGGAAGCGTCCACGGTGGCAATCTGGCCATCGTACACGTTGCCGGTGGAGCCGTCCAGGGAGAT
Source organism: Aristaeellaceae bacterium (assembly GCA_051883775.1). Classification (GTDB taxonomy): domain Bacteria; phylum Bacillota; class Clostridia; order Christensenellales; family Aristaeellaceae; genus UBA11524. The sequence goes on along the minus strand of JBJEUJ010000402.1, from coordinate 891 downwards.
GAAGTCGCCCTCGTGGTAGGTCTTGCCGGCCACGGTCAGGGTCTTGGCTTCCTCGTTGATCTTCAGCTCGCCGCAGCCGACGACAGCCGCACGGCCCATGCCGCGGGCCACAACGGCCGCGTGGGAGGTCATGCCGCCAAAGACGGTCAGGATGCCCTGGGAGAAGTCCATGCCCTCGATGTCCTCAGGGGTGGTCTCACGGCGCACCAGGATGACCTTCTCGCCAGCCTTGCCATGCTCGGCAGCCTCGTCAGCGGTGAAGTAGATGCCGCCGGTGGCAGCGCCAGGGGAAGCGGGCAGGCCCTTGGCGATGACGGGCGCCTTCTTCACGGCGGCGGCGTCAAAGTTGGGGTGCAGCAGGGTATCCAGCTGCTTGGGCTCCACCTTCAGCACGGCTTCTTCCTCGGACAGCACGCCCTCGTCCACCAGATCAACGGCGATCTTCAGGGCGGCGGCAGCGGTACGCTTGCCGTTACGGGTCTGCAGCATGAACAGCTTGCCGCGCTCGATGGTGTACTCCATGTCCTGCATGTCGCGGTAGTGGGCTTCCAGCTTGCCGGCGATGTCCACAAACTGCTGGTACACCTCGGGCATCTGCTCCTGCAGCTGCGCGATGGGCTGGGGGGTACGGATGCCGGCCACGACGTCCTCGCCCTGAGCATTCAGCAGGTACTCGCCGTAGAGCTTCTTCTCACCGGTGGAGGGGTTGCGGGTGAAGGCAACGCCGGTACCGGAGGTCTCACCCATGTTACCGAAGACCATGGCCTGCACGTTGACGGCAGTGCCCCAGTCGCCGGGGATGTCGTTCATGCGGCGATAGTAGATGGCGCGGGGGTTGTCCCAGGAGCGGAACACGGCCTTCACGGCCTCCATCAGCTGAACCTTGGGATC
>JBJEUJ010000401.1:0-4972 GCA_051883775.1 Aristaeellaceae bacterium | reverse complement strand
GCACCGTGATCCCGGCTTTCCCGTCGGCAAACTGGTTCTCGCAGTCGATCCAGCTTCCTTCGTTCATGTGGTACTCGATTTGGTACCAGCCGAGATTGTCCTTGTCCGTGATGGACACCTGCACTGTTGCGCTGTTGGTATTGCTCCAGCCGCCGGGAACCGTCAGCACCATGCGGTAGGGGGAAACCGACTCCATGGGTACTTCCGTCGTTGCTGGTTGTTCTTCTGCAGACGCAAGGCAAGAAAAAACCATAAGCAACAGGGCCAAAAGAACGCATGCCGTCCCCCGACGCAGGCAGGAATCACGCATCTTCATCCGGGGTATCCTCCTTCGGCATGACATCGTACTCGGACAGGGCAGGTGCAACGGTAGCGCCCTCGGGAAGCTGGGGCACAATCATGCCTTCCTGCCCGAACTGCGCCTTGAAGAAGGCTGCCAGCTGCTCCGGGGTCACGTTGTACAGCTCGCAGGTGGTGTGGATGGCGGTGCGGTCTGCCTGCTGCACCAGACGGCGTAGCTCCGACACCTCCTCCTGCAGCTCCAGCAGCTCCTGCTCCTTCTTGTCCAGCAGCGCGTGCAGCTTCTGCCGGTCGGCGGGATACCGCTTCTTTTTCTTGTCGTTCAAATCAATCACCTCATCAGTCGATGGGCAGTCGTCCATAGCCATACAGCTTCTTTGCCCATTTTTCACTTTTCAAGTCGGCAAAGCCCACCGGGTCACCGGCATGGATCATCATGTTGTTGCCCACATAGATGCCCACATGGGTGATGCCCTTCACGTCGCTGCCCATGGTCTTTTCAAAGAAAACCAGGTCACCGGGGCGGGCCTCCTCTGCCGGAATGTCAGTACACAGGGAATAGAGGCCATTGGCGCCCTTCCGCCCGGTGTCATACAGGCCGGACTGTCTGAATACCCAGCAGACAAACCCCGAGCAGTCGAAACCGGTCCTGGGGCTGCTGCCACCGTACACATAGGGATAGCCGATGTACTTTTCGGCCTCGATCATCAGCCGGAGGAAGTTCTCGTCATTGGCCAGCAGCTGCTCCGGAATCGTGTAGCGAACCAGCTTGTATTTCGATTGCACGCCATTGACCTTCACATTGCTTTTCCCGACCGAGGTGATTACCGGCAATGGTGCTTCCTCCTCCGGAAAGAAATAGGCCGGGTCGTCCAGAATGATCGTATCGCTCAGCCATGATTCATCCGCCGGGTCGATCGTTTCGCCTCGGGCAGGAATCAGTGCGGAAATCAGCATAAGGGCCAGCGCGGCAGCAATGACCTGCCTGGCAATGTTCATCGCGTAAGCGTCACTGTTTTGCGGGGATTTCATGGTCATTCTCCTTTCAGAGCGCGCGGAGCCCTGCTCATGCAGGACTCCGCAGTCATTGTTTCGTTATTCGGGAATATCGTCGCTTTTCGCGTAGTAGTAGCTGCTGTCGGAACCGCCCGTGTTGCCGGTCAGCGTTCCGACCGCCTTGGGAATGCGGATCAGGTCGGCATCGGTGGTCAGGGTGACAGAGCCGATGTAATTGCTGCCGGAGATGCTGACGCTCTGATTCGAGACAGTGATATTGCCGGTGATGCTTGCATGGGCAATGGCATTGGTGGCCAGCCACCGGGCGTAGGTCAGGTAAACCGCAGGCGCACCGCCGGAGAAGGCGTAGAAGCTGTCCATGTCCCAGTAGCTGCGGACATACTGCGCGCCCTCCAGCTGCTTGATCACCTCGCGCATGGCAAACTGCCCGGCAGCGCGCGACCAGACCTCGTTGTTGGCGTCGTTGCGATTCAGCGCCATAAAGGGGTAGGAGTGGCGCAGCACCCAGGCCAGGGCGTGCATGGTTCTGGCGGAAAACTGTACGCCGGTCACGCCGCCGCCCTCCGGGTTGCTGACAAAGTAGTCCATATCCACCAGGGCGTAGGGGCCTTTGGCGGACTGGCTGGAGCCGGAGCCCTCGCCGGGGCCGGAAAGGTTATGCTCCAGACAGTACACCGTGAAGCCCTCCAGATAGTGCGGTGTGGCGTAGATGGTACCATGGGCCGCGGACTTGGCCAGCTGGGGATAGGCGCTGTCCTTGCCCGAGCTGCCGTAGAGTCCGGTCTGCCCGGCATAGAAGCCGCCGACGCTGCCGCTGATGTTCTTTAGGGTGAAGCCATCCATCGCCGTTGCGTAGGGCTGCGCTTCACGGAGCAGCTGAAGAAGCTCCCGGGTGTAGGCGAAATCCGTGACCGTGCAGGAATCAGCCGCGGCGGCGCAGGCTTCAGTGGCCATGACCCAGCAGGTGGCGTAATCCGTCCACTTCATCCGGCCATTGGCGAAATCGTCGCCGTAGAGGAAACGAACCTGGTACCAGGTCTCACCGCTGGCATCCTCCGCTACGGACAGGATCTGCACCGTGGCATCCTTCACGAAGTTGCCGAAGTATTCATCGGTGAGATAGTCCTCCGCAGCCGCATCATCCACTGCTCCAAAGACGCGGGTCTCCGTGGTCACGCCGATATACGCACCGGGTTCGGCATGGGAGGGAGTATCCGGTTCCGCTTGATCTTCGGGTTCCGGCGTGTCTTCCGTGTTGGTTGGAACAGTATCCGGCTGGGGCTCATTCTCCGTCGTGGCTTCTTCCTCGGGAATCGTGGGCTCGATTTCCGCTGATGCACTTTCCTCCATGCTGGCAGGTATTTCATCCTCAGCAGCTTCAGCAGGATATTCACCGTTCACCACGAACAGGCGTACCTTGCCAATGTCAGTCATGCCCTCTGCGGCGGGAAGATTGCTGCTCTCCGGAAGATCACCGGGCAGCAGATAATCCGTGTCCAGATCATCCGCCTTCATATAGCCGCTGACCACGTTTCCGTCCACATCCAGGAACCACACCAGAAGCGAGTCATGCTCGGTGAACCTGGTCGCCAGTAGCAGGAAGACGTCCCCGGTTGTGGTATAGAGCAGTGAGTCTGCGTTCAGCCGGGGATCGCTGAACACCCCGGTTTGGCGAATCGTGGGTACATAGATAGCCCCGTGTTCAGCGAGGGCGATGGCCAGCGGATGCCGGGGATCCTCCGTGGGCGCGGGTTCCACGCTTTCAGGGTCGGAATCTTCGCTGGGGACGGAGTCAGTCTCCGTCATGCTCCCAATGGCTTCATCGGGCGCAAGGTCGGTAGGCGTCGTGATGTCCTCGGGCATCGCGCCCACGGGCATGCACAGCAGCGCCATCGAGAGCGACAGCGCCAGGGCTGCAATCCGTTTGAACTTGTGTTTGATCTGCATAGCATTTCTCCTTTTATTCTTGAACCGCCATGACGATCAGCCGCCCGCTGGCTCCGCCATGGCTTCGGTCGCAGGTGATGAGCGTCAGGATGTTGTCGGTGGACTTCACCGCAACGCCGGTGTCGTACAGGGCTTTGTTCTTCGCCCGATTTACAAAGCTGAGAAAGTCCTCATCGCTGGCAAAGCGGGCAGTTGCCGCGTCCCAGTCGCTGACCTTCATGTTGACCACGGCAAAGATGCGGTAGGTGCGCGTCCCGTAGCGGGTGTCGAGCCGGATCAGGCTGTGCTCGGCGTAGTAGTCGGCCTGCTTGTAATCCTTGAGGGTGCTGAACATGGCGTTGCTGTTGCTCAGGTGATGGCCGTAGATGGCGATGTTCCTGCCGGGCGTTTCGTAGTCCGCGTTGGTCAGGGAGAACAGGCAGCCCAGCTTGCTTTCCTTGCCGTTGAACAGGTGGCTCAGGTAATACGCGGAGTCATCCGAGCGCACCACGGGGTAGTCGATGACGGTGCCGGGGATGGTGAGCCAGGCCACAAAGTCCTTGTTCTGTGCGGTGCATGCGGCCAGATCCACTGCTGATGCTGCCATGGATGGCGGCGCGGTCGCGGGCGAGGTGGCATTTGGCGTACATAGCACTGCCGGTGTGCTTTCCGGTGCATGGGTTGTCAGGGGTGAAGCGGGCGATTCTGTATCCTGGGGCGGTTGGGTGGTGAACCCCGCCGGAGTCAACGGCGTTGCATCTGGCCCGGGAGGCCTGACCTGCTCCGCCATGACGGCGTAATCCTCCGCATCCGTCCGGTATGCCGCTAGCTCCACAGCCGGGGGAACCACAAGCAGCGCCAATCCGCAAAGAAAACCAGCCATGAGCAGCAGGGTGGGGGCACGGGGCTTCTTCTTCTGCACGTTATCACTCCAATCAAAAAGCACACGCACTTCAATGGCGTGTGCCTATCGTTCCTGGGCTTTCTGGCGGTTTCGCAGCCAGCTATCCAGCAGCTTGAAAATCACCTTTTCCATTTGTTCCGGGGTGTACGATCTCGGGAAGTATTTCGACAGCCTTTCTGCCGAAAGGACGAGGGAGTTCTTGAAGGGAACGGTTTTCTTGTCCTCGGACAGGATGTCCAGCACGCCCTGCTCGGAGAGCGTGCCTTCCTTGCTGGCCTTTTTCAGCCGCTGGGCCTGGGACAGGGACGGCGTTTGCTGGGTGGTTTCCAGCGCAGTCTGCAGCCATTGCTGCTCCTGGGGCTTCAAGTAGGAAAGCTCCACAGCAGGGGTGAAGGCCAGCTCGCCATGATCGACCTTGTCCATCAGGGAAGGTTCGAGGTTGTTGAGGCGGATGTAACGCTGAACTTGATTCCGACTGGTTCCTGCTTCTTGTGCCACTATTTCATCAGCACGAGGAAAATCTGTCCCAACTTGGGACACATTTCCTTTGGCGGGTCGTCCAGCCTTTCTGCGAATGGCTTCCAGCTTCATCTGATACGCTTTCGCCCGCTCGCTTGGCAGGATATTTTCCCTCTGGAGATTGGCATCCACCATGATGATGACCGCTTCATCATCGTCGAGATCCCTGACAATCACCGGTACCTCATCCACTCCTGCCAGCTCACAGGCGCGCTTCCGCCGGTGCCCTGAGACGATCTCATACCCGCCATCCTCCATGGGCCGGACGATCAGCGGCACCAGCACGCCGTACGCCTTCACGCTCTC
>JBJEUJ010000400.1:0-4988 GCA_051883775.1 Aristaeellaceae bacterium | reverse complement strand
TTCTCCACGTCGTACACGAAGATCTTGCCGTCGCCGATGTGGCCGGTGTACAGCACCTTCTTGGCGGTCTCCACCACCTTGCGGGCGGGAATCTTGCACACCACGATCTCCACCTCGATCTTGGGCAGCAGGTTCATTTCCACCGCAACGCCGCGGTAGTACTCGGGACGGCCCTTCTGCATGCCGCAGCCCAGCACCTGGGTCACAGTCATGCCGGTCACGCCGATTTCCTCCATGGCGGTCTTGAGCACCTCGAAGCTGCTCTGCTTGGTGATGATGTCGATCTTGGTCATCTTCACGTCGGAGGCGGGAGCGGCCTTGGCGGAGCGAACCACCACGGGCACCGCGTCGTCCACGGACACGGGCGCAGAGGGCGCGCTATCCAGGGCAACGGCAGGGGAGGTACCCACGCCGGTGAGCAGGGGGGTGTTGGGCATGAAGTCAGCATAGGCGGAGGACAGGCCGTGCTCCTCCAGATCCAGACCCGTGGTTTCCTCCTGAGCGGTAACGCGCAGGCCGACAACCTTCTTGATGACCAGGAAGGTAATGGTGATGGTCACGGCCGTCCACAGCGCCACGGAGGCAAAGCCCAGCGCCTGCAGGCCCAGCAGCTCAAAGCCGCCGCCGTAGAACAGGCCCTTCAGCTCCTCACCCGCAGCATTGGCAATGCTGTAACCGGGAGCGGTGGGGGTGGCGAACAGACCGACAGCCAGGGTGCCCCAGATACCGTTGACGCAGTGCACAGCCACAGCGCCCACGGGGTCGTCAATGCGCAGCTTGTGGTCCAGCAGCCACACGCCAAAGACCACCAGCAGACCGGCCACCGCGCCGATCACGATGGCGCCGAAGGCGTCGGTCACGTCGCAGGGAGCAGTGATGGCCACCAGGCCAGCCAGGGAGGCGTTCAGGCACATGGACACGTCAGGCTTGCCGTAGCGCACCCAGGTGAAGATCATGCAGACAACCGTCGCAATGGAGGGAGCCACGGTAGTGGTCAGGAACACGGAGCCCAGCTGCTCCACGGAGGTGCAGGCAGCGCCGTTGAAGCCGTACCAGCCCAGCCACAGGATGAACACGCCCAGCGCGCCCAGGGGCAGGTTATGGCCGGGGAAGGCGTTCACGCCGGTGATCTTGCCGCTCTTGTCCTTGGTGAACTTGCCGATGCGGGGTCCGAGGATCTTCGCGCCGATAAGGGCGGAGATGCCGCCGACCATGTGAATGGCGCAGGAGCCGGCGAAGTCATGGAAGCCCAGCTGGGCCAGCCAGCCGCCGCCCCAGATCCAGTGGGCCTCAATGGGGTAGATCAGCGCGGAAATGATGGCGGAGTAAATGCAGTAGGAGAGGAACTTGGTGCGCTCGGCCATGGCGCCGGACACGATGGTGGCGGTGGTGGCGCAGAACACCAGGTTGAACACGAAGCCGGAGAAGTCAAAGCTCTCATAGGCGGTGAAGATGTCGAAGCCCGGCTTGCCGATGAAGCCCAGCCAGTCCTCGCCCAGCAGGAAGGAGAAGCCGATGAGAATGAACACGCAGGTGCCGATGCAGAAATCCATCAGGTTCTTCATCAGGATATTGCCTGCGTTCTTGGCGCGGGTGAAGCCAGTTTCCACCATGGCGAAGCCCGCCTGCATCCAGAACACCAGCGCCGCGCCGATCAGGAACCAAACGGCGAATACGGAGCCGTTGACGCTTTCCATGATACTTTCCAGTGTCAGTTCCATACCTGATACCTCCATATCAATCTATACAAAAACGTGCAAGTCAGCGAAGAATGAAAGGCTGACTTGCACGTCCTTGTGCCTATGTGGTTTCGGTCTGCTTACACGTTGAAGAGCAGATCGGCGTAGGTGGGGAAGGGCCAGTAATCCTTGCCGACGATGGACTCCAGGCTGTCGGCGACGGTGCGGACAGCCCCCATGGCCGGGATGATCACGTCATGCTCGTACACGGCGTTCTGATAGGCGTCGCCCTCAGGACGGGTGGCGATGGCGCTGCGCAGGGCCTCGATGTTGTCGTAGAGCTTGTCGGTCAGCTCGCTCAGCTGCGCAAGAAGCTTCTGTGCGGCAGGGGAGGAAGCGCCGGCGGAGCGCAGCTCGTTGACGGTGCGGGCCATGGCGCGCATGTAGGACATGCTGGCAGGGAGAATCTCCCGCTCAGCCATCATCAGCGTGGTCTCGCCCTCAATATTGAGCACCTTGGTGTAGTTCTCCAGCTTGATCTCCAGGCGGCTGCGCAGCTCGGCCTCGGTGAACACGCCATGGGTGGTGAACAGGCGGACGTTCTTCTCGTCGAGCATGTGGGGCAGAGCATCCACGGTGCTGACGAAGTTGGGCAGACCGCGGCGCTTGGCCTCCTCCACCCACTCGGCGGAATAGCCGTTGCCGTTGAAGATGATCCGCTTGTGTTCATGCAGGTTCTTCACGATCAGCTCATGCAGGGTCTTGCGGAAATCACCCGCGTTCTCCAGGATGTCGGCGAACTGGCGCAGGGACTCGGCCACGATGGTGTTGATGACCACGTTGGCGCAGGAGATGGACTCGCTGGAGCCCAGGGAGCGGAACTCAAACTTGTTGCCCGTGAAGGCGAAGGGAGAGGTACGGTTGCGGTCGGTGTTGTCCTTGGGGAACTTGGGCAGCACGCTCACGCCGATCTCCAGATCCTGCCGCTCGGCAGCAGTGTAGGTCTTTTCGCCCTCGAAGGCGTCGACGATGGCGGACAGCTCGTCGCCCAGGAACATGGAGATGATGGCGGGCGGCGCTTCGTTGGCGCCCAGACGGTGATCGTTGCCGGCGGAGGCCACGGAGATGCGCAGCAGGTCGGCATACTCGTCCACGGCCTTGATGACCGCGGTGAGGATCAGCATGAACTGGGCGGAGGTGGCGGGATCATCGCCGGGATCCAGCAGGTTGTAGCCGGTGTTGGTGGACATGGACCAGTTGTTGTGCTTGCCGGAGCCGTTGACGCCCGCGAAGGGCTTCTCATGCAGCAGGCACACCAGGCCATGGCGGAGGGCGACCTTCTTCATCATTTCCATGGCCAGCTGGTTGTGGTCGGTGGCGATGGAGGTGATGGAGAAGATGGGGGCCATCTCATGCTGGGCGGGGGCGACCTCGTTGTGCTCGGTCTTGGCCAGGATGCCCAGCTTCCACAGCTCCTCGTTCAGCTCGCTCATGAAGGCCTGGATACGGGGCTTGATGGAGCCGAAGTAATGATCCTCCAGCTCCTGGCCCTTGGGGGGCTTGTTGCCGAAGAGCGTGCGGCCGGTGAAGATCAGATCCTTGCGCTGGTCGTAGAGCTTCTTGTCCACGAGGAAATATTCCTGCTCGGGGCCCACGGTGGGGGTGACGCGGGTGGCGTCGCGGCCGAAGAGCTTCAGGATGCGCAGAGCCTGCTTGTTCAGCGCCTCCATGGAGCGCAGCAGGGGCGTCTTCTGATCCAGCGCGTCGCCGCTGTAGGAGCAGAAGGCCGTGGGGATGCACAGGACGTTGTCCTTGATGAAGGCATAATTGGTAGGATCCCAGGCGGTGTAGCCGCGGGCCTCGAAGGTGGAGCGCAGGCCGCCGGAGGGGAAGGAGGAGGCGTCGGGCTCGCCGCGGACAAGCTCCTTGCCGCTGAACTCCAGGATCACCTTGCCGCCGGCCTTGGGGCTGATGAAGCTGTCATGCTTTTCAGCGGTGATGCCGGTCAGAGGCTGAAACCAGTGGGTGTAATGGGTGCAGCCCTTCTCCACCGCCCAGTCCTTCATCGCGTTGGCAACAACGCTGGCGATCTGCGGATCAAGCTGCTTGCCCTCCTCAATGGTCTTGTGGAGCGCCTTGTAGGTATCCTTGGGCAGACGCTGCTGCATCACTGCATCGTTGAAAACGTTGCTGCCGAAAAGCTCATCCATGTAAGCCATGCTTGGGTTCCTCCTCCATGCTATCGTTGGAAAGGCAGCGTTTCTCTCCTTCGTTCGGCAAATGGCCCGAATACAGAGAAAAGGACACCGCGAGACAGATCCCGCAGCGTCCTTGCTGCTACGCTGAAAGTATAGCCACGGTGGCAGAGTTTGTCAAGGTGTTTTTGCAACTTTTTTTGCGATCCTTCATATATGGCGGATGAAGGCCAATAATTTCCCATATACGACAAGGGTTTAAGGCTGCCTGCGGCTTGCAAATTGCATACTGTCATCCATTTTGACGAAAGACAGCCTATGCGCGGCAGCCCGGCGCCCGGCGGCGCAGGGGCACACGAAAAAACGAACAATTTTTGTACAGCGCGGATCAACATTCATTATACGATGGGATTCATCGCCTGGCGCAGGCGTAACAATCCGCAGGCGCAAAAGTTTTTTTCCGCTGGTCAGTCCGGGAAAAACGTGATATAATATGAATATCGTCAAAATGGGCAGTTATGCCGGCCTTGTGACGGAAGGAGTGGCGTTATGTTTGAACCGAAGGTGAAAAACGCCCAGACGGAGCTGCTGATGCAGGCTGTGCTGGCGCTGGAAACGACGGAGGACGCTTATCGTTTCTTCGAGGATATATGCACCATTGCGGAGATGAAAAGCATTGCGCAGCGTCTGGAGGTGGCCGTCCTGCTGCGCAGGCATGTGACCTATCAGGAGATCGCCCGCAAGACAGGCGCCTCCTCGGCGACCATCAGCCGGGTGAACCGGGCGCTCACCTATGGCGCAGACGGCTACAACCATGTCCTGGACGCCATGGAGCGGGACGGTACGCTTCCCTGACAATGCCGCGTGTATAACGCAACAATGATGGAAGATAGAGGTAGAAAGATGGATCTGAACATGCTCAATCCCCAGCAGCGCCTGGCTGCTGAAACCCTGGAGGGCCCCGTGCTGATTCTGGCGGGCGCAGGCAGCGGCAAAACCCGCGCGCTGACCTGCCGCGTCGCCAACCTGATCGACCACGGCGTTCCCGCTTATCAGATACTGGCCCTGACCTTTACCAACAAGGCCGCCAAGGAAATGAAGGAACGCATCACCC
>JBJEUJ010000399.1:0-25608 GCA_051883775.1 Aristaeellaceae bacterium | reverse complement strand
CGAACAACTTCCTCCTGTCCGTGTGCTTCTCGGGGGACAAGGCGGGGCTGGCCTTTGCGGATGTGTCCACGGGCGAGTTCTTCGTCCATGAGATTGCAGCGCCCGAGGATACCCTGGCGGATGAAATGGCCCGGATCCAGGCCATGGAGGTCATCACCAACGACCTGGTGCGCCTGCGGGCCTGCCTTCGCCGGGAGGATGCCTCCTGCTCCGAGCAGCCCGCCGCCTGGTTTCAGTACCAGAACGCCAGCGACGCGCTGTGCGGCCATTTTCACCTGAAGGATCTGTCGCCCCTGGGGCTCAGCGAGGAATACCGCCTGGGGGCCTGCGCGGCAGGAGCCCTGATGCGCTACCTGTCCGACACGCAGAAGAACGCCCTGGAGCATATCACGGATTTGCGAATCTACCAGGGCTCGTCCACCATGCTGCTGGACCGCAACACCCGCCGCAACCTGGAGCTGACCGAGTCCATCCGCAGCCGCGCCCGGAAGGGGTCGCTTCTGTGGCTACTGGACAAGACCTCCACGGCCATGGGCGGACGGCTTCTGCGCTCGTGGATCGAGCAGCCGCTGACGGACAGGGAGCAAATTGAGCGCCGTCTGGACGCGGTGGAGGAGCTGGCCGGGCAGCACGTGCTGACCATGACCCTCTCCGAGGAGCTGCAGGGCGTGTACGACATTGAGCGCCTGCTGTCCAAGGTGGCCTACAAGTCCATCAATGCCCGGGACTGCCTGGCCCTGTGCGCCTCCCTGGGGAAGGTGCCGGGCATCCGGGGCCTGCTGGAGAACGCCTCCAGCGAGGCAGTGCGGGAGATCCGCGATCAGCTGGACCCCCTGGAGAGCCTGACCGCCCTGCTGGAAAGGGCCATTCACCCCGACGCGCCCATCGTCATCACCGAGGGCGGCATTATCCGCGACGGGTATTCCTCCATGCTGGACGAGTACCGCGCCGCCTCCACCAGCGGCAAGCAGTGGATCCTTGACCTGGAGGCGCGGGAGCGGGAGGCCACGGGCATCAAGAACCTGCGGGTGCAGTACAACCGGGTCTTCGGCTACTACATCGAGGTCACCAAGTCCTACTACGAGCTGGTGCCCGACCGCTACATCCGCAAGCAGACCCTGGCCAACTGCGAGCGCTACATGACCCCGGAGCTGAAGGAAATCGAGCAGAAGATCGTGGGCGCGCAGGAGCAGTCCGTGCGGCTGGAGCTGCAGCTGTTCACGGAAATCAGGGAAAAGATCGCCGGGGAGATCAGGCGCATCCAGCAGACCGCCACGGCCCTGAAGACCCTCGACGCCATCCTGTCCCTGGCGAAGGTGGCGGTCAACAACCACTATGTTCGCCCCGCCATCAACGAGGAGGGCGTGATGGACATCGTGGACGGGCGGCATCCCGTGGTGGAGCAAACCATGCAGGAGGGCGGCTTCGTTCCCAACGACGCTCACATGAACCAGGAAGGCCAGCGCATGCTGATCATCACCGGCCCCAACATGGCCGGCAAGAGCACCTACATGCGCCAGGTGGCGCTGATTACCTTGATGGCGCACATCGGCTCCTTCGTTCCGGCGAAGGAGGCCAACATTCCCATTGTGGACCGCATCTTCACCCGCGTGGGCGCGTCGGACGACCTGGCCAGCGGACAGTCCACCTTCATGGTGGAGATGAGCGAGACGGCCTACATCCTGCGCAACGCCACGGCCAAATCTCTCATCATTCTGGACGAAATCGGCCGGGGTACCTCCACCTTCGACGGCCTGTCCATCGCCTGGGCGGTGGTGGAATACCTGTGCGACAAGAGCCGCGTGGGCGCGAAGACCCTCTTCGCTACCCATTATCATGAGCTGTCCGAGCTGGAGGGGCACATCGAGGGCGTGGAGAACTACTGCATCTCCGTCAAGGAGCACGGAGAGGACGTGATTTTCCTGCGCAAGATCGTGCGGGGCGGCGCCGACCGCAGCTTCGGCATCCATGTGGCCAGGCTGGCGGGGGTACCGCACCCGGTGCTGGTGCGCGCCCATGAGATTCAGGCCCGCCTGGAGGTCAGCGACATCAACCAGAAGGGCATTGGCCAGAACATTCTGGAGGAGGCCCCCAAGCGGGAGGACGAGCAGGTGAACCTGTTCGACTTCGCCAAGACGGAGATCATCAACGAGCTGCAAAACATTGACGTGATGGCCCTGACCCCCATGGATGCCATCAACAAGCTGTTCCTTCTGCGGGAAAAGGCCCGCAAGCTGTAACCAGACCCGACCGGAGTATAAAGCGACTTCGGTCGGTTTGATGAAAAGAGGTGCGACATGCCGGGAAAAATTCAGCTGCTGACGGACGAGGTTATCGGCAAGATTGCCGCGGGCGAGGTGGTGGAGCGGCCCTCCGCCGCCATCAAGGAGCTGGTGGAGAACAGCCTGGACGCCGGAGCCAGCGCGGTGACGGTGGAAATCCGGGACGGTGGCATCACCTATTTCCGGGTGACGGACAACGGCAGCGGCATCAACCAGGGCGACATCCGCATGGCCTTTGAGCGCCACGCCACCAGCAAGATTTCCCGTGCGCAGGATCTTGCGGCCATCTCCACCCTGGGGTTCCGAGGCGAGGCGCTGGCCTCCATCGCGGCGGTGAGCCATGTCACCTTAACCACCCGCACACGGCAGGATCAAAGCGGCGTGAAGGTGCAAAACGACGGCGGCCGCATCACCTCCATGGAGGAGGCCGCCTGCCCGGAGGGCACCACCTTTGTGGTGCGGGAGCTGTTCTACAACACGCCTGTGCGCCTCAAGTTCCTCAAGAAGCCCGCCACCGAGGCCGGCTATGTGGCCGACCTGATGATGCGCCTGATCCTGTCCCGGCCGGACGTGTCCTTCCGCTTCATCAGCCAGGGCAAGACACTGTACCACTCTGCCGGGGACGGCAAGCTGGAATCCGCCGTGTTCGCCATTTACGGCAGCGAGATGCTCCGCTCCATGCGCTATGTGGAGGGGCACGGCGGCGGCATGGTTGTCAAGGGCTATGTGGGCATCGGCGAGAGCGCCCGGGGCAACCGGGGGCACCAGTCCTTCTTTATCAACGGCCGGTACATGAAAAGCGGTCTGCTTTCCTCGGCGGTGGAAGAGGGATGCCGGGAGCGGGTGATGATCGGCAAGTATCCGACCTGCGTGCTGCACCTGACCATGCCCTACGACACGGTGGACGTGAACGTGCATCCCAACAAGCTGGAGGTGCGCTTCCAGAACGAGCCCGCGGTAGCCCAGGCGCTGGCGGACATTGTGCGGGAGGGCATTGCCGACAGGGATGCGCTGCAGCGTCCGCCGGAGATGCTCCTGACCCCGCAGGAGCCCGCCCGCCCGCCGGTGACGGTGACCCGCCAGACGGTGCCGCCTCCTGTGGACGTGAAGGCGCAGGCCGCGCCCGTGCCTCAGCCCAAGGCCCCCGTGCCGGAGGCCGCTCCTGCGCCCGCACCGGCGGTGCCGACCATGGCTGCTGCCTCCAGTGTACCCGTGATGCGGGAAACGCCCCGGGTGCTGACGGGCTTCATGCCGGGGCCTGCCGTTCCGCCGAAAATGCCTGCACGTCCGTCGGTTCCGGTACAGAACCGACCGGAGTTTGTTTTGCAAAAGCCTGAACGCCAGCCTGCTGTGGAACCGGCTGCACCAAAGTCGGTTCCCGCACCCGTGCAGGAGCCGGAGCAGGTGCCCTCCTTCCTGCCGGACGCGCCCAAGCCCATGAAGCTGCTGGGGGTGGCGTTCAACACCTTCATCCTGGTGGAATATGAGGATCATCTGCTCATGATCGACCAGCACGCCGTGCATGAGCGCCTGCTCTTCGACAGGCTGATGAAGGCCTACGACCAGCACGCCTGCGGACAGGAGCTGCTTGTGCCCATGGTGGTGACGGTGAGCAGGCGGGAGCAGGCGCTGCTGCAGGAGCACCAGGATCTGCTGGCCTCCATCGGCATGACGGTGGAGCCCTTCGGCGACACGGAGGTGTCCATCCGCTCCATTCCCATGATTCTCGGCCAGCCCCAGGCCAGGGACTTCCTGCATGAAATCCTGGACGAGCTGGAGAGCGAGCGGGGCGTGATCACCGTGGAGAAGCGCCGGGCCTCCATCCTGCAAATTGCCTGCAAGAAGGCCGTCAAGGGCGGCGATCCCCTCAGCGAGGACGAGATCCGCCACCTGGTAACCGCCATGATCGACCAGAAGGTTACGCCCACCTGTCCCCACGGGCGGCCCTTGGTCCTCTCCCTCAGCCATAACGAGCTGGACAAGCGCTTCAAGCGCATTCAGTGAGGTGGCGGCATGGAGAAGAAGCAATGCTGCTGGGTGCTGGCCGGCCCCACCGCCAGCGGCAAGACGGGGCTGTCCATCCGCCTGGCCCACGCGTTGAACTGCGAAATTGTCTGCATGGACTCCATGCAGATTTACCGGGGCATGGACATCGGCACCGCCAAGCCCACCCGGGAGGAAATGGCGGGCATACCCCACCACATGCTGGACGTGGCCGATCCCCGGGAGAGCTTCTCGGTGGCGCGGTACCAGAAAATGGCGGAGGAGACTTTCCGCGATATTCACGCCCGGGGCCGTCAGGTGCTGCTGGTGGGCGGCACGGGGCTGTACCTGCGGGCGCTGCGCCATCCCATGGCCATGGGCGACGTGTGCGGCGATGAGGCTATCCGTGACGAGCTGCAAGCTATCGCCGACGGCCCCGACGGTAAGCAGCGGCTCCATGACATGCTGGCGGAGGTTGACCCCGACACTGCCGCGCGTCTGCACCTCAACGATGTACGGCGGGCCATCCGCGCCCTGGAGGTGTACCGGCTCACCGGCACGCCCTTCAACCGCCAGCCCCAGTCGGAGGAGGCTGCGCCCTTCGACTATCGTGTGGCCTCGCTGACCATGGACAGGGACACGCTCTACCGGCGCATTGAGCGGCGGGTGGACGTGATGCTGGAGATGGGTCTTGTGGAGGAAGTCCGCCGCCTGCTGGAGGGCGGCGTGCCCGCCACGGCGCAGGCCATGAAGGGCCTGGGCTACAAGGAAATGATCCCGTATCTGCGGGGCGACTGCACCCTGGAGGAGGCCGTGTATCAGCTGAAGCTGGGGACGCGGCACTACGCCAAGCGGCAGCTGACCTGGATGCGCCGGGAGGAGGACGTCCTGTGGGTGGACAGCCTGGCCCCGGACGCCTTCGATCAGCTGAAAAACTGGTATACAAGAGGAGAAGAAGCATGACCATTGAGGAACGGATTGCCCGGGCGGAGGCTGGCCTGAAGGAGGCCTTTGCCAGGATTGACGCCATGGAGGAGAGCGGCACCCGCCGGGTGCTGGACGCTTTCCAGCGCCATCAGGTGGCCTACCGCCACTTTGCCCCCACCACCGGCTACGGCTATGACGACGTGGGCCGGGACAACCTGGAGCGCATCTTTGCCGAACTGTTTGGCACGGAGGCGGCCATTGTCCGCCCGCAGATCGCCAGCGGCACCCATGCCATCAGCCTGTGCCTGTTCGGCCTGACCTTGCCGGGGGATCACATCCTGTCCGCCACGGGCACGCCCTACGACACGCTGGAGGAAATTATCGGCTGGGGCGAGGGCGAGGCGCCCATGGGCTCGCTGAAGGAAATGGGTGTCACCTACGGCCAGGTGGAGCTGAAGGACGGGCACATTGACGTGGAGGCGGTGGACCGTGCCATCACCCCCCGCACGAAGCTGGTCATCGCCCAGCGCAGCCGGGGCTATGCCTGGCGGCCCTCCCTGATGCCGGAGGAGTTCGCGCCCCTGGCGGAGATGCTGCACACCCGCCATCCCGGCGTGCGGCTGATGGTGGACAACTGCTACGGCGAGTTCGTCTGCGAGAAGGAGCCCAGCCATTACGGCGCGGACGTGTGCGTGGGGAGCCTCATCAAGAACCCCGGCGGCGGTCTGGCCCCCACCGGCGGCTACATCGTGGGCGACAGGGAGTCCGTCACCCGCATCGCCTACCGGCTGACGGCCCCGGGCATCGGCCTGGAGGTGGGCTCCTACGCCGCCAGCTACCAGCCCTTCTATCAGGGGCTGTTCATGGCCCCGCACACCGTGGCCCAGGCCCTCAAGACTGCGTGCCTGGCTGCCCGGGTGTTCGAGGACATGGGCATGCAGACCACGCCGCCCGCCGCGCAGCCCCGGGCGGACATCATCCAGGCGATCCAGATGGGTACGCCCGAGCGCCTGGTGGCCTTCTGCCAGGGAATTCAGCTTGCTTCGCCCATTGACAGCATGGCCCTGCCCGAGCCCTGGGACATGCCTGGCTACACCGATCAGGTGGTGATGGCGGCGGGCACGTTTGTGGCGGGGGCGTCGGTGGAGCTGAGCGCGGACGCACCCATGCGCGAGCCCTACACCGCCTATCTGCAGGGCGGGCTGACCTACGTCCACGGGCGGATTGCCCTGGCCCGCGCGCTGGAGCGCATGGTGCAGGTGGGCGCGCTGACCCTGGACTGACAAAAGCATGAAACCGCCTTCCTGAGCATACAGGTGGATGCAAGGAAGGTGGTTTTTTCATGCCTGAAAAGAAAAGCGGGGTGCAGGAGCTGAAGCCGAAGAAGCGTCCTCCCATGGAATCGGGGGACGCAGCGGAAACGCAGGCTGCTGCGGAGAAGAAGCCTGTCATCTCCTGGCAGGAGCAAGTGAAGCGCAAGCCCGGGGAGGAGCTGCTCAAGAACCTGGCGGTGGCCTCGGCGCTGGTGGTGTGCGCCCTGACGCTGCGCAGCGGCGCAGTGCCCTCCCTGACCCAGCCCACGGACGCGGTGCTGGCGGCGGTCAGCGGGGATACGCTGCTGGACGAGCAGCTGGGCAAGCTGTCCTTTGTCAGCGCGCTGTTCCCGGAGGCGACGCTGGTGTTCGGCGAGCAGACGGAGGAATCGCTGGTGATGCCGGTCTCCGGCGCAGCGGTGGTGCATGCCTGGAGCGAGGCGGAGCCCTACATCAGCTGGACGTGCGCCTCCGGCCAGGTGGTGTCCTCTCTGGACGGGGAGGTGTCCGGTGTGTACCACGGCAACGATGAGGAGCGCATCGTCCAGGTAACGGCGGACAGCGGCCTGTCCTGCCTGTACGGGAACCTGGCATCCGCGGCGGTGGCGGCGGGGGATGCGGTGCGCGCAGGAGACGTGCTTGGGACGCTGATGCCGGGGGCGGAGTGCGTCATGGAGGTGCGGCGCAACGGCTACAGCGTGGATCCCGCCGCGCTGATGGAGGCATCGCCATGAGGCTGCGAATTCTCCGCCTGGGCCATACGGACATCCTTCTTCACGCAGGGACGCTGGCCTTTGCGCTGTACATGCTGCTGCAAGGGCAGGGGTGGCTGCTGCTGACGGGCATGGCGTCCATCCTCCTGCATGAGGGCGCCCATGCCGCTATGGCAGCTGCGGCTGGCCATCCGCCGGGGGAGGTGGAGCTGACGCCCCTGGGGGCGGTCATGCGCCTGGATGAGGAGGACGCGCTGCCCCGTGGCTGGCGGCTGGCCATCATCCTGGCGGGCCCTGCCACGACGCTGACCCTTTGCGCCGCCGCGCTGCTGCTGACAAAGGCGGGCTGGCTGACGCTCCCGGCCGGGCGGATGCTGTTCCGCTGCAACCTGGCCCTGCTGGCGCTGAACCTTCTGCCTGTCATGCCCCTGGACGGCGGGCGGCTGACGGCCCTCCTGCTGGGCTTCTTCCTCAGGCCGCAGATGGTGCGGGCGGTCATGCGGGCGCTGGGCGCGGCGGTGGGCTTTGCCTGCATCCTCATGAACCTGTGGGTTACCTGGCGGTATGGCGGGTGGAACCTGTCCCTGGCGGCGGCGGGATGCTTCATGCTCTATGCGGGGGCGGTTTCCGCCACCACGGCCGCCATGCAGGAGCTCCGTTCCTTCATGGACAGGAAAATCCGCATGGAGCAGCGGGGCTGCAGCCCTGCCTGGTGCGTGAGCGTTGCGGAGGGCATGCCCCTTCGCCGGGCGGTGAAGCTGATGCATCCATGGAAGCACACGCTGTTCTGCCTGACGGAGGGCAAGGGCGGGGTGCGGCTCATCCCGGAGGAAAGGGTGATCGACGCCTACCTGCGCGAGCCTGGCGAAACTTTGGCCAAAGTTGACGATTCTGCCCGTTGACAGATGGTGCCGCGTGTGCTATCTTATGTTAGCCTATAATAACTCATGTGGGAGATGAGTTTTCTGATGGACAAAAAGCAGCATGCGGCAAAGCGTGAAAACGTGGCGCAGCTTCAGCCCGGCGAATGGGGCATCGTGGATACGGTGGGCGGCGAGGGCGCGCTGCACCGGCACCTGCTGGACATGGGTATTACCCCCGGCGTGCATGTGACGCTACGCAAGACCGCCCCCATGGGCGATCCGCTGGAGATTCACCTGCGGGGCTATTCCCTGACCCTTCGCAAGGACGACGCGGCCAAGATCACCCTGCGTCAGGAGGAGGAGCAGGCATGAGCCAGCAGTATGTGTTCGCCCTGGCGGGCAATCAGAACAGCGGCAAGACCACCCTGTTCAACGTGCTGACAGGATCCAACCAGCATGTGGGGAACTGGCCCGGCGTGACGGTGGAGCAAAAGACGGGCGTTCTTCTGCACCATCATCACGGCGGGTCGGGTCATTTTGGCGCGCCGGCCTTCGGCGGGGGCAAGGACAAGGCGGAGAACAACGACATCCGCATTGTGGACCTGCCGGGCATTTACTCCCTGTCGCCCTTTTCCATGGAGGAGATCGTCAGCCGCAACTTCATCACCCTGGAAAAGCCCGACGTGGTCATCAACATTGTGGACGCCACCAACCTGGAGCGCAACCTGTACCTGACGCTGCAGCTGCTGCAGCTGGGTACGCCGGTGGTCATCGCCCTGAACATGATGGACGAGGTGCGCGCTCACGGCGACGTGATCAAGGTGGATGAGCTGTCCCGCTGGCTGCAGGCGCCTGTGGTGGCCATCTGCGCCAGGAAGGGGGAGGGCATTGACGAGCTGGTGCGCCTGGCCATTGACGCGGCGGAGAACCATCGCCCCGCCCCGAGGGTGGACATCTGCACCGGAGCGGCCCACAAGGCGCTGCACGCCATCATCCACCTGGTGGAGCCCAAGGCCCAGGCGGTGGGGCTGAACCCCCGCTATGCCGCCACCAAGCTCTTCGAGGGCGACGAGCCCATGAAGGAGATGCTCAAGCTCACCGAGGACGAGAACCATATCATTGAGGAAATCCTCACCGAGATGGAAGCGGCCGAGGGCATGGAGCGTGCGGCCGTCATGGCGGATGTGCGCTACCGCTACATTGAGCGGCTGCTGGAGAAAAGCTACATCCGCGGCAGCCAGGATGACGACGAGCCCACCAGGTCCGACAAAATCGACCGGCTGCTGACCCACCCGGTGATGGCCATCCCCGTGTTCATCCTGATGATGCTGCTGGTGTTCTGGATCACCTTCGGGCCCTTCGGCACGTGGGTGGCGGACGGCTTTGCCGCGCTGGTGGACGGCGGCATCGGGCTCATCGGCGATGCGCTGGCCAGGGCCAATGTGGCTGCCTGGCTGCAGGAGCTGATTGTCAGCGGCGTATTGACGGGCGTGGGCAGCGTATTGTCCTTCATGCCCACCATCGTGATTCTGTTCATGTGCCTGTCCATCCTGGAGGACAGCGGCTATATGGCCCGTGCGGCCTTCCTGATGGACAAGCCTCTGCGCCGTCTGGGCCTGAACGGCCGCAGCTTTATCCCGATGATCATGGGCTTTGGCTGCACGGTGCCGGCGGTCATGTCTGCCCGCAGCATGAGCAGCCGCCGCGACCGCCGCTTCACCATCCTGCTCACGCCCTTCATGTCCTGCGGCGCGAAGGTGCCGGTGTACGCGCTGTTCGCTGCAGCCTTCTTCCATGACAACAAGGTGCTGGTCATGTCCCTGATGTACCTGGGCGGCATCCTGGTGGCGATTCTGGCGGCCCTGGTGCTCAAGCGGGTGCTGTTCCACGGCGACGCGGCGCCCTTCATCATGGAGCTGCCCGCCTATCGCCTGCCCACGCCCCGCAACGTCCTGCGCACCATGTGGGACAAGGCCAAGGATTTCGTCCAGCGTGCCTTCACGGTGATCTTCCTGGCGACCATCGTCGTGTGGTTCCTGCAGTCCTTCAATTTCCGCTTTGAGGCGGCGGCTTCGGTGCAGGACAGCATCCTGGGGACGCTGGCGGGCTTCATTGCGCCCATCTTCGCCCCGGTGGGCTTTGGCACGGTGGAAGCCTCCACGGCGGTGCTGACGGGCGTGATGGCCAAGGAGAGCGTGGTCAGCACCCTGGCGGTGCTGGCGGGGGTGGACGCGGAGTCCGGCGCAATGCTGGCGGCGCTGCACGGGGTGTTCCCGTCGGTGGCGTCGGCCTTGGCCTTCCTGACGTTCATCCTTTTGTACATGCCCTGCGTGGCCGCTTTCGCCGCCATGAAGCGCGAGCTGGAGAGCCGCACCTGGGCGGTGTGCAGCGCGCTGGGACAGTGCGGCGTGGCATGGGTGTGCGCGTTCCTGGTGTATCATGTGTGCCTGCTGCTGGGCCTGTAAGGCCCCTACATCCGCTCAATAAGGGAAAAATGCGGACGTTTCGGACAAGTTGCGCATTGAATCGGCATCCGTCCATTGACAATCAGCCCCGAAACCACTATAATTTTCATATACAGGCATTTCATCTGCTGCCCGAGAGGCCGCAGCATCATGAGGAGGTACAATTCGATGGATATTCAACAGCTTCAGTCCATCTGCCGTCAGGTGAGGCGCAACATTATCACCATGACGAGCAAGGCGGGCGCTGGCCATCCGGGCGGATCCCTGTCCGCCACCGAGGCCTTTGTGGCGCTCTACTTTGACGTGATGAAGGGCGTCGATCCCAAGGACGACAAGAACCCCACCCGCGACCGCTTCGTCCTCTCCAAGGGCCATGCCGCCCCCGGCCTGTACGGCACGCTGTGCGAGCGCGGCTTCTTCGGCCGCGAGGAGTTTGACAAGTTCCGCCAGCTGGGCGGCATCCTGCAGGGCCATCCCGATGTGAAGAAGTGCCCGGGCGTGGACGCGTCCACCGGCTCCCTGGGCCAGGGCATTTCCATCGCCGTGGGCATGGCGCTGGGCGCCAAGCACACCGGCAACCCCTGCCATGTGTACACCATCATTGGCGACGGCGAGAGCCAGGAGGGTCTGGTCTGGGAGGCTTCCATGGCCGCGGCCCACTACAAGCTGGATAACCTGACCGTCATCTTCGACCACAACGGCATGCAGATCGACGGCACCAACGACGAGGTCATGTCCCTGGGCGATGTGGACGCAAAGTGGCGCGCCTTCGGCTACGACGTGATTGATGTGGCGGACGGCAACGACATGCAGCAGGTGCTGGACGCGCTGCATACCCCTGCCTGCCCCGGCAAGCCCCGTCTGATTCACCTGCATACGCTCAAGGGCAAGGGCGTTTCCTACATGGAAGGCCAGGTCGGCTGGCACGGCAAGGCGCCCAACGCTGAGCAGGCCGCACAGGCACTGAAGGAACTGGAGGGCTGAGGATCATGGAGAAGAAAGCAATCCGCGTGGCCTACGGCGAGGCCATTGTGAAGCTCGCCGAGAAGAACGACAAGGTGGTCGTGCTGGACGCCGATCTGGCCGCCGCCACCATGACCAACGGCTTCAAGAAGGCCTATCCCGACCGGTTCTATGACTGCGGCATCGCCGAGGCCAACATGGTCGATATGGCCGCCGGCATGTCCACCATGGGTCTGATTCCCTTCTGCTCCACCTTCGCGGTGTTCGCGGGCCGCAGCTACGATCAGATCCGCAACGGCGTTTGCTATCCCAAGTTCAACGTGAAGTTCGGCTTTTCCCACGCGGGCATCACCCTGGGCGAGGACGGCGGCTCCCATCAGGCCATCGAGGACATCGCCATCATGCGCGTGCTGCCCAACATGACCGTGTTCGTTCCCGCCGACGCCAACGAGTGCTACAAGTGCGTGGAGGCCGCTGCGGAAATCAACGGCCCCGTGTATATCCGCACCGCCCGTCTGCCTTCCCCCGTGTATGACGAGCGGCCCTTCCAGGTGGGCAAGGGCAATGTGATCAAGGACGGCAAGGACTGCGTCATCTTCACCTGCGGCATCATGCTGGAGCACTGCCTGGAGGCCGTGCAGCTTCTGGCGGAGCAGGGCATCGACGCGGCGCTGGTGTCCCACCACACCCTCAAGCCCTTTGACGAGGAAATCACCCGCGCCTATGCGGCCAAGTGCGGCAAGGTCTTTACGGTGGAAGAGCATTCCATCATCGGCGGCCTGGGCGACGCGGTGGCGGCATCCCTGTGCGGCATGGGCCTGAAGCACTTCGAGAAGATCGGCATCAACGACGTGTTCGGCCAGTCCGGCAAGCCTGCCGACCTGCTGAAGGCCTATGGCCTCACCGGCGCGCAGATTGCCGAGCGCATCATGAAGGCGTAAGCATCAGGCAAGCGGGCGGCGTTCCTTCCACAGACGGGGAACGCCGCCCTTTTCTATTGATATGCAAGGAGGAGATCAACATGGTTCGCTGGGCAACGGAGGCGGATATACCCCGCGTCAACGTCCTGCGCAAGCAGGTCAGCGACCTGCATGTGCAGGGCAGGCCGGACGTGTTTCACGGCTTCAGCCAGGCGCTTGCGGACAGGGCAGGGGAGCTGATCCGGCGGGAGGACGCGGGCATCGCCGTGTGCGTGCGGGACGGGGTGATCCAGGGGTTTGCGTCCATCCTGTATGTGGACAAGCCTGCATCGCCTTACAGGCACCCGCAGCACTTTCTGCACATTGAGGAATTCGGCGTGGATGAAGCCTGCCGCCGCCAGGGGGTGGGCAGGGAGCTGATGGACTGGATTCGCAGGGAGGCCACGGGGAAGGGCTTCCCACGGATCGAGCTGGACATGTGGACCTTCAACGAAGGCGCGCTGGCCTTCTATGAGGCGGTGGGATTCCAGGTCTACCGCAAGTACCTGGAGCTGTTCCCGGAGGATGCATAAACAAACAGGCGGCACGCATGCTTCATTCACGCGTGCCGCCTGTTCTGTCTTTCGTTACAGTTCAACCTCGGTCTCCAGGGTGAAGCGCTGGTAGGTTTGGCCATCCCGCTCCACGGTTTCCGTCCACATGGAGGCCGGACGCACCCACAGGCCCTTTTCGCCATAGAGCGCGCGGTAGACCACCATGTACTCGCCGGTTTCGGAGTTGGTGGCCACGCCGACCACCTGGTACAGGCCACCCTTGAAGTGGCGGTAAATGCCGGGCTTGATGTCAGGGCGATCATCGGAATACTTCATTTTAACACCTTCCTTAAAAAGTCCTTGGTTCGCTGTTGCTGCGGGTTACCGAACACCTCGTCGGGATGGCCCTGCTCCACAATGACGCCCTCGTCCATGAAGATGACGTGATCCGCCACTTCTCTTGCAAAGCCCATCTCGTGGGTGACAACCGCCATGGTCATGCCGTCGTCCGCCAGCTGCTTCATCACGTCCAGCACCTCGCCGACCATCTCAGGGTCCAGGGCGGAGGTGGGCTCGTCGAAGAGCATCACATCGGGGTTCATGGCCAGGGCGCGGACGATGGCGATGCGCTGCTGCTGGCCGCCGGAGAGCTGCCGGGGATAGTTCTTCGCCTTGTCCTGCAGGCCTACGCGGGTCAGCAGGCGCATGGCGTTGGCCTCGGCCTCCTCCTTGCTCTGATGCTTGAGCTTGGTGGGGCCAAGGATAATGTTGCCCATGATGGTCAGATGGGGGAAGAGGTTGAACTGCTGGAACACCATGCCCATCTTCATGCGGATGCGGTTGATGTTGCACTGGGGGGAGGTGATGTCCTCACCCTCGAAGGTGATGGTGCCGCCGGTGGGCACCTCCAGCAGGTTGAGGCACCTGAGCAGCGTGGTCTTGCCGGAGCCGGAGGGCCCGATGAGCACCACCTTCTCGCCCTTGCGGATGTGCATGTCCACGCCCTTGAGCACCTGGAGGTCGCCGAAGTCCTTGCGCAGGCCGTTAACGGTTATCACTCTGACGCAGCCTCCTTTCCAGCTTGCCGACGAAATAGGTGAGCAGCATCACCATGGCCAGGTAAATCAGCGCCACGGCGATCAGCGGCATGAAGGGTGAGTAGGTCACGCCGCGGATGCGGTTGCCCGCAAAGGTCAGGTCCATGACCGTGGCGTAGCCTGCGATGGAGGTTTCCTTCAGCAGGGTGATGAACTCGTTGGCCAGGGTGGGCAGAACGTTCTTGAACATCTGCGGGGCGATGATGTACCACATGGTCTGGATGTAATGGAAGCCCAGGCTGCTGCCGGCCTCGAACTGCCCCTTGTCAATGGACATGATGCCGCTGCGGAAGATCTCCGATACATACGCGCCGGAATTCAGGCCGAAGGACAGCGACGCCACCATCAGCCCGTTGCTGGACCAGGCAAAGACCACGTAGTACAGGATCAGCAGCTGGATGACCATGGGCGTGCCGCGCAGCACGGTGGTGTAGATAACGCCGATGCGGTTGAGCACCGCCAGCACGCCGCGGGCCAGGGGATTCTTGATGCGCTTGCCGTTCAGATCCCAGGTGCAGCGGATCACCGCGATGATGATGCCGATGATCACGCCAATGATAGTGGCGTAGGTGGTCATGAGCAGCGTGTTGCCCAGCCCCTTGACCAGCATCAGCCAGCGATCCTTCTCAATGAAATTCAGAATGAAGTCTGCCTTGATGCCTTCGAACCAGGCGAGGATACCGTCCAACCTGTCAACCTCCTCTGCATGCGGGAAATACATGGAAAAGGAAGGGAACGACCGCTGCCGCTCCCTTCCGTGAAGTCCATGGGGTTACTCAGCCTTGATGTACTTGCCGACGATCTCCGCCACGGTGCCGTCGTCGATCAGCTTCTGCAGGGCGGCGTTGAACTTATCCACCAGCTCGGTGTTGTCCTTGTCGAAGCAGGCGGCGTAGTCCTCCACCGCGTAGGCGGAATCCAGGATCACCAGGCCCTCGTTGGCAGCCACATAGGCCTTGGCGGGCTCGTTGTCGATGATCACGCAGTCCACCTTGCCGTTCTTCAGGGCCATGGTGGCGTCGTTGCCGTTGTCAAAGAGCACCACGCGGTCCACGCCGAACTCGTCCTCGGCATAGATGTGGCCGGTGGTCGCCATCTGCACGCCCACCTTGTAGGTGGCGCCTTCGGCAGCCAGGTCGTCATAGGAGGCGATGGGGGAGCCTTCCTTCACGATGATGGACTGCACGCCGGTGGCGTAGGAGATGGAGAAGGCCACGCTCTGCATACGC
Source organism: Aristaeellaceae bacterium (assembly GCA_051883775.1). Lineage (GTDB taxonomy): Bacteria > Bacillota > Clostridia > Christensenellales > Aristaeellaceae > UBA11524. Next base: position 10,320 of record JBJEUJ010000399.1, on the reverse strand, counting down.
TCCTCCGTGACGGTCATGCCGGCCATGCCGAAGTCGGCCTTGCCGGAGGTCACGGCGTTGATGATGGCGTTGAAGTCCATGTCCAGGATCTCCAGCTCATAGCCCATTTCAGCGCACACGGCATGGGCGATCTCCGCGTCGATGCCGACCACCTGGTCGCCTTCAACATATTCATAGGGCGGGAAGGAAGCGTTGGTGGCCATAAACAGGGTATCGGCCAGCGCGGACACGCTGGTGAGAACCAGCAGCATGGACAGAACGACGGCAAACAGCTTTTTCATAGGAACAACCTCCTTATCGTTTGGGAACGATGACGATTATACATCCCATCCCCGGGATTGTCAATAGAATATTCACAAAAAGTTGCATAAAAATGCAGAGAAGATACTTTTCTGCCATCGCGTGAAAATCACCGTGCCCTCTTGCCAAAATGGCGGAAACAGGATAGGATATAGGGGTCGAGGATACGGGAGAGGAAGGCTGTGTGAGCTTGCTGACGCTGATTGTCAACCCGACGGCGGGAAACGGTTATGCACTGAAAATGGAGGAGCCCATCCGGCAGGAGCTGGAGAAAAGGGGTGTGGCCCATACCATCCTTCGCACGGAGTACCCGGGCCATGCCACGGCGCTGGCGCGTGAGGCCGCGCAGAGGACGGACTGCACGGGCGTGGTGTCCGTGGGCGGCGACGGCACAGCCTTCGAGGTGGCCTGCGGACTGATGGGTACCGGCGCGCCCCTGGGGGTGATCCCCGCGGGAACGGGCAATGATTTCGTCAAGACGGTGGGCATTCCCCGCAAGCCCATGGCAGCCCTGGAGAAGATTCTCTCCGGCGCGCCCCGGCCCGTGGACGTGGGCAGCATGAACGACCGGCTGTTCCTGAACGTGTGCGGCACCGGCTTTGACGTGACGGTGCTGGACTACACCGTGGCGGCCAAGAAGTACGTGCGGGGCATCCTGCCCTACCTGGTGGGGCTGGTGCGGGCGATTGTGCATTACAGGCCCGTGCATGTGCGCATGGAGGTGGACGGGCAGGTGCAGGAGCGGGACGTGCTGGTCTGCTCGGTGGCCAACGGACGCTTCATCGGCGGCGGGATTCCCATCTGCCCCGAGGCCGCGCCGGACGACGGGCTGATGGACCTGGTGGTGGTGGAAACCCGGCCACGGTGGATGATTCCCTTCTATCTGCCGGGACTGCTGATGGGGAAGGTGCTCTCCTTCGGCGTGACGACCCATTGCCGCTGCCAGCGGGTGGAGCTTGTCAGCCCGGGCATGCGGCTGAATGTGGACGGGGAAATTCTCTCCCTGGACGCCGCATCCTTTGCGATTCAGCCGGGCAGGCTGATGCTGTACTGGTAAATTTACAAGTTCGGGAAGGAAAGCTATGCAGCACCAGCGAATCATATCATCAAACGCAGGGCGCTGAGCATACTGTTATGAAGATGAAGGAGTGAAACGCTATGGCAGACTATCCGAAGGGCTTCAAGGGCATCTGGATGAAGGGCATGGAGGCCATTGGCGATACGGCGACGAAGATTGCCTCCAACACCAAGTACAAGGTCAATGAGATGAATATGATCAACCGCCGCCGGGAGATTCTCTCCGACTTCGGCGAGAAGGCCTATGGGCTGTGGCAGCAGGGCGAGCAGTTCCCGGCGGAGCTGGACGCGCTGCTTAAGGAGCTGAGCGGGCTGGACGCCGCCCTGGACGAGATCCGCGCCGAGAAGGCCGCCAAGGCTGCCGCTGCTGTCAAGCAGGAAGAGCCCGCAGAGGAGTCTGCCCGGCAGGCTGAGGAAAAGGCACCCCTGGTGGATAAGGCCGACGAGCTGGCGGACAAGGTCAAGGATGTGCTGACCACGGTGGGCGACGCCATCGGCGAAGCGGTGGTTCATATGAAGGACGCCGTAAGCGGCGATAAGCAGCCCGCTGCGCAGGAGCCGGCCAGCGAGCCTGAGGAGGAAAGCGTCCCCACCATTCAGGTGCAGGAGGAAGAGCCTGAGGACGAGGAGCCTGTCCCTGAGCAGATGGCGGAGGAGGACGAGACAGAGGAGATCGAGGACGAAGAGGATCAGCCCGAGGAATGAGGCTCACCATCTGCGTCCGGGAACATAATGCATGCCGTCGCGCTCAAAGCCCCGCATGCGGGCGCTGAGACGCTGTCTGCGGCACAGGTAACGCCATAAGGCACGAAGCATGACAAGAGCCCTCCCTTCCGGTTACAGGATGAACCGGAGGGGAGGGCTTTATGCGTGTCATGAAACGGGGGTGAAGGTCATGCGCTCCAGGGCGCTGCGTATGATGAGGCCCGGGTCGGCGTCCGGGCTGAGCCAGGCCATGGCCATGTCCGGCGGCGCGACCACGGGCATCCTGTCGTGGAAGCGCTGCAGATCCTCCGCCGCGTCATGGGTCAGGATGGTGAAGGCAGGCCTGCGGGGATCATCCTCCACCCGGTACAGCCCGCACAGGTACAGCATGCGGCTGTCCTCGGGCCGGAAGAGGTACTTGGCGGGCTTGGCCTCCCGGTGATCCCACTCGATGTAGGCGCTGGCGGGAATCAGGCAGCGGCGACGGCGGTAGCTGTCGCGGAACATGGGCTTGTCCATGGCGGACTCGGCCCGGGCGTTAAAGACCAGCTTTCTGTCCAGATGAAAGCCCCAGGTCATGGCGAAGGCTGTGGGCATCAGCTGCCGGTTGGGCGCAAGCACCGCCGCCGTATCCCCGGGGAAGATTTCGCCCTGCTTGATGCGGAAGGCCGGGTCGCGGCGCTGCTCCCGCCTTTCAAGCTGGTTCAGCAGCTCCGTGAGCTCCGCGGGCATGTCCCGCACCTCCAGAAAATACCGCCCGCACATCAGTCAATCAGCGTGGTGGTGAAGCTGCCCTGCCAGCTTCGGCCGGGAGCCAGCATGGTCACGAAGGGCTTGTCCTCAAAATTGCCGCTCTCGTCAACCTTGCCGGGCATGCCGTGCCAGGGCTCCAGGCACAGGTATGGCGCATGCTTGTTGGGCATGGTCCACACGGCCAGCACCTCCATCTTGGGGAAGGAGAAGGCGATGCCCTTGCCGCTGAGCTTGTGCACCAGCTTGACGCTGCGGCTCCTGAGCTCGGTGAAGATCAGCGCGTCCCGCTCGTCGAACAGCTCGTAGGACAGGGGCAGGGTGTCGGTGTTGTGGAAGCAGTCCAGGAACTCGCTGCCGTCGATGCGGCCGCCGCCGGGAGCCAGGCTGTTGCGGCCCTCCTCCACCTGCGGGAACACCAGCTGGTAATCCGTGAAGGCTGCGCCTTCCTCCATGGGCACGCAGAAGCCCGGATGGCCGCCCACGCAGAAGGGCATTACCCTGTCGGACCTGTTCTCCACGGTGAAGGTGGTGGTGTAGCCGTTCTCCAGCAGGGTGTAGGTCACATGGAACACGAAGTCGAAGGGGTACATGGGCCGGCTCTCCTCCGTGGAGGTCAGGGCCAGCTCCACAAAGTCGTCGCCCTGCTTGACCACGGTGAAGTCCGGGTTGCGGGTGAAGCCGTGCTTGGTCATGGGGTACATGGTACCGTCAATGCGGATGCCCTCCGGCGCGACGGAGCCGCACACAGGGAAGAGCACCGGCGCGTGCTGCGCCCAGACATTGGGGTCGGCCTGCCAGATGACCTCGCGGCCGTCGGGGCCCTTGAAGGACGCCATCTGCGCGCCGCGGAGCTGAACCTCCGCCGTGCAGGTACCGTTGCTGAGACGAATGTTGGCCATGGGTTATTCCTCCTTTGGTATTGTCAGGATCCTCCGATCCTGTGAAGCAGGGTATAGTCCCGGGGGCAGTCAGCCGCCACCCAGCAGGCGGCATGGCCCTCATGGCGAAGAGGGGGCCCTCCGTCCGGTGCGGGCAGGTCAAAGACAATCCGGGTTCCGGGCACAGCGGCGGTCACATGGGGCTTCACCCGGGGATCGCCGCTCTCGCTGAAGCTGTCCACAGCGAGGATTTGCCGTATGCCGTCCTTTTCCCTGGCCGCCAGGAGCGCCACAATATGTCCTGCTCGGATATTCGCCATGGCGACGCCCTGTTCCTCCCTGAGAAAGGCGTACAGCCGGGGAAGATCGTTTTCCAGCCCGCCGCCCCGCCAGGCAAAGCCCATGCGGCGGGCCATGCCGCACTGCTCCAGCCCTGATAAAAGCCCGGGCCGGTCGGTGCCGTCGTCGCCCCGTCCGCCGCAGGAGACGGACAGGTCGGCCACGTCCTCCGGCGGCCAGACCTGCCCGGTCAGCCATTGCAGACAGTGGCACAGCGCAAACACGCCGCAGCCGGAGGTGTGCAGGGTTTCACCGCCCAGGTAGGGGTAGGGGTGCGTCCAGCCGGGATGGCGCTGGTTGCGGAAAAGAAGCGTCCGGCCCTCCACGGTCATGGGGACGCTCATGGGAGACAGCATGGCTTTCACCTCCGGGTCACGCGCGGCATATGCTGCAGGCAGATAACAGAACAGGAGGTTGGTCAGATATGAAGGAAAGCGCGAAGGTATCGCCCTTTGCCGCCCTGTCCCCCCGGGAGCAGAAGGAACAGTGGATCTGGTGGCAATGCCAGCACCCGGAGACGGAGACAGCCATGGAAGACTTGCTGGACACGCCCAGGCCCCTGCCGGAGGCTGCGCCCCTGCCGGAGGCCGTGGAGGTTCAGCGGGAGCTGCCGCCCGTACCTGCCCCGGTGATCCGCCATGGGCAATACGATTCCATCATTCGCCGGATGAACCAGGCCCGGCAGCAGACAGGCGCTTACATACCCTGCACGGGGGCGTTGTCCACCGTCACGGAGCCGGGCACGGGCAGCTGAAAAGCGCGGAAGTAGCTGTCTTCCAGGGGAATCCAGCGGTCGATAAACTGCTGCAGCTTCTCCGGGCTGCGGGCGGCAATGCGACGGAGCTGCTCCTCCCGATCCACCCGGATGAACACGCGCACGTCCGTTACGCCTGACAGGTCGGGATGATGGGCATAGCTGCCCTCCAGCACCAGCACGGGGCAGGCAGGCAAGGAGATGGGCGCGCCGGGGCCGTCGGCGGCGCAGTCATAGGGGCGGTAGGCGACGGAACGGCCCTCCCGCCAGGGGAGCAGCACCTCGTCAAGCAGCCGCTCCCGGTCGCTGTTGCCGCCGGGCTGGGCCATGCGTTCGGGAGTCTTGCGGGCATGGGGCATGTGGAAATCATCCATGTGGACGCAGGGGCAGTCCAGCAGGCGGCAGAGCAGGGCGGCCAGGGTGGTCTTGCCGCTGCCGCAGGGCCCGTCGATGGCCATCAGCAGCCGCTCCCGGCCCTGCAGGGCAGATACGGCATCCAGCACAGGCTGCAGCCGTGTGGCCAGGGCTGCTTCGGCAGGGGAGAGGGAGCCTGCGGAAAAGGATATGCGCTCAGGCAAGGAAAGTACCTCCATCCGGTGCAATCAAATTCAGCATGAAGCGCGCTGCCCGTTGGACAGCGCGCTTCTGATGCAGGCGTGTTATAGATTCTTTTTCAGGATGGCGATTCCCTGCCGCAGCTGCTCGAAAGATATGTTCAGCGGGGGCAGCAGGCGAACCTTCTCATGGGCAGTGAGAACCATCAGCCCGTCCTTCAGGCAGGCGGCGGCAATCCCGGCGGCAGGCTTCTCCACCTCAATGCCCAGCATCAGGCCCATGCCGGTGACGCTCTTTACCCCCGGCGCGCCCTCCAGCTCGCTGCGGATGAAGGTCTCCCGCTGCTTTACGCCCTTGAACAGCGTATCGTCCAGGCGGCTGATGACGTTCAGCGCCGCCGCAGCGCACACGGGATTTCCGCCGAAGGTGCTGCCGTGGTCGCCCTTGCCCAGGGTGTGCTCGCATTTTTCTCCCATAAGGCATGCGCCGATGGGCAGACCGCCGCCCAGCCCCTTGGCCGTGGTGACCACGTCGGGCTGCACGCCGTACTGCATGTAGGCGTAAAGGCTGCCGGTGCGGCCGTTGCCGGTCTGCACCTCGTCCACCATCAGGAGAATATCCTTCTCCCGGCAGAGCTTCTCAGCCAGCTGCACATACTCCTTGTCGAGGGGGATCACACCGCCCTCGCCCTGAATCATCTCCATGAGGATGGCGCACACGTCCCCCTGGGACAGAGCCTCCGCCAGCGCGTCGCAGTCGTTGGCGGGGATATAGCGGAAGCCCTCGGGGAAGGGGCCGAAGTGGGCGTGGAACTTGTCCTGCCCGGTGGCGGCCAGGGTGGCGATGGTGCGCCCGTGGAAGCTGTTGCGCAATGTGACGATCACGCTGCGCCCCGTATCCTCGCCGTAGCGGCGGGCCACCTTCAGCGCGCACTCGTTGGCCTCCGCGCCGGAATTGCCGTAGAATACCTTCTTCATGCCCGTGCGCTGGCACAGCAGCTCCGCCAGGCGGGCCTGGGGAGCGGTGTAGTACAGGTTGGAGGTGTGGCCCAGGGTGGTCAGCTGGTCGGTGACGGCCCTGACCCATACAGGGTCGCAGGCGCCGAAGAGCGTCACGCCGATGCCCGTGCCGAAGTCGATGTACGTTTTGCCGTCCTCATCCTGATAGGACGCGCCGGAGCCGGAGGCCATCGCCGTGTCAAAGCGGCCGTAGGTGCCGGCCACATAGGCCTGATCCGCTTGCCTGGTCTGCATGTCAGATCTCCTTCCTGAACATGGTGCCCGCGCCCTCGTCGGTGAGGGTTTCAATCAATAGCGCGTGGGACACCCGCCCGTCGATGATGAACACCTTGCGCACGCCCTCCCGGATGGCCCTTGTGCAGCAGTCCACCTTGGGGATCATGCCGCCGGAGATCACGCCCTCGGCCTTGAGCTTCTCCACGCCCCTAAGGTCAATGCGGCGGATGAGGGAGGATGGATCCTTGGGATCCCGCAGAAGGCCGATGGTGTCCGTCATGGAGATGAGGCTCTCGGCGTGGAGCGCGGCGGCGATGGCCGCGGCGGCGGTGTCGGCGTTGATGTTGTACACATGGCCGGAGGCGTCATACCCGATGGTGGACACCACGGGGATGTAGCCCTTCTCCAGCAGATCCAGCACGGGCTGGGGGTTGATTTTCCCCACCTCGCCCACGTAGCCCAGCCGCTCGTCCACCTGGCTGGCTTCGATCAGCCCGCCGTCCATGCCGCAGATGCCCATGGCCTTGCCGCCCAGCATCTCCAGCTTCCCAACCAGGCTCTTGTTGATCTTGCCCGCCAGCACCATCTGCACAATCTCGCTGGTTTCCTCATCGGTGACCCGCAGCCCGTCCACGAAGGTGGACTGCTTGCCCACCCGCTTGAGCATGGCGGAAATCTCCGGCCCGCCGCCGTGTACCAGCACCACCCTGACCCCGATGAGGCTCATCAGCACCATGTCCCGCATGACGTCGTGCTTCAGCTCCTCGTTGATCATGGCGTTGCCGCCGTACTTGACCACAATGATCTTCCCGTAATACTTCTGAATATAAGGCAGCGCCTCCACCAGCACCTGGGCCCGCTGGGCGTTGCTCAAGCCAGTCGTCATCGTCCATCCTCCTCAGGAGCGGTAGTCGCCGTTGATCTTCACATAGTCGTACGTCAGGTCGCAGCCCCAGGCGGTGGCGGAGGCGTCGCCGTCCCGCAGGGTGACCACTACGTCAATCTCGTCCTGCAGGAGAATCTTCTTGGCCTCCTCCTCGGAGAAGTCCACCGACGCGCCCATGCGGCATACCGTGATGCTCCCCACGCTGGAGCGGAAGGCCACGTCCACCGCCTTCACATCCAGCTCCGCGCCGGAATAGCCCAGCGCGCACAGCACCCGGCCCCAGTTGGCGTCCGCGCCGAAGATGGCGGCCTTGAGCAGGCTGGAGCAGACCACAGCCTTGGCGCAGAGCTTGGCGTCCTTCACCGTCCTGCCGCCGGTAACCTGGCAGGTCAGCAGCCGGGACGCGCCCTCGCCATCCTTGGCGATCATCCGGCAAAGGGTGGTGGTCACCTCGCCCAGCGCCGCGCAGAAGGCGTCGAAATCCTCGCCCTCGCCGTCAATGAGGGGATTCCCGGCCAGACCGTTGGCCATGATGGACACCGTATCGTTGGTGGAGGTATCGCCGTCCACAGACACCATGTTGAAGGTGTCCTTCACGTCGGCGGAGAGGGCCTTGCGCAGCATGGCGGGGGTAATGGCCGCGTCGCAGGTGAGGAACACCAGCATGGTGGCCAGGTTGGGGTGAATCATGCCGCTGCCCTTGGCGATGCCGCCCAGATGGCAGGTCACGCCTCCGGCGGTGAAGGCCACGGCCACCTCCTTCAGGCGGGTATCGGTGGTCATGATGCCCTCGGCAGCGTCCTTGCTGCCCTGGGGGGAGAGGGCGGCAGCCAGGGGCCCCATGCCCTCTGCGATGGGCGCAATATCGAGAGGCTGGCCGATCACGCCGGTGGACGCGACGATCACGTCCTCGGCCTTCACACCGGTTGCTTTGGCCGCCAGGACGCACATCTGCCAGGCCACATCCTCGCCGTCGGCATTGCAGGTGTTGGCGTTGCCGCTGTTGCAAATGGCCAGCTGGGCCACGCCGTCCTGGAGATTGCGCTGGGTCACATAAATGGGCGCGCCCTTGACCAGATTGCTGGTGTAGACCGCCGCAGCGGAGGCGGGCACCTCGCTGTAAATCATGCTCAGATCCCGCTTGGTGCGGTTCTTCCGGATGCCGCAGTGTACGCCGGCTGCCGTGAAGCCCTTGGGCGCGCAAACGCCGCCTTGAATGTGTTCCATCCTGTATTTCCCCTTCCGTATATCCTTGCTTGATTGATAACGCTTACAGGTTCAGCCCCAGGGTTTCCGGCGCGCCCAGCATCAGGTTCAGGCACTGGAGCGCCGCGCCGGAGGAGCCCTTGCCCAGATTGTCGAAGCGGGCTGCCAGTTGGAGGCGCTCGTCGTTGCCCAGCACCATCAGCTCCATGCTGTCCTTGCCGGAGAGGGCGTTGGCGGCGGCAAAGCCGTTCAGCGCGGCAACCTCCCCGGGGGACAGCACCTTTACCACCGGGCTGCCGAAGTAGTGCTCCCGCAGGGCGGCGGTGATTTCCTCCACCGGGTGCTTGCCGCATCGCAGCTGGCTTGGGAACAGGGGCAATGTGACCTCCATGCCGCTGTAAAAGTCCGCCACGATGGGGGCAAAGACGGGCGCGGTGTTCAGCCCGGTGACGTGCTGCATCTCCGGCAGATGCTTGTGGCCTTGCGTGAGGCCGTACTGCCGGGGGCTGTCCAGGTCAGGGGTGCGGTCATCGCCCTCGTACTGGGCGATCATCTTCCTGCCTCCGCCGGAATAGCCCGTCAGGGAGAAGCAGGTGAGCAGCGCGTCCCTTGGGATGATGCCGCAGCGCACCAGGGGCGCCACCAGCGCGATGAACCCGCTGGCATGGCAGCCGGGAACCGCCACATGCTGCCCGTGGACGATACCGTCCCTGTGCCCGATGGACAGCTCCGGGAAGCCGTAGGCCCAGCCGCCGGATGTGCGGTGGGCGGTGGATGTATCGAGTATGCGGGCCTTGCTGCCCTGGGCCAGAGCCACGGATTCCCGGGCGGCGGCGTCGGGCAGGCAGAGAATGGCCACATCGGCGGCGTGGAGGCATTCCTTACGTGCGGCGGGATCCTTGCGTCGGCTTTCCTCCAGGGTGATGAGGCTCACATCCGCCCTGCCTGCCAGCCGGTCGAAGATCCGCAGTCCGGTGGTGCCGTCCTTGCCGTCGATGAAGATGGTGGTTGCCATGCTGATCCTCCTCGCTTATGCGAAGAATATGCATAAATATGCGTCCTCTATTATACGCGCATCCGTGACGATGTCAAGCGCAAGTGCAAAGAAAATGCAGGCGGGGATCAGAAATCCCCAGCCTGCGTTTGAGGTGCATAATCAATCGTGATTTTGTCGTTGCCCAGGGCGATCCACTGGCTGACGGTGCCCTCCAGCGCGGCAACGGCGTCAGCCCAGGCCTGGTCGCTGTGCGCGTATTCCTCCAGGTAATAGGCCCGGCAGCGTTCCTGCTCCTGGTTGAGATGCTTTTGCAGCCTCTTTTCGGTCAGGGGGTACCAGAAGTCGTCCTTGCTGATTTCCTCCGGCGTGAGGCTGTCGGAAAGCACCTCCATGTCCGGCAAAAGCAGGGTGATCCGGTTACCGGCAAGCTTGACCTGCACCTTGCTCAGGTCGATGCCCAGGCTGGCGCGGTAGGTGTAGCGCACGGTGACCTTCTGCACCTGCCCCAGGAAAAGCGCGTCCGTGGCGGATTCCAGCACGCCGTCCTCCTCGGCCACGGTGGTTTCCAGCCGGGCGGATTGCTGCAGGTTCCGGGCCAGGGTGGTCGAGGCGGTGACGGCCGCGCCGGAGAGATC
>JBJEUJ010000398.1:0-5021 GCA_051883775.1 Aristaeellaceae bacterium | reverse complement strand
CCAGCACCCGGCGGCCGGGGTGCTCCTCCTGATACTCCCGGGCGGCCAGGCAGGCAGCGTTGTAGCAGCCGGACAGCGCGCTGGTGATGGTGATGCAGAAGACATACTGCGCATCGCCAAAGGCAATGCGCCAGTCCTCCGGGGAGGGGCAGGCGGAGGAGGAGGGGCCCTTGTGAGTGCGCAGGGTCTCCAGCATGTCCTCCACGTTCACGTCCTCATCGTCCACCCAGGTATGGTCGGCAGCGGTGACCTTCAGCGGCACGGCGGCAAAATCCACCCGGGACAGCGCAAGCAGATCCGCCGAGGAATCAGCCACAATTCGGCAATTCAGCATGGATTCTTTCCTCACAATTCATCAGTTGCAATCAGCATAACGGATAACCGCTACCACTATATCAGTTATTGCAAAACCTGTCAAGGGATATAAAGAATCCTGCTTGACGTTTTTCAAATAAAACTTTATAATAAGCCCAGTGAGGTGAGTGGCGATGCCAGCCAGGATAGAGGAATTCCGCCTGCCCCGGTACCGGGAGATTCCCAACGTGGGGCTTTATCTGGATCAGACGGTGAAGTATATCAACGGGTATCTCGCGCCCCTGGGGAATATGGAAATCACCGCGTCCATGGTCAGCAATTATGTCAAGAAGGGATATATCACCAATCCCGTGCGCAAGCAGTACAGCGCTGAGCAGATCGCCTACCTGATGGCCATGGCCGTGGTGAAGAACGTGGTGCCCATGGAGCATATCGCCCTGCTGTTCACCATGCAGAAGCGCACCTACTCCGTGGAGGTGGCCTACGACTACTTCTGCACGGAGCTGGAGAACATGCTGAGCTTCATCTTCGGCCTGAAGGATTCCGTGGACGAGGTGGGCGTGACCACCTCCGAGGCCAAGGACATGCTGCGCAGCGTGATCATCGCTGTGTCCCATGTGATCTATCTGAACAGCCGCTTCGACGCCATGGCGGCCGCCCAGAAGGATGAGGCGGCCGGTGAGCAGCAGAGCGCGCCCGAGGACAAAGCAGAATAACTGCCCCACGCAAAAAGCGGACGGCTCCTCAGAAAGGGCCGTCCGCTTGCTGCTTTGTGGAGAGGGCTTACGCCTCCTCCCGCACCAGCTTGAATACCGCCGTGCGCTGGAAGGTCATGGCGTCGTCGCCCACGAAGAACACCGTGGCCGCGTCCGGGGACACAATGTCCTGCAGGACTTCGCCGGTGCAGGTGTCCAGAATCTGCGCCAGCAGCTGTCCCCGGCTGACCCGCTCGCCCGCCTGCACATGGGTATCCAGGAAGCCCGAGCATTCCGCCCGCAGGGACAGGAAGTCCGCGCTGTCGATCTCCCTGGACACGTAGCCGCCGCTGCCCTGATAGTGCAGCAGGCTCCGCTTGCTCATGAAGCGCAGGATGGCCTCCTCCGCCTGCCGGGCGCTGACCTTGTCCACCCGGGCGGTGTTGGTGGTGTAGAGGGAGAAGGCCTGGGTCTCCCAGATCTGCCAGTTGTAGTTGAGGGTGGCGGTATCAAAGGGCCGGGGCCGGTGGCGTACCACGTAGGGCAGGCCGAAGTCCATGGCCAGGGGAACGCTCTCGTAGCCGGTTTTCATCATGCGCACATGGGGTACAAAGGAGCCGGGCATGTAGAAGGAGGCGAACTGGATGCCGTAGCGGTACTCCTTGACTACGTTGAACAGCGCCGCGGCGATACGCTGGGTGGTTTCCCCCTGGTCGTAGCCGGGGAACATGCGGTTGATGTCCGTGTTGTCAATGGACCAGAAGCGCTTGCGGATGTTCATGGAGTAGGGGTTGACGCAGGGGATCACCAGAACCTTGTACCCCGGCTGCAGCCGCCCGGCGCTCTCGAGGGCCGTCAGCCTGCTGACCAGCCGGGAGCAGCAGTACAGCTGCTGGTTTTCGTTGCCGCGCATGGCCCCCACGATGCACAGCGCCTTCTCCCCCTCGCCGAAGGAGAAGCCCGTGATGCGGAAATCGTCCCGGTAGAGGGCATCGATCTGGTACAGCACCTCACGCTTCATGATGCTCGCCCCCTTCCCGCAGCATCCGCGCCATCAGCGAGCCCTGATCCACCAGCGGGTATTCCCGCAGGGTGAACAGCCAGCCGTCGCAGGGGGCGCACACCTCGCTGAGCAGCGCGCCTGTCAGGGGGTTCACGATCCGCCCGATCAGCGCGCCCTCCCTGAGGTGCGCGCCATGCTCCGCGTCCTTGAGGAACACGCCGGAGACGGGCGCGTTCAGAAACGCCACGCCGTCGGGGCGGCAGGAGACCACCGGCTCCCGCACGGGGGCAACGGGGCCGTCCCAGACGCCCAGGTGGGCCATCAGGTGGAAGATGCCGTCCGTCAGCTGATTGCCATAGGCCCGGGTGACCCGCATGCCCACGCCCATCTCCGCCACCAGGGTGGGCACGCCCCGGCTGTTCATGCTGTGGGCCAGGGTGGATTCCAGCACCGTGGAAGCCCCGTGCACCCAGATGAAGTCCACGTTCGCCAGCCGCGCCAGGGGCACCAGGCGGTCGGCAAACAGCTCGTTGATGCGGATTTGCGGAATCTCGGTGAGGTAGATGTTGCTGGCGTGAATATCCAGGCACAGGTCGGAGCCCAGGAGGCTCTCCACAATCTCCGCGACGAGGGATTCGTTCATGTCGCCGTCGTGCCGCCCGGGAAAGACCCGGTTCATGTCCAGGTCGAAGGCGGGGATGCCCCGGGTGATGGAATCAATGCCGAAGGGGTTCAGCGCGGGATAAATGTCCACCGTGCCCCGCAAGCGCTCCGGGTGCAGGGCGATGCGCCTCGCCACCTCGTAGCAGACGTACTGGCCCTCCAGCTCGTCCCCGTGGATGCCCGTGACAATGCTGATGCGCCGCCCGTTGCCCCCGCCCTCGCCCTGGAGGCGGTTGCGGCGGATGGCCAGGGTCTCGTCCACGGGCATGCTGACCTGCGCCACTGTTTGGATCATGTGCGTTCTACCTTTCTGTACGCGCCGCGCCGTTTTTCTCCCGCACGGACACGCTGATCTGGCTCACCTGCCGGGCCGCCCCGGTGACAATGCCCCGGTTGATCAGGCAGTCCCCGGCGTCCCGGCCCACGGATATGCGGATGTAGCCGTCGTCCGCCGGGTGATGATTGGTGGGATCCAGCCCGATCCACCTTTCCCCGTCGCAGACCTCCACCCAGGCGTGGCTGGCGCCCTCGCCCAGCATCATCCCGCAGACGTAGCGGCAGGGGATGCGCTTCATCCGCAACAGCGCCAGCAGCACATGGGCCATGTCCTGGCACACGCCCTGGCCCAGGGCAGCGGCCTCCTCGGCGGTGGTGGCCATGCCGGTGACGCCGGGGGTGTAGGCGAAGGCGTCCGCCATCCTCTCCATGCAGCGCAGGGCGTAGGCTACGGGAGCGTCAGCCTCCCCGCCGGCGTGCTCCGCCAGGCGGGCAAGGGCCTCGCCGGGCCTGGTCAGCGGGGAGGGGTAGCGCAGCGGCCCCAGATGGTGGGGCGGGGGCGCGGCTTCCCCAGGGGCAAGCCCCGTGCGCACATCCCCTGTGACCGTCACCGTGAAGCTGCCGATCACCCCCTCGGACAGGCCGTACAGGCACAGGTTGCCGAAGCCGTCCGTGCTTTTGGACAGGAACACCCTGGGCGTGACCTGCACGTCCAGGGCCTGCACCTGCTGCACGGGGGTGGTGGGCGGGATGCACCGGAGGGTGAAGCGCTGGCTGCGCACCGGCGGGTCGTAGCGGAGGGTCATGCGGTAGGCGAAGTGCAGCTCCTTCATGGGGTCAGGCCTCCAGGAGGCTGTCCACCTGCTTGAGGATGGCCCCGTAGTCGATTTCCGCCTCGCCCACCAGGGCCTGCAGGGCTTCCGACGCGCCGGGGCGGAAGCGCATGTCCGTCTTGCGCACCCGGTCGGCCAGGCGGAAGACCTCCCGCTGCATGTCCGGCTCGGGCATGTGCAGTCGGGCGTACAGGTCCAGCCGCTCCACCCGCTTGCCGATCTTGATGATGTTGCGCACCTGCTCGCTGGCGATCATGTCATCCGCGATGCCCCAGAAGGCCAGGATGTTGTCCGTCACCCGCTGCAATTCCACCATGGGCGCGTCGGAGATACCGGCCTTGTTCATGTCGTACACGGCCAGCTGAATGTAGCTGAGCACCTCCGAGCCGATCTCCTCCCGGAGGGTGACGGCGTTGTCGTAGGCGCGGGTCAGGTTGGCGTGGATGGAGTTGGGATCCGCCGGGTCAAAGCAGTAGCGGCGGATGAAATCCTCCCGGGAGGCATAGATGTTGGGGATGTCCAGACGGCCGCACAGACCTGCGTAGTCGCTCAGGTCCATGTCGATCATCCTGTCGTAGCTGGCGGCGAAAAGGCGGATGGTGGTGTACACCCGCTCGCTGTAACGGCCCAGCCAGTAGAGCCGGTCGGTGTTTTCTACCGAGATAATACCCATGTGTCCTTGAAGCCTCCTCCCTGTGAGCTGTTGACGATGAAGGAATCCGCCCGGCGGGAGAAGCGGGTCAGGCCGCTTTTCCACACCATGGGCTCCTCGCCCATGAGGACGAAGGCCCGCAGATCCGCCTTGCGGGGAACGCGCTCATCCCCCTCCATGATGTCCAGATCCCGGAAGTCGATGACCTCCTGGGCGATGAAGCGGCGGGGCTCCTTTTTCAGCAGGGCGATGAAGTCCGCCTTCTGCTGCGCGGTCATCTTGCTGCCGAACACCACCCCGTAGCCGCCCGCCTCCGCCACGTCCTTGAGCACCAGCTGGTCGAAGTGCGCCAGGGTGTAGCGCATGTCCTCCTCGTAGTAGGGGAGATAGGTGGGAGCGTTGTGCAGGATGGGTTCCTCCCCCAGGTAGTAGCGGATCATCTTCGGCACGAAGTAGTAGATGCCCTTGTCGTCCGCCACGCCGTTGCCGGGGGCGTTGAGCAGGGCTACGTTGCCCTTGCGGTACACGTCGAAGATGTGGGGGATGCCGATGAGGCTCTCCGGGCAGAAGGTCATGGGATCCAG
>JBJEUJ010000397.1:0-5036 GCA_051883775.1 Aristaeellaceae bacterium | reverse complement strand
CCAGCGGCGTGGACGGCTGCGTCACCGACGGGCCGTTCCTGTGGCGGACGGCGGAGGGCACCCTGGAGTGCCTGTGGGCCAGCTTCTCCGAGGGCGGCTACACCGAGGGCGTGGCCGTGTCCGACAACGGGGACATCGACGGCAACTTTGTGCAGGCCGAGCCCCTGTTCAGGGAGGACGGCGGCCACGGCATGGTGTTCCGCGCCCTGGACGGACAGCTGTACCTGACCCTCCACAGCCCCAACAAGCACCTGGAGGAGCGGCCCTGCTTCCATCCCCTGCGGGAGGAAAAGGGCGTGCTGGTGCGGGAGGATCGCCTGCCCGCCTGGTACGCGCCCCTGCGCGCCTCGCTGGAGACCATGGCGGAGGAGCTGACCGCCACGCTCCACGGCTGGCAGGGCGGCGACGCGGTGTTCACGCCGGAGGAATTCGGCTACGCGGGCGGCATGGCCACGGCGGCCATTCAGGCGGCGGTGGACAAGGCGGCGGAGCAGGGCGGCACGGTGCTGCTGGGTCAGGGGGATTATGTCAGCGGCACCATTGTGCTGCGCTCCAATGTGCGGCTGATGGTGGGCAAGGGCTCCCGCCTGCTGGCCTCCACGAACCTTGCGGATTTCCCGGAGCATCACGCCAGGCGGCTCACCGTGCAGGACACCAGCATGGGCATGCACCAGTCGCTGATCTTCGCCGAGGGGTGCTCAAACATCAGCATCTGCGGCGAGGGCGAGATTGACGGGCGCGGCGTACCGGCCAACTTCCCCGGCGATGAAACGGCCCAGGGCACCCCCGGGCGGCCCTTCGTGATTCGCGTCATCGACTGCACGGACGTGCATATCTGCGACATCACCCTGCGCAACTCCCCCTGCTGGATGGAGAACTACCTCAACTGCGACCGGCTGCTGGTGGAGCGCATCAAGGTGTTCAATCACGCCAACTACAACAACGACGGCATTGACATCGACGGCTGCCGGGACGTGATCGTGCGCAACTGCGTGATTCATTCCGGCGACGATGCCTGCTGCTTCAAGGGCGCGTCCCAGCGGCCCCTGGAGAGGGTGCTGATTGAGAACAACGAGCTGTTCAGCGCGTGCAACGCCTTCAAGGTGGGTACGGACACCCAGGGCGACTTCTGCCAGGTGCTGGTGCGCAACTGCGTGATCGGCGGCTTGGAGGAGGATCCCAGCGGGCTGAAGCATCCCTGCTCGGACTCCGGCGTGTCGCTGGAAATCGTGGACGGCGGCGTGATGGAGGACTTCCTGCTGACGAACCTGCACATCACCCGGGCCTGGAGCCCGCTGTTCATGCGCCTGGAGAACCGGGGCCGCGTCAAGCCCGGCGATCCCGTGCCGCCGGTGGGCGTCATGCGCCGTCTGGCTGTCACCCATGTGACGGGCGAGGACAACGGCCCCCGGGGCTCCTACTTCATCGGCGTTCCGGAGAAGCCCATTGAGGACGTGCTGCTCCACGACATTCACCTGGCCCAGCATGCCAGTGTCAAGCCTGTGCTGGACGAGGACACCGTGGACGAGCTGCGTGGCGTGTACCCGGATGCGCACATGATCGACGACCGGGGCGATGCGCCTGCTTATGGGCTGTGGGCGCGGCACATCCGCCGGCTGACGCTGAGCGACTATGCCGTCATCCCGGATGGCGAGGATCCCCGGCCGGAATACGTTCTCCGCACGGATGTGGAGTAAGAAGGCCAACACAAAGGCCGTCTCCCTGGATAAGGGAGACGGCCTTTTCGTCTGTGCTGTGCGGCGGGGATGGACCTGCCGTTTCCAACGCGGGCGAACTTCGTCGCCTGCTTGGAAACTCACGCTTATTCTGTTCCTTTTTTACTTGTCTTTTCTGTTGCGCCCGGGCTGCCGTCCGGACCTGCGCAGGGGCTAACGCCCCTTGACCCGTTTTCGCCTCGCGTGCCCGTGGGGGCTTACTCGATGGGGCGGGTACGGAGCAGGGTGCCGTCGGGGGTGGTGATGATGCGCATGCCGCAGGGGGCCTCGTAGCGCAGCGCGCCGTCGATGAATACCTTGGCCCGGCTGCCGGTGCTTTCCACCCGGTAGACATGCTCGCCCCAGGTCTGCTCGTAGGTATAGGAGGCGGGGGCGGAGCCCAGGGAGAACCAGATCTCGCCCATGCGCTGATCCACGCCCCAGATGTGGGCCATGTATTCCAGCACGGCCAGGATGGTGGGGCCGTAGGCGTCCTGGATGGGCTCGTCGGAGCCGGCGGGGATCACCTGATGGGTCACCATGTGCACCCGGCTGGGCTCGCCGGTGAAGGGGTCGAACTGCTGGGTGTAGACGTACCCGCCGCGTTTGATCACGTCCATCAGCGCATGGCCCAGCCTGGTCACCACCTTCTCATACCCGTAGCGCTCCAGCGCCAGCAGCGCCCGCTGATAGGTCAGGCCCTCGCTCTGGCCGCTCCAGTTGTTCTCCGGCGCGTTGCGGAACAGCGGGTCATTCACCGCCACGGAGGGCAGGGGGCAGGGGGTCATGAACTCCTCCGGGTTCATCAGATGCTCCCGGACGAAGCGGTCCGCCATCTCCTGGGAGAAGGAGCCCCAGTACATGCAGCGCAGGTTGTTGTGCAGGAGGGTGGGCATCTCCCGGCCGTTCCTGTCATGGTCGAAGCACGCGCCCCGCTCCGCGTTCCACAGGTGGGCCTTCATGGCGTCGGCCACCTGCCGGGCCTTTTCCTGCCAGCTGTCTGCCTGCCCGTCATCCAGCAGGCGGCTGATCTGCGCCCGGGTATCCCGGCAGGCGTAGGAGAAGGACATGATGTCCATGGAGGCGATGGGCACCACGTCGCAGCCCTCGGGGGGCACGTCCTCGGTGCAGTAGACCGGCGCGTCGCCGTAGCGCAGGGCGTTGTCCTCGCCGGTATCGTAGACGCACCAGGTTTCCAGGCAGCCGTCGCCGTCGGAGTCCCGCACCCGCCACAGGTACGCGTCGAAGGCCTCCAGGGTATGGGCCAGCTGGCGGAGGTAATCCTCGTCCAGCTGCGCCCAGTAGTACATGTTCAGCGCGGGCCAGGGGAAGCAAAAGCCCTGGAACTTGTTGAACTGGGGCTCGATATGCCCGTCGGGCATGCACTGGATGGAGCCGGGCAGCCGGCCGTCCTCCCGCTGGGTGCGCATGAACAATAGCTGGTTGTTCAGCGCGGCGGTCATGTTGCGCTTGGCGTACATCTCGCCGCCCATGGGCTGGGTTTCCAGCCAGATCTTCTCATAGCCGCCGCCCTCCACCAGCACCTGATCCGGGCCGAACAGCTTCAGGTTCAGCTGCGCCTTGGCCACGGCGGTGTCATAGAGCTTCTGCAGGGCGGGATCGGCGATGTGAAAGGCAACGCCTGTTTTCGGAAGCATGATGATTCTCCTTTGCGTCGTTCGTGCGGAGGGAGCAGGTCTGCTCCGCGTCTATGCTGATCATACCCGATCCGGCTCCGGCTGTCAAGGTGCGCCGGGGCGCGGGCGGCGGCCCTGCTTCCGGCGGCGCGACGTCCGCATGGGGCGGAATCAGGCTCCGGAGGCTTCCGGCGCGCGGGAGTATCGGGCCATCATCCATGCCATATATACGGCGGTGACGGCCTCGGTGACGGGCATGGCGAACCAGAGGGCGTCCGCACCGGCCACGGCGGGCAGCAGCAGGATGAGCACGCCGCTGATTGCTGCCACGCGCCCGACAGAAACGGCAAACGCTGCCTGCGGCCTGAGCAGCGCCTGGAAGTAGTACGTCGAGAAGATGTTGAACGGCAGCAGCGGGAAGGACAGGCCGTAGCGGCGGATGATGGTCGGGACGATGGAAAGAGTTTTCTTGGTGGGCTGCATGAAGATTCGGGTGAACAGGTTCGGCACGAGCAGGCACAGGGCCGTCCAGATCAGGCCAAACACCGCGGCGGTGAACAGGGCGTACCTTGAGCGTCTCCCGGATGCGGTCGAAGCGCCTCGCCCTGAAGCTGACCGAGAAGATCGGCTGGGACGCCTGGCCGATGCTGTAAGCGCAGCACTGCACGAAGGTGTTGATGTTGATGATGATGCCGTAGACGGACAGGGCGCTGGTGTCCAGGTAACGGAGAACTGGCTGTTGAACAGCACCGTCAGGATGCCCATGGCCACGTCGATGAAGAAGGTGGAGAAGCCGGTCATGGTAATTTTGCCCAGCATGCGCCAAAGCCGCGCAGGCCGCACCAGCCGCAGCGTGCACCTGGGGCTGAAGAAGTGCGTCAGCATGACGCCCACCGACAGCAGGCAGCCCAGGCATGTGGCCAGCCCTGCGCCCAGGATGCCCAGATTCAGCACAAACACAAGGACGTAGTCGCCCAGCACGTTGAATAGGCCACCCAGCAGCACGGCCCTGGCGGCAAGGCCGGGGCTGCCGTCGCTGCGCAGGAAGGCGGACAGCAGCTGGCTGAAAAGAAACAGCGGCACGAAAAACTTCGCCGGCAGCACATAGCGCCTGGCCAGGGGCATTAGGCTGTCCTCCGCGCCGAAGAGCGCAAGCAGCTCCCGGTCAAAGAGGATCAGCGCCAGCATGTCCACGCCGATGACCGCCGCAGTGAAATATTCGTTGGAGCGGTGCTGGTTCTCCTGGGCTTTGCCCCGCAGCGTGTTGAACAGGACGCTGCCGCCGATGCCCATCAGCAGGCCCGGGCTGTAGATGATGTTCCAGATGGGGCTGATGACCGCCATGGCCGCTGTGCCCTGGGGCCCTGATACTGCCCCACCATGGCCATATCCACCACGCTGTAGATGGAGGAGATGAGCGCGCTGCCGAGGGCTGCGGACAAGTATTGCAGATACAGCGGCCTGATTTGGTCCCTGAGGAGATCCATGGCTGCTTTCCTCCCGTGTGTATGCATTGCGTCCAAAAGGCAAAAGAGCCGGATAAGGTGCAGAAATATCAGCCTGTGCCTTATCCGGCCCGTCATTTCAGTCGAATGATTTGCCCTCTGTGTTATCGCAAATCAAGTATTCAAGTATTGAACAAACCCGCTGACGCGGGGGGCTATGCTGCGAGTCAACTCTCCTG
>JBJEUJ010000396.1:0-5044 GCA_051883775.1 Aristaeellaceae bacterium | reverse complement strand
TACTTGTAGTACGCCGGATGGGTCGCCACCTCGCAGCACAGGCGCATCACGTCCCGGGCGGTGGTGTACTGCCCCTCCTGCGGATAGCCCGTGCAGTTGACATAGCAGGTGCTGCTCATGCCCAGCTCCGCCGCCCGCTGGTTCATCCGGGTGACAAAGTTCCCCTCCGTGCCGCACAGATATTCCGCCAGGGCCACTGCGCTGTCATTGGCCGAGGCCATGATGGTGGTGCGCAGCAGATCCTCCAGGGAGTAGGCCGCGCCCGCGTCCAGCAGCGCCTGGCTGCCCTTCATGGCCGCAGCGGTCTTCGATACGGTGATCTGGTCGGCCAAAGTCACCTCGCCCCGGTCAAGGGCCTCCAGCGTCAAAAGCGCGGTCATCAGCTTGGTGATGGAGGCAACCTCCCGCCGCTCGTCGGCGTTCTTCTCAAAGATGACCGTGCCGGTGGCGGTTTCCGCCAGGATCACCGAGGGCGCGGTAAGCGAAAGCGGCTGACCGTCCTCCAGGGGTCTGCCCCCGGAGGCGGCCGCCGCTCCCGTCATGGGGATCATCAGGCACAGGATACACGCTGTGGCCAGGATCCGCCGGAATAGGGTCATGCTGCCTTCCTCCTCTACATGGGTCTTGTCAGACCTATCATGCCCGGGAAAGACGCATACTGCCATGGAAAATTCTTCTTATACCACCAGTCCGCCGCTGACCCCCAGCGTCTGCCCTGTGATGAAGGACGCGCCCTCGCCGCACAGGTACAGGGCCGCCTCGGCGACCTCCTCCGCCCGGCCGATGCGGCCCAGGGGCGTTTCCTCCGCCAGCGCGGCCAGGTCGGCCCCGGTGAGCTCCGCGTTCATGTCCGTGTCAATGACCCCGGGGGAGACGCAGTTCACCCGCACGCCGGAGGGCCCCACCTCCTTGGCCAGGGCCTTGGTCATGCCGATGAGCGCGGCCTTGGCGGCGGAATAGGCCACCTCGCAGCTGGCCCCCACCTCGCCCCACATGCTGGACACGTTGACGATGGTCCCGCTGCCCTGGGAAATCATCCCGGGCAGCACCGCCTGGGTCGCGTTGAAGGCGCCCTTCACGTTCACGGCGAAGAGCTCGTCCCACTGTTCTTCCGTCATGTCGGTGAACAGGCCGATGTGCGCAACGCCCGCGTTGTTCACCAGCGCGTCAAAGCGGTGATACGTGCGCAGAAGATCATCCACCGTACGGAATACCCCAGCCCGGTCGCTCAGGTTGCAGCGGCGGCAGCTGACGTCCAGTCCCTCGCCGCGCAGCGACGCGCACAGCGATGCAGCGGCCTCCTCCGCCCGGCGGTACAGGAATACCACGCTCCATCCCGCCCGGGCGAAGGCGCGCACGCAGGCGGCCCCGATGCCCCGGGAGCCGCCGGTAATCAGCACTGTTCTGCGCATCACATGGCCTCGATCACCGCGTCCAGCAGGCTGCGGAAGGTCGTCCGCACCCGGTTGGCCACCTCGGTGACTTCCTCATGGCACAGGGGCTGATCCAGGATGCCCGCCGCCATGTTGGTGATGCAGCTCACGCCCAGCACACGCAATCCGCAGTGCCGCGCCACGATGATCTCCGGCACGGTGGACATGCCCACCGCGTCCGCCCCCAGGATCCGCGCCATGCGGATTTCCGCTGGGGTCTCGTAGCAGGGGCCGTTGAACCACATGTACACGCCCTGCCGCACGGGGATCCCCAGCCTGTCCGCCTGGCTTTGGCACAGGGCGATCAGGTCCCTGTCGCAGGCGCGGGTCATGTCGGGGAAGCGGGGGCCGAACTGCTCCAGGTTGGGCCCGGTGAGGGGATTCCTGCCGGAGAAGTTGATGCAGTCGGTGAGGATCATCAGGTCGCCGGGGGTGAAATCAAGGTTCACGCCCCCCGCCGCGTTGGTGACGATCAGCGCCTTCACGCCCAGCAGCGCCATGACGCGCACGGGCATGGTCACCTCGCCCAGGTCGTAGCCCTCGTAGGCATGGAAGCGGCCCTGCATCATGCACACCCGCTTGCCGTGGAGCGTGCCCGTCCACCAGCGGCCCGCGTGGCCGGGGGCGGTGGAGACGGGGAAGCCGGGGATGTCCTTGTAGTCGATGTACCTTGCGTCCTCCAGCGCCTGGGCATAGTCGCCCAGCCCGCTGCCGAGAACCACGCCGATCTCCGCTTCGCCCACCTTCTCGCGGATGGCCCGGGCAGCGGCTTCCAGCTGTTCATAGGTTGCCATAAGGTTGCCTCCCTTGCAGGTTGTGGGGGGTTACACCAGCTTGTCCGCGAAGGACTGTGCGCCGAAGCGCTCCTCCAGCCCCAGCCACTGGGCGCAGGTGGCGGCCACATCGGCATAGGTGCTGCGCAGGCCCAGGTCGGTGCAGCCCTTCATGCCCCTGTGCCAGACCATCAGCGGGATGTGCTCCCGGGTGTGGTCGGTGCCGGGGAAGCAGGGGTCGCAGCCGTGGTCGGCGGTGACAATCAGCAGATCCTCATCGCCCATGAGGGCCATGATCTCCGGCAGCTTCTGATCAAAGTAGGTCAGCGCGCCGGAAAAGCCCTCGGGGTCGTTGCGGTGGCCGTAGAGCATGTCGGTGTCCACCAGGTTGGTGAAGCACAGGCCGGTGAAGTCCTGACGCATGTAATCCATCCATGCGTCAATGCAGGCGGGGTTGCCCGCGGCGTGGTTGGAGCCGGTCAGCCCGCGATGGTCGAAGATGTCCTCAATCTTGCCCACGCCCAGGCAGGTCATGCCCGCGCCGGACACCGCGTCCAGGAGCGTGGGGCCGAAGGGCGGGACAGAGAAGTCCTTCCGGGCCTTGGTGCGGGTGAAGTGCCCCGGCTCGCCCACGAAGGGCCGGGCGATCACGCGGCCCACGCACAGGTCACCCTGGAGCATCTCCCGGGCAATCTCGCACATGCGGTACAATTCCGGCACGCTGAAGATGTCCTCGTGGCAGGCAATCTGGAACACGCTGTCCGCCGAGGTGTACACGATGGGCGTGCGGTTGGCCATGTGCTCCGCGCCCAGCTCGTCCAGGATGGCCGTGCCGGAGGCGGGCTTGTTGCCGATGACCCTGTGGCCGATGGCGGCCTCAAACCGCTCCAGGAAATCCGCCGGGAAGCCGCCCGGGAAGGTGGGGAAGGGCTTTGAAAGGGTCAGCCCCGCCAGCTCCCAGTGGCCGGTGGTGGTATCCTTGCCCGCGCTGCGCTCCATGGCCCGGCCATAGGCGCACACAGCGGCGGGATCGGCGGGATAATGCGTACCCTCAATATGCCCCAGACCCAACCGGGCCATGTTGGGCAGGGAGGGCCGGCACTTGTCCACCACGTGTCCGATGGTGCAGGAGCCCTCGTCGCCATACTGGGCCGCGTCGGGCAGGAAGCCCACGCCGGCGCCGTCAAGAACCGTCAGAAAAACGCGCTTCATATTTTGATCCTCCTTATCATCATTGTACACCATTTTCCCCAGGATGAAAAGCTTGATTTTTCCGCCGGAAGCATGTATGCTGGAGGGGAGCAAAAGCAGGAGGTGCCGGATATGGTGCGGCTGAGCCTGGACGATCAATACATCACCATGCCCTGGGACAGGATTGACGCGGTGGTTTTCGACGTGGGGAATGTGCTGATGACCTTCCGCCCGGAGAGGGTGGTGGTGGATATTCTGCCGGAGCAGCCGGAGATCCACACGGCAGTGCTGAACAGAACGGTTCGCACGCCCTACTGGCTCATGCTGGATCACGGCACCATCACCCAGGAGGAAGCCGTGGAGGCCATGATCGGCCGCCATGGGGAGCTGGAGGAGCCCATCCGCCGCTTCATGAGCCGCTGGATGGAGCTGAAATCCCCCGTGGAGGAGGGCGTGGCGGCGCTCAGAACCTGCAAGGCCCATGGGAAGAAGCTGTATGTTCTGTCCAACTACCACGTGGAGGCCTTCCGGTGGGTATCGGAGCAGTATGATTTTTTCCGCCTGTTCGACGGCATGGTGGTGTCCTCCCTCGAGCGGCAGCTGAAGCCCAATCCCGATATTTACCATACGCTGACCAGCCGCTACGGCCTGGCGCCGGAGCGCACGCTGTTCATCGACGATACCCCGGCCAACATTGAGGCCGCACTGACGGAAGGCTGGCAGGGCCTCTGCTTCAACGCGCCAGGGAAGCTCAGCGCCTTCTTCCGGGACTGACAGAGGGCCTGGAAGCCTTGATTTTCCAGGTTTTCCGGGGATCGGGGCTGCAGGAAGCAAAAAAACTTCAAAAAAATTTGAAAAAGGTGTTGACAAAACCGGAGAAATCGTGTATTATCTATATCGTCGCCTGCGGGACACGACCTGCCGGGAGATGGAAACAGACCGGGGTGTAGCGCAGTCTGGTAGCGCACGTGCTTTGGGAGCATGGGGCCGGGGGTTCGAATCCCTTCACCCCGACCAGACCAACTACCCAATCCGTGGCCCCGTGGTCAAGAGGCCTAAGACACCGCCCTTTCACGGCGGCTACTCGGGTTCGAATCCCGACGGGGTCACCATTTCCTCTCATCTTGGGCCTTTAGCTCAGTTGGTTAGAGCGGCCGGCTCATAACCGGTTGGTCCCGGGTTCAAGTCCCTGAAGGCCCATTATTTAGTGGCCCGGTAGCTCAGTTGGTTAGAGCGCCAGCCTGTCACGTTGGAGGTCGAGGGTTCGAGCCCCTTCCGGGTCGCCACAGTTTCCTTGGGACTTGTTCTGGATTCCCCCCCAAGCGACTACATGCTGGTGTAGCTCAATTGGCAGAGCGGCTGATTTGTAATCAGCAGGTTGCGGGTTCAAGTCCCTTCACCAGCTCCATCCTCCTTGGATAATGGAGGAACCAAACTTCATATGGGTAGGTTCCCGAGTGGCCAAAGGGAGCAGACTGTAAATCTGCCGTCTCTGACTTCGGTGGTTCGAATCCACCCCTGCCCACACCTTGCGGGAATGGCGGAATTGGCAGACGCGCATGATTCAGGTTCATGTGTGCAGTACGCACTTGCAGGTTCAAGTCCTGTTTCCCGCACACCGAAACCCCTTGATGATTCAAGGGGTTT
>JBJEUJ010000395.1:0-25815 GCA_051883775.1 Aristaeellaceae bacterium | reverse complement strand
CGCTTCTCCCCGCTGAACTACGCCAGCAAGGACAGGGTGGAAAAGGAAATCGCCCAGCTGAAGGCGTAAAGAAACTTTTCCCCGGGAGTGTAACTTTTTCTCCCGCCGGACGTGTATAGGGTGCAGGCAAGCGGAAAGGCGGTGCGCCATGGACGATCAGGAGCTGATGGCGCGCCTGGCCGCCGGGGACAGCGCCGCCCTGGAGGAGCTGATGCGCCGCCACCGTCCCGCCGCGCTGCGGCAGGCCCGGAGCATGCTGGGGGACGAAAGTCTGGCGCAGGACGCGGTGCAGGAGGCCTTCGTGCGGGTGTACCTTTTGCGGGCAAGCTACCGGCCGGAGTTCGCCTTCACCACCTACCTGGCGGCGATTGTGCGCAACCTGTGCCTGGACGAAATCCGCAGGCGAAGGCTTCGGCCCGTGCCCGCAGCGGATTTGCCCGAGGGGCTGGAGGGCTCGGCGGAGGCTGCCTGGCTGGAGAAGGAGAAGCGCATGGCGCTGTGGCGGAGCCTGTCCCGGCTGTCCGCGCAGGATCAGGCGCTGCTGACCGGCTACGCCCTGGAGGGGCTGACGTATCAGCAGCTGGCCCGGCGGGAGGGCATGCCGCTTGCGCAGGTGCGCATCCGGCTGCACCGCATCCGCCAAAGGCTGCGCAAGGAGCGTGACGGGGAATGACGGATCACAACACCCAGGATGTGCTGGCCCGGGCGGCGCGGCTGACCCGGCTGGAGACTGCCGCGGCGGCCCTGGACGCGCCGGAAACGCGCTGGGATCTGCGGGCGGGCATGGCGGCGGCGGTGGCTGCGCTGCTGGCGCTGCTGCCCGCGGCGGGCGCGGCGCAGATGCTTTTGTAAGGAAGAACATGCAAGAAAGCGAGGTACCGATTCCGATGATGGAGAACAACGCCCCCGCAGCGGCGGAGGAAAACCAGGAGGCTGCGGAGCAGAAGGTGCGCCGCGGCAGGAAGAACAAGCCCAGGAAGCCACTTTGGCGGGAAATTCTGGAGTGGGTGGTGACCCTGGCGGCTGCGGTGGCCATCGCCCTGGTGATCCGCACCTTCATCTTTGAGCCGGTGCGGGTGGACGGCCACTCCATGGACGACACCCTGGCCAACGGCGAGGTCATGTTCGTGACCAAGCCCGAGTATCTCTTTGGCGCCCCGGAGCGCTTCGATGTGGTGATCTGCCACTATCCCGGCCGGGGCAGCACCAACTTTGTCAAGCGCGTGGTGGGCCTGCCCGGGGACGTGGTGCAGGTCAGCGGCGGCTACCTGTATGTCAACGGGGAGAAGTATGAGGAGGAGTACCTCACCCATCGCCCGGATTATGAGTTCGGGCCCTATCAGGTGCCGGAGGGGCAGTACTTCGTCCTGGGCGACAACCGCTCCAACTCCAACGACAGCCACCTGATCGGCCCCATCGACCGCTCGATGATCAAGGGCAAGGTGCGGCAGGTGATTCTGCCCCTGAGCTCGTGGCGGGCCATTGACTGACATCCATCACAGGCGGCATGTCCGGCAGGCGCTGGGCGTGCCGCCTGCTGCATTGCCGAAAAATTGGCCGGGCAGGGAATGCCTGGGGCTTGATGCGCGTCATAGGATCAGGCGGATGGCTACGGACGGCGGGGAAGGAGCTGACGCGGGCATGCATGCGAGACTGGTGGCGGGACTGCTGACGGTGCTGTTTTCCGTGGCGACCATGCAGTGGACGTGGCAGCAGCCCTGCGTCGGCGAGCCCCATGCCTATGCCTATCAGGACGAAAACCGCGCCATCGCCATCAACATCATGGAGGTGGACAAGTCCGTGGTGTATGTGGCGGATGTGCAGCTGCGCAGCGTGTCCGGCTTCCACACTGCCCGGACGGACAAGGGCACGGATCGGCTGACCACCCTGGTGAAGGACACGGACGCGGTGCTGGCGGTGAACGCGGACAATTTCCGCAGCCATGGCTACGGCGTGATCATCCGGGAGGGGGAGTGCCTCCGGCAGAACAGGAGCACCCGCCAGCTGCTGGCGGTGTGCCGGGACGGCGCCTTCGAGGCGGTGACGGATCGCCGGGGGGAACCGGCGGCGGAGCTGGCCCGGCGGCTGACGGCCCAGGGCGCGCTGCACACCTTCGAGTTCGGCCCCCTGCTGGTGGAGGATGGGGAGCCGGTGGCGTTCCCCACTTCGTTCCGGCTCATTTCCACCAGCCCCCATCGCCGGGAGCCCCGCACCGCCATCGGCATGATTTCCCCCCTGCATTACATGATTGTGGTGGTGGACGGGCGCAAGCCGGGGTACTCCGAGGGCGTGTCCCTGCAGACGCTCCAGCAGATCTTCGTGGAGCTGGGGGCGCAAACGGCCTTCAACCTGGACGGCGGCGGCTCCACGGAGCTGTGGTTCCAGGGGGAGATCATCAACCGGCCCTCTGGCGGAGGAGAGCGGAGCATGTCGGACTGCATCTGGTTCTGATACGGAAAACGCCTGCGACGGGCTTGACGGCCGGGTCGCAGGCGTTTTTGCGC
Source organism: Aristaeellaceae bacterium (assembly GCA_051883775.1). Taxonomy (GTDB): domain Bacteria; phylum Bacillota; class Clostridia; order Christensenellales; family Aristaeellaceae; genus UBA11524. The sequence continues at coordinate 23,311 of JBJEUJ010000395.1, read as the reverse complement.
AGGCGGGGAAATCGGGCGCGCCAGCCCTCCGCGCTGGGGCAAAGGGAGCGTGCAGGACAACGCCGCCGCTTCCATGCCCGTTGGCCGCACCCGCAGAGGCGCGGGCCCCGTGGGGCAAGGGGTCTGCATGAAAACCCCATAACAGAAAAAACCCGCGACGGGCTGGACAGCTGTGTCGCGGGCGTTTTTCATGGGTGGATTCATGCGGGCTCGGCCAGGCGGGCCAGGGTGGCCTGGCACCAGCTGAGCAGGATTGGGAAGGCCGACGGGTCGCCGGGCGACAGCGTCAGCGCCTGCCGGTCGGGGCCGGAGAGCAGCGGCAGCAGCTCCCTTCGGCTGGCGGCGAACACCCCGCTGTCCAGGTAATGCAGGTTCTGCAGGATGAAGAACGCCCCCTTGCACCCGGCGGCGACGGCGGCGGCCTGCTCCTTGGGGGAGCCGTGCACCCGGCTGTGGCACAGGGCGTGGTACAGGTTGCCCACGCTCAGCTGCAGGAAGCTGCGCAGATCCCGCTCGTCCCAGGCGGGAACCAGGTCGCTGAGGCAGCCGTACACGTCCCGGGTGGCGTGGGTCAGGTGGCATAGCTCGAGGGGATTCCACCGGGCCAGATCGTCCTGGCCGCAGATGAAGCCGCAGGACTTTTCCGGCTCCTCCAGGGCGCGGATGATCCGCCGGTATTGATCCAGGTCGGCGGAGGTCAGGCGATCCAGCACCACCATCACGTCGATGTCGCTGTCCGGCCCGGCCTCCCCCCGCAGGTAGCTGCCCTGCAGCCCCACGTAGATCAGCCTTTCGCCGAAGGTCTCCGTCAGACGCCCGGTCAGCCGGGCCAGATAGTCGTCAGCGTTGAACATTACTTTTTCTCCTCGGCGGCCCTCTTCTGCTCAAGCAGCGCGTCCATGCGCTCGGTCAGGCGGGTGAGCACCTTCACGCCCTCCCGGAGCATGTCCCGCTCCTGCAGGCGGGGCTCCCTGAGCAGCATGGCCGTGGGCTTCTGGGCGGAGAGGGAGAGCCGCTTGTCCGTGTCGGTCATGGCCTGCAGGAGCGCCATGGGGTCGGGAATGTAGCGCTCGTCCAGGCGGAAGGTCAGCGCGCCCTTGCGGTAGAGCACCTGGCTGGCGCCGATGCGGTTGGCCAGGGCGCGAAGCTGGGCGATGTCCAGCAGCGCGTCCACCACGGCGGGGGGCTCGCCGAAGCGGTCCAGCAGCTCGTCCACAATGTCCTCCCGGTTTTCCCTGGTGGCGATGGCGGCAATGCGCTTGTACATTTCCATGCGCTGGCGCTCGTCGTGGATGTAGTCCTCGGGGAGGAAGGCGTCCACGTTCAGGTCCACCCGCGTGGCCAGCTCGCTGGGGGTGTGGGCGCCCTGCACCTCCTGCAGGGTTTCCTCGATCAGCTTGCAGTACATGTCGTAGCCCACCGTGGCCAGGTGGCCGTGCTGCTCGGGGCCCAGGATGTTGCCCGCGCCGCGGATCTCCAGGTCGCGCATGGCGATGCGGAAGCCCGCGCCGAACTCTGTGAACTCGCGAATCGCCTGCAGGCGTTGCTCGGCGGTCTCGGAGAGCATCTTGTCCGGGCGGACGGTGAAGTAGGCGTAGGCCTGGCGGTTGCTGCGGCCCACCCGGCCCCGCAGCTGGTACAGCTGGCTCAGGCCGAAGCGATCCGCGTCAAAGACAATCAGCGTGTTGGCGGTGGGCACGTCCAGGCCGCTCTCAATGATGGTGGTGCACAGCAGCACGTCGTAGCTGCCGGCGTAGAAGTCCATCATCACGTCCTCCAGGCCGTGCTCCTTCATCTGCCCGTGGGCCACGCCGATGCGGGCCTCCGGCACCAGGGCGCGGAGCCGGTTGTAGAACTGCTCGATGGAATGCACCCGGTTGTAGAGGAAATACACCTGTCCGCCCCGGGACAATTCCCGCAGGATCGCGTCGCGAATCAGCGCGTCGGAGTAGTCCACCACGTGGGTCTGCACGGGCAGGCGCTCCTCCGGCGGGGTCTCCAGCACGCTCATGTCCCGGATGCCCACCATGGACATGTGCAGCGTCCGGGGGATGGGCGTGGCGGAGAGGGTCAGCACGTCCACCTGGCTCTTCATGTTCTTGATGATTTCCTTGTGCCCCACGCCGAAGCGCTGCTCCTCGTCCACAATCAGCAGCCCCAGATCCTTGAACTGCACGTCCTTGGCCAGCAGGCGGTGGGTGCCCACGATGATGTCAATGTTCCCGGCCTTCAATTCGCTAAGGATGGCCTTGGCCTCCTTGGCCGTGCGGAAGCGGCTGAGCACCTCCGCCTTCACCGGGAAGCCCTCGAAGCGCTTGAGCACCGTGTTGTAGTGCTGCTGGGCCAGGATGGTGGTGGGGGCCAGGATGGCCACCTGCTTGTTGTCCATCACCGCCTTGAAGGCTGCCCGGAGGCTCACCTCCGTCTTGCCGTAGCCCACGTCCCCGCACAGGAGGCGGTCCATGTTGTGGTCGGACTCCATGTCCCGGGTGATCTCCTTCACGGACTGCTCCTGGTCGGGGGTCAGCTCGTAGGGGAAGCGATCCTCGAACTCCCGCTGCCAGGGGGTGTCCGGGTGGAAGGCGTAGCCGTGGCTCTGGCTGCGCTTGGCGTAGAGGGCCACCAGGTCGAAGGCCAGCTTCCGCAGCCCCTCCTTGACCTTGCCCTTCTGCTTCTGCCAGTCGCCGCCGCCCAGGCGGTTGAGCTTGGGGGGCTGGTTGGGGTTGCCGATGTAGCGCTGCACCCGCTCCAGCTGGTCGATGGGTACGTACAGCTTGTCCGCGCCCTGGTACTGGATCAGCAGATAGTCCCGGTACGCGCCCTCGCTCTGCAGATGCACCGTGCCCTGGTACACGCCCACGCCGTGATCCTCATGCACCACGTAGTCGCCCACCTTCAGGTCTGTGAAGGCGGCGATCTTCTCGCCCGCTGTGCGGCGGGAGCGGGCCTTGCGGTAGCCCGAACCGTAAATGTCCGTGTCCGCCACCACCGCCAGCTTCGCCTCCGGCCAGAGGAAGCCGTGGCTCAGCGTGCCGGGCAGCACCACCGTCTCGCCGATGATCAGGTTGTGGGCGTCCTCCATGAAGGTGGCGGGGGAGTCCAGCTCGGTGAGGGACTGGGTCAGACGCTTGCCCCGGGCCACGCCGCCGGAGAGCAGCGCCACGCACCAGCCCTGCCTGCGCCAGCTTCGGCAGTCCTCCGCCAGCAGCTTGAGCTGGGACTGGTACCCCGCCACGCCCTTGCAGCCCAGGTCGATGGCGTCCTCGGTTTTCACCCCGCCCTGCCCGCGCAGAAGCTCCGACAGGGTCATGACGGGCGTGCCCTCCAGCGTGGAAAGCAGCTGACCCCAGTCCATCAGCAGGGATTGCTGGGCCAGCACCGCCTCGCCCCGCTCCATGGCGGAGGACAGATCCTCCCCGAAGCCCCGCAGGCGCTCGTCTGCCCGGTCCCGCAGCTGATCCGGCGCGCACAGGAACACCACGTCCGGCCGGAACCAGTCCAGGAGCGTGGCGGTGTGGTCGGTCAGCACGGTCAGCCAGGCCCGGATCCGGCGGAAGGGCAGACCGCCCTCCACCGCGTCCGCGTCCCGCAGGAGGGCCGCTGTCCGCCGCTCCAGCTCCGCCGCCCGGGCCGCGTCAGCAGCCTTCTCCCGGGCCTTGGGGGCGACTTTTTTGTCAAAGACCTCCGCCAGCTCATCATCGTCGTCGGGCAGCGGGGGCAGATCGTCAAAGAGCCGGTCGGAGACGTCCTTCCCCGGCGCGGAGGCTTGGATGGCCTCCCGCATGCGCCGGGCAGCCTCCGCCCGCTCCGACTCCGGCAGCAGCACCTCCGCCGCCGGGGGAATCAGCGCCACCTTCACCCGTTCCAGGCTTCGCTGGCTGATGCAGTCGAAGGCGCGGATGGAATCCACCTCGTCGTCGAAGAACTCGATGCGCAGGCTCTGCGCCGCCGCCGGGGGATACACGTCCAGGATGGAGCCGCGCAGGGCGCACTGTCCCTTGCCCTCCACCATCTCCACCCGCTCATAGCCCATGAGGGTCAGGGCGCGGATGAGCTGCTCGGGGGGATAGCGGTCGGCCACCATCAGGCGGATGGTGGCGGCGCGGAAGGCGTCCGCATCGCCCATGCGCTGCAGCGCCGCGTCCATGGAGGTGACCAGCAGCCGGGTGTCCCCGGCGGTGATGCGGGAGAGGGTCTCCAGCCGCCGCCAGGCGCTCTCATGGCTGGACGCGCCCCGGGTCAGGTCGATCTCCCCGCCGGGCAGGCAGGCCGCCTGGTCGGGCAGCAGCTGCTGGGCGTCGTCGGCCAGGCGGGTGGCCTTCAGGTCGTTGGCGGCGATGAGCAGCGCGCGCTTGCCCGTGTCCGACACAACCCTGGACGCAACAAAAGCCGCCATGCTCTCGGTCAGCCCGGTCACGGCGGTGGCGCGTCCCTGAAGGATATTCTCTTCCAGCTTTTGCAGGGCGGGCGCCTTCGCGGCGCTCAGCAATGCCTGATTCATGGGGCTCCTTTCATCAGTCAGGGGAATTATTTGCCATTATACTGCTGCATGGCGTGGTCGATGCCGTTTTTCAGCCAGTCCTCCACGCAGTCCGCGGCCCGGGTGAAGGCCTCCCGCATGGCGTCCTGCTCCTCCCGGAACTGGTAGCGGGACAGAACCCAGTCCGCCAGATCCCAGCCCTCGGGCTTGGCGCCCACGCCCACGCGGATGCGGGGGAAGCTCTGCCCCGGCGTGTGGGCGATGATGGAGCGCATGCCGTTGTGGGTGCCCGCGCTGCCGGTCTTGCGCACGCGCAGCTTGCCCAGGGGCAGGTCAATGTCGTCGTAGATGACCAGCAGGTTTTCCAGCGGGCACTTGTACCAGCCAAGCAGCTGGGCCACGCACTCCCCGGAGAGATTCATGTAGGTCTGGGGCTGGCAAAGCACCACCCGCGCGTCTCCCATGGGAATTTCCGCCATCAGGCCGTCCAGCCTTTTCCGGGTCAGCGGGGCGCTCCACCGGGCGGCGAGAATGTCCGTCACCTCGAAGCCCGCGTTGTGCCGGGTGTGGGCGTACTGTGTGCCGGGATTGCCCAGGCCCACCACCAGATAGGTTTCCTTGTCCATCGTATGCTTCCTCAATTCAGTTGAAAATGTTGCTCCAGCAGCCGGAGGGTCTCCTCCGGGGTGCGGCCCTCGTCCCGCATGAGGGTGAAAAAGCCGCTGCGCAGGTAGCCTTCCACCACTGCGGGGCTGTTGATTTTCTCCAGGCAGGCCCGGAAGTTGGCCAGCACGATGGGTGCGTCGGGCATCTGCTCCATGGTGCGCAGGAGAAATTGCTTCTCCGGGTCGCTGCGGTCAAAGAAGCGGCTGACCGAAATGTCCGGCGGGCTGAGCATGATGGCCACATGGTTCGGCTCGGCAATGCGCCGCAGGATGTCCACAGGAATGTTCGTGTCCACGAACACCGGGCGGTTGTCCTCCGCCGTCAGCCGAAGGAGCAGCGCGATCTCCAGCTCCGCCGCCTCCCGGGCGCTGCCTTCGATCCATGCGGCGTATTCCTCCGGTGTGCGGCGCAGGAACTCGTCCCACCCGCGCATAAGCTGGAAATAGCACAGGTTGGGGTATTCCTCCGGGGAAAGGTTATCCTGCAGGGACATGTGGTAGTTTTCGCCGCAGAAGATACCGCCATGCTTTTCGGAAAGCATCCGCACCATGGTGGACTTCCCGGCGTAGGCGGTGCCGTTGATGAAGTACACCCGGCGGAGCAGCTTCCGCAGCAGGCTGTCATGCAGGGTGACGGGCATGGTTCCTCCCAAAAACACGGCTATGCGGAGGAGCCGTGCAGGGGCCCCTCCGCGATGGTACGGGTGAACAGGTTTCCTCCGCGCCTCAGGCCAGGAGCCAGGGGGCGGGGGTGACGGTGGCGGTTTCCGGCTCGTCGTGGGAGATATCCAGGATCATCAGGCTCTTTTCTCCGGCGACGCGCTTCTTCTCCGGCGCGGAGGTGGCCATGACAAAGCCCATGCCCACCACCGTCACGCCGAACTCGTGCATCAGGTCGCACATGCCCTTGGCGGTGCCGCCGCCCTTGAGGAAGTCGTCCACGATCAGCGCGCGCTGGCCCTCCCGGACAGCCCGGCGGGACAGGGACATGGTTTCGATGCTGCCCTTGGAGCCGGAGACGTAGTTGATGTTCACCGCGGGGCCCTCGTACACCTTGGAGGAGCGGCGGGCGATGACCAGCGGCACCCCCAGGGACGTGGCGGTGGAGAAGGCCACCGGGATGCCCTTGGTCTCCATGGTGAGGACGAAGTCCGGCGCGGCGGCGGTGTACTCCGTGGCGAGGATGTCGCCCATGCGGCGTACGATGTCGGGGGTGGAGAGAATATCGGAATAGTACAGGAAGCCGCCGGGCAGCACCCGCTCCGTGCCGGAGAGGGAATCGCACAGGCCGGAGATGAAGCTCCGGGCGCTTTCCCGGGCAACGGCGCAGCGGTAGCGTACGCCGCCGGCAGCGCCGGTCACCGTCTCCAATTCGCCCAGGCCGAAGAGCTTCACCACGTCCCGAAGGATGTCAATATCCTCGCTCATGGTGGACTTGGCTGCGCCGAACAGGTCGCAGAAGTAGGAGAGGGTGAAGATGCGGTTGGGCGCATCGGAGAGGATTTTCATCATGGCGCTCATGCGCTCGTTGCGGCGGATTTTTTCCACGGGATGTCGCTCCTTACCCAGATAGTCGGATTCCGAAAGAGAATCCAGAGCATTATAGCACAACTCCGCGAATGAATAAAGCCACCCGGAGAAGAAAAGTTCGTCTTTTCACTGTTTTTTAACAAACAGATTGGCGCGGGAAAAACCGAACGTTAGACTGGCGCGCTCCGCAGGGCGGAGGCGATCATCTGCCGCAGGGGATGGCAGCACACGCTCCAGCGGCTCAGGCACCATCTCGCCAGGCGCTCGTCCGGGAGGGTCAGCAGCAGCAGGATGGAGGGATGCTCGGGCTCGTCCTGCAGCGTCAGCAGCCACTCGGCCCGGCTGGCCTGCTGCAGGGCGGGGGCGCTGCCCTCGGGCACGGGCCCGTCGGGGGTGAAGCCCTCCATCAGCGCGGATGTCACCTGCTGGTAGACCTGCTGGGCCGCATGCTGCCAGCGCTGCTCCAGGTAGTTGTCCGGCAGATCGTCCCCGGTGAGGGTCACGTCCAGCAGCACCGCCGCGCCCTCCAGCAGCCGCAGGCGCACGCCGCTGCGGCCGTCCGGGGCGGTGCAGGCCTCGGCGGGGGTCATCTGCTCGGTGCGGAAGCGCTCGCGCCAGGCGGGGGCCTCCCGGTCGATGAGGCTGCGGCGGCTGCGGGGGATGCGGGGGGTGAAGCTCTCCAGGATGAAGATGCCCTCGGGGGTGGTCTCCAGCAGGCTGCCCAGGGGATGGGCGCGGCCCGCGATCTGCCCCTGCTCCTCCATGCCCTGCAGGCTCAGGTGCATGGTGAAATAGTTCATCAGATCCAGCTGGGTCAGGAACTGGCTCAGCTGCATGCCGGTCACAGGCCCCAGGGCGCGCAGGGCGTAGAGAATGACCAGCTTGTTTTCCATTTCGGGGATACGGCGGCGCTCCATGGCGGCTCCTTTCATGCAGGGTGTACAAATCCCCTCAAACTTGCGCTTGAGGGGCGTGACGGCAGGAACAAGGAAAGGCTCTCCCGGGCAATAAGGCCATGCCAAAAGCCCTCTGCAGGGGGTCAGCCATGGCAGGGGCGGGGGAGCCTGCGGGCAACGGGGCCGCTCAGGCCAGGAAGGGCTTGATGTCGCTCATCAGATCGTCGCAGTCGTCAGCGTAGATCTCGAGGGTGATGGGCTTGCTCAGATCCAGGGAGAAGATGCCCAGGATGGACTTGGCGTCCACCACATGGCGGCCGGCGCGCAGATCCATGTCATAGGGATAACGGTTGACCATATTGACAAAGGTCTTGACGTTCTCGGCCAGGCTCAGCTTGATATTGACGGACTTCATGCTTGACGCACCTCCATATCGCATTGGTACCGATATAGTATACCATTTCCGGCAGGAAATAGCAAGCGCATCACGGGTTACAGAAAGGTAAAATTCGCTTCCGACGGGCCTGGGGAAGGGGCATGATGGCGGAAAGCGGGTGGATTTCTGCGCCGGGCTGTGCTATACTGAAGCGAAACGCATCCTGCGCCCCACACGGGCGGCGCGGGGCAAGGAGCTGATACGGGCATGGAGCAGGTGGAGGCCAGCATCCTGGGGACGGTGTACCGCAACGCGGACAATGGCTACAGCGTGGTCATGGCCCGCATGGGGCGGAGCGAGATCACCGTGGTGGGCACCCTGCCCGAGCTGACCCAGGGCGAGCAGGCGGTGTTCACCGGGGAATGGGTGGAGCATCCGCAGTACGGCCGGCAGCTGAAATGCACCGGCTGCACCCTCATGCAGCCCACCACCCTCCTGGGTATCGAGCGGTACCTGGGCAGCGGGCTGATCAAGGGCGTGGGCCCCTCCACGGCCAAGCTGATCGTGCGCCACTTCGGCGCGGAGACGCTGACCATCCTCAGCGAGCATCCCGAGCGGCTGCAGGAGATCCCCAAGATGGGCAAGAAGCGCTGGGTGCAGATTGCCGAGGCCTTCCGCGAGCAGCAGACCGCCCGGGAGGCCATGGTGTTCCTGCAGACCTACGGCGTGCCCGCCACCCTGGCGGTGAAGATCAGCAAGCTCTACGGCGAGCGCACCCCGGCGGTGATCCGCCAGAACCCCTACCGCCTGTGCGAGGAGCTGGAGGGCGTGGGCTTTCTCACCGCGGACAGGATCGGCGCGGCCCTGGGCGTTCCCCCGGACAGCGAGGGGCGCATCCAGGCTGCCATGAAGTATGTGCTCAAGGATGCGGCGGCCGCCATGGGGCATGTGTATCTGCCCAGGGCGGAGCTGGCCCGCAAAAGCGCGCAGCTGCTGAAGGTACCCGAGGATATGTGCCAGCGGCAGATTGACCAGCTGGCCCTGACGCGGGAGCTGGTGCTGAACGATGGCGCGGCGGAGGAAGGCCAGCGGGTGTACCTGCCCCTGTACGATTCCGCCGAGCGGGAGGTGGCCACCCGCCTGTGCGAGCTGATGGCCTCCCTGGCCCCGGTGAAGAGCCAGGGCGCGGACAGGGCTATCGACAGCTTTGAAAAGAGCCGGGACATTCATTTCAGCCCCCGGCAGCGCCAGGCCATCATATCTGCTCTGGAGACGGGGGTGCTGGTGATCACCGGCGGCCCCGGCACGGGCAAGACCACCATCATCAACTGCATCATCAGCCTCCTGTCCCACGAGGGGGATGTGGTGCTGTGCGCGCCCACGGGCCGGGCGGCCAAGCGCATGACCGAGGCTACGGGCTTTGAGGCCAAAACCATTCACCGCCTGCTGGAGTACGACGGGGACAGCGGCAATTTCTCCCGCAACCAGGACGAGCCCATCGAGGGCGACTGCATCATTGTGGACGAGACGTCCATGGTGGATCTGTTGCTGATGCGGGCGCTGCTTCGGGCGGTGGAGCCAGGGACGCGGCTGCTCCTGGTGGGGGACGCGGATCAGCTGCCCTCGGTGGGGGCGGGAAACGTGCTGGGGGATATTCTTGCCAGCGGCATCATTCCCCATGTGCGCCTGACGGACATCTTCCGCCAGAGCGAGCAGAGCCGCATTGTCGTCAACGCCCACCGGATCAACCGGGGCGAAATGCCCCTGCTCAACGAGAAGGGCACGGACTTCTTCTTCGAGCGCAGGGAGAGCTTCCGGGACGCGGCGCAGAGCATCGTCCAGCTGGTGACGGGGCGGCTGCCCAAATTCCTGGGGGCAAGGCCGGAGGCCGCTGCGGACTTCGCGCTGCGCAACATTCAGGTGCTGGCCCCGGCGAAGAAGGGCGAATGCGGCGTGGCGGCGCTGAACATGCTCCTGCAGTCCGCCCTGAATCCTGCTGATCCCGGCAAGCCCCAGCTGACCTACGGCGAGACGGTATTCCGCCTGGGGGACAAGGTGATGCAGACCCGCAACGACTACCAGATCGAGTGGCGGAAGGAGACCGCCTCGGGCTGGGAGGACGGCACGGGCGTGTTCAACGGGGACGTGGGCTTCATCACCGCCGTGGACACGGAGGAGCATGGCCTCACCGTGCTCTTTGACGAGGAGCGGGAGGTGGTCTACCAGTCGGCGCAGCTGGAGAACCTCGATCTGGCCTACTGCCTGTCGGTGCACAAGAGCCAGGGCAGCGAGTTCCCGGCGGTGGTGATGCCGGTGGCGGGCGGCCCGCCCATGCTGCTGACCCGCAACCTGTTCTACACCGCGCTGACCCGGGCGCGGAGCCTGGTGGTGCTGGTGGGCCGGGAGCAGGTCATCCGGCAGATGGTGGAGAACGACCACATTCTGGGGCGCTACACCGCCCTGAGCGAGCGGCTGCAGATGATGGCGCAGCTGCTGCCCCGGTGAGGGCGGCGGAGGTCCTCCGCCGGGCGGAGGGATGGCTCATGGCGGCGGTCTATCCCCGCAGGACGCTGTGCCTATTGTGCGCGGGGCTGAGCCGGGGCGGGTTCCTGTGCGAGGGCTGCCGGGAGCGCCTGGCGAGCGTGCGGCTGACGGGGCGGCTGTGCGATGTGTGCGGGCATCCCCTGGAGGACGGGGCGTGCCGCTTCTGCCGCGGGAAATCGCCCTGCCGGATGCGCTCGGTGTGGCGGCATGAGGAAGCGGCGCTGGTGCTGGTGCACCGGCTGAAGTATCAGGCGGTGGCGGACTGCGCCCTGCCCCTGGCCCGGGGCATTGCCGACCTGGCTGCGGGCATGAATCTCCCGGCGGACACGGTGGTCACCTGGGTGACCATGCCGAAGAGGCGGCTGCGGGAGCGGGGCATTGACCATGGCCGCGCCCTGGCGGAGGAGACGGCCCGGCTGCTGGGCCTGCCTTGCCGGCGGCTCCTGACCCGCCGGGGCGAGGGCCACACGCAGCACGGCCTGAGCCGGGAGGCGCGGCTGAAGAACCTGACGGGCGCCTTTGCCTGCGGGGAGAGGCTCATCCGCCCGGTGCTGCTGGTGGACGACGTGATGACCACCTCCGCCACGGCGCGGAGCTGCGCGGCATGCCTGCGGGCGGCGGGCGCGCCGGAGGTTGTGGTGATCACCGCAACCCAGGCCGGGGGATGAGCGGACGCTCCCGGCATACAATCAGGATGAAAGGATACGGAGGAGGAAGGCTGATGCCGAAGCTGATCGGACGCCATGTGGTGCTGCGCCCCTACCGGCAGGAGGACCGGGAGCACATCCTGGCCTGGGCCAATGATGAGGAAACGACCCGGTACCTGAGCGGAATCTTCGACCTGCCCTACACGGAGCGCAACGCCGACGACTACCTGGCCATGGTTATGGCCGGGAGCCCGGACAGGGCGGCCTTCGTCATCGCGGACGCGGAGACGGAGGGATACCTGGGGCAGATCGACCTGATGGCCATTGACCGGCGGAACCGCTCGGCCACGCTGGGCGTCCTGCTGGCCCGGGGGAAGGACCGGGGGCGGGGCCTGGGCCGGGAGGCCATCGGGCTGATCTGCCGCTACGGCTTCCGCACGCTGGGGCTGAACCGTATGGAGCTGACGGTGATGGCGGACAATATCCGGGCGGAAAAATGCTACGCGGCCTGCGGGTTCCGGGTGGAGGGCGTGCGCCGGCAGGCGGACTGGCACGACGGGGCCTTCCGGGACGTGAAGGTGATGGCGCTGCTGCGGGAGGAGTACGACAGGATGGAGGAAAGCGGGCATGTATGAGGGACGGCTGGTGCGTTTGCGGGCCTTTGAGCAGGGCGACCTGGACGCGAATCACGCCTTTGTCAATGATTATGGGACGGTGAAGGGCATGCTCAGCGGGATTCCCTTCCCCGCCTCCTACGAGGATGAGCGCCGCTGGCTGGAGCAGCAGACCAGCTACACCCGGGGGGAGTACCAGTTCGCCGTGGAGGATTTCGAGGGCGACCTGGTGGGCCGGTGCGGGGTGATCCGCCTGGACTGGAAAAACCGCCTGGCGGAATTGGGCATCATGATTGGCGCGCCCTACCGCCAAAGGGGCTACGGGCGGGAGGCCATGGAGCTGCTGTGCGACTTCTGCTTCCGGGAGATGAACCTGCACAAGCTCAAGGTCAGCGTCTTTGCCTTCAACGAGGCGGCCATCCGCTGCTACGAGGGCTGCGGCTTTGAGCGGGAGGGCCTGCTCAAGGACGAGCTGTGGCGGGACGGGGCCTACCGGGACGTGGTGGTGCTGGCCCGGCGGAGCGGCACATAATCTGTTTTTTTCGTGAAAAGCCGCGTTCTGCCGTTGACAGACAGGCTCCGGGGCGGTATTATTTTCTGGTTACGATGCATTTCCGGGGGCGGTGGACGCCCCGGACTCCCGGAAATACGCGATCGTATCCGAACGGCTTTCCGCCGGTGGCGGGAGGCTGCCTGACGCAGGGGAGCGGCCGAGGCCGCTTCGTTGACACGCTGGGTGGAGGTAGGCTGTTTTGAAGAAGATTGTGACAAAGTTCGGCGGCAGTTCCCTGGCCGACGCGGGCCAGTTTGCCAAGGTCAAAGCCATCCTGGAGATGGACCCGGCCCGCATGTACGTGGTGCCCTCGGCCCCTGGCCGCCGCTTCAAGGAGGACGACAAGGTGACCGACCTGCTCTACCGCTGCCACAGGCAGCGCAGCGCGGGGGAGGATTACCAGGACACCTTCGACCTGATCGCGGCCCGGTACATGGACATTGCCGAGGAGCTGGGGCTCCGCTGCGACCTGGGCGCGGCCCTGGACGAGGTGAACGAGAACATCGCAAGCGGCGCCAGCGCGGACTACTGCGCCTCCCGGGGCGAGTACCTGAACGGCCTGCTCCTGGCGGATTACATGGGCTGGCGGTTCCTGGACGCGGCGCAGGCCGTGAAGTTTGACGCCCAGGGCGTGCTGGACAGCGAGGAGACCAACCGCGTGCTGGGCCAGCTGCTCGCCGATGGGGTGCCCACGGTGGTGCCGGGCTTCTACGGCGCGCTGCCGGACGGGAGCATCCACACCTTCAGCCGGGGCGGCAGCGACATCACCGGCGCGATTGTCGCCCGGGCGGCGGAGGCCGACGTGTACGAGAACTGGACGGATGTGTCCGGCTTCCTGATGGCGGATCCCCGCATCGTCACCAATCCCCGGGAGATCAGCGCGATTACCTACCAGGAGCTGCGGGAGCTGTCCTACATGGGCGCCTCCGTCCTGCATGAGGACGCGGTGTTCCCCGTCCACGCGGCAGGCATTCCCACCAACATCCGCAACACCAACAACCCTGAGCATCCCGGCACCATCATCAGCCTGGAGGCTCCGGTGAGCGGCTCCGTGCCCACCATCACGGGCGTGGCGGGCCGCAAGGGCTTCTCCGTCATCAGCGTGGAGAAGGCCATGATGAACAGCGAGAAGGGCTTCGGCCGGAAGGTGCTGCAGGTGGTGGAGGAGGCGGGGCTGTCCTTCGAGCATCTGCCCACGGGCATTGACACCATGTGCGTGGTGGTGGCCGGCGAGGCGCTGGCCCCCGTGCGGGAGAAGGTTGTGGGCCGCATCCTGGAGCTGACCCATGCCGACACCCTCACCGTGCACGACCACATGTCCATCATCGCCACGGTGGGCCGGGGCATGGTGCACAACTGCGGCACCGCCGCGCGCCTGTTCTCCGCCATGAGCCAGGCGGGCATCAACGTCCGCATGATCGACCAGGGCTCCAGCGAGCTGTCCATCATCGTGGGCGTGGACGATCAGGACTTTGAGAAGACCATTCAGGCGATTTACAACGCCTTCGTCAACTGAGCAAGCGTCACCATGAATGAATGGAGCGGACAGGGCTGTCGCTCCATTCATTCTTTTGCGTCCGGGGACACCCGGGCAGAATACGGAAGAAGCGAGGCGCATTCCATGGCTGTGACCTGGCAGATGCTGCTGACGGTATGCCCGATGGTGTTCCTGGCGGGGTTTGTGGATTCGGCGGCGGGGGGCGGGGGCCTGATCAGCCTGCCGGCCTATTACCTGGCGGGGCTGCCCCCGGTGCTGGCCGCGGGCACCAACAAGCTCTCCGCCTGCCTGGGGACGGTGGCGTCCTCGGCGCGGTTCCTGGCGGGGGGCAAGGTGCGGGGCAGGACGGCGGCGCTGGCGGTGTGCGGCGCGCTGCCGGGCAGCTGGCTGGGCACGACGCTGCTCCAGCATATCCCGGAGAACGCCGTGCGGGTGATGATGCTCATCCTGATCCCCGTGGTGGCGGCGGTGGTGCTTTTGCGGCGGGGACAGCTGGGCGGGGTGCAGCGGGTGCCGGACGGGGCCCTGCAGCCGGTGAGCTTCCTCATCGGCCTGGCGGTGGGCTTCTATGACGGGCTGGTGGGCCCGGGGACGGGCACGTTCCTGATTATCCTGTTCACCATGGTGCTGGGCATGGAGGCGGTGACCGCCAGCGGCACGGCCAAGCTGGTGAACCTGGCCAGCAACGTGGCGTCGCTGGTCACGCTGCTGGGGGCGGGGCAGGTGCTTTTCGCCCTGGGGCTGCCGGCGGCTGCCTGCGGCATCCTGGGCAACCTGCTGGGCGCGCACATGACCATCCGCAGGGGCTCCGGGTTCATCCGGGGGATGCTGGCGGCGGTGCTGGCGCTGCTGCTTGCCAAGATGCTGCTGGATGTGGTACAATAACATGAATACCTATGGATGAGCGGGAGGCTTCATGCAATGAGTGCAGCGGAAATCAGCCTGCGGGTGCCGGGCAAGTGGGAATACGCGCTGGTGATCCGTACCGCGCTGGGCGGCGTGGCGGTCCTCAAGGACCTGAACGTGGACGCGCTGGACGACCTGCGGGCCGCGGCCGACGAGGCCTGCGACTGTTTGCTGCATCAGGGCCGCCCGGTGGAGACGCTGGTGGTGAGCGTGCGGGACGAGGCGGACAGCCTGACGGTAACCCTGGAGGCGGAGTTCATCGGGGATCACTGCGTCGAGCCCTGCGAGGACATCACCCCCATATCGAAGGCGGTGCTGGAGACGCTGATCCCCCGTGTGAGGCTGACCCAATGCGAGTGCGGCTGCGTCCAGCGCATCGACCTGACGCTGAACAAGGCGGTGTGAGGTGAAGCGCGATGAATGATACGCTTCTGACGCCGCTGCTCATGCAGTACGCCCGGGAGCCATCCGGGGACGTGATGGCGCAGCTGGTGGAGATGTGCCTGCCCCTGTGCCGCCACATCGCCCGGCGGTTTTCCGGCCAGGGCGTGGAGACGGAGGACCTGGAGCAGGTGGCGGCCATGGCGCTGATGAAGGCCATCCAGCGCTTCGAGCCGGAGCGCGGGCTGAAGTTCACCACCTACGCCACCCCCACCATCGCCGGGGAGGTGCGCAACTATATCCGCGACAGGGGCGCGGCGCTGCGCATGAGCCGCGACAGCCGCGCCCAGCTGTACCGCCTGCAGAAGGAGCAGGACCGCCTGACCCAGCAGCTGCAGCGGGAGCCCTCCCTGAAGGAGCTGGCCCAGGCCATGGGCATGACGCCCGAGGCGCTGCTGAACCTGCTGGATCAGCGGGAGAGCAGCACCATGCTGTCCCTGAGCGGCAGCGGCGCCGCCACGGACGATGAGGACGCCCAGGAGCTGGAGGAGCGGCTGGGCGCGCTGGATCCGGGCTATGACCGGGTGGAGCAGCGGGCCTGGATGGAGTGGGTGTTCCGCCAGGTGACGCCCACGGAAAAGCGGCTGCTGGAGATGCGCTTTATCCAGCGCATGGGCCAGCGGGAAACTGCAAAGGAGCTGGGCGTGAGCCAGATGCAGGTCAGCCGCATGGAGCGGCGCATCCTGGCCAGGCTCAGGGAGCTGGCTTCTCCGTGAACGGAGCCGGCCTACCAACCATGTATGATAAGGAGATCAATCAATGTATCAGATGACGCCCCCTCAACCGCCCAAGCCGCCCAAGAAGAAACTGAATTTCTTTCAGCTGCTGATTCTGCTGGCGGCCTTCGGCTTTGCCATCTGGTATCTGGTCAGAACCCTGGCGCCGGCGGCCGCGCCCTATGCCACCATCACCGCGGGCACCCTGGGCGCGCGCTATTCCGGCGACTGCCTGATTGTCCGCAACGAAACTCCCTATGACGCCGAGGGCGTCACCTCCGTGGACTACAAGGCGGAGGAGGGCAGCCTGGTGCAGCGGGGCGATACCATCTGCAATGTGTATTCCTCCAGCCTGTCCACCAAGGAGGTCACCGCCCTGCAGGACTACCGCGACCAGATCCGGGATTATCAGCTGCAGCTGCTGGCGGCGGAGACCACCTACGACGCCAAGCTGGCCCGGGTGGAGAGCGACGTGCTGTCCCGCGCCCGGGAGGTGCGGGAGATGATCGCCGGGGCCCGGGGCAGCCTGATCAACCAGGAAAAGCTGCTGGACGCTGCCATCGACGCCCGCCAGCTGTACCTCAAGCAGAAGTATTCCTCCGACCAGCGGCTCTCCCGGCTCTATGACGACGAGCAGAGCCAGATGCAGCGCATCCAGAGCTGGACCAAGGCCTACGCCGCCTCCCAGGAGGGGCTGGTGAGCTTCTACTCCGACGGCTACGAGTACAGCCTCACCGCCTCCAACTACGATACCTTCATTCCCTCCGACGTGCGCCGCATGTACAACGGCTACAAGCCGGAGAAGTCCACCACCGACAAGGGCAAGACCACCATCTACCGCACCGTGCGGGACGGCATGTGGTACGTGCTGTTCCTCTCCGACGACAGCACCTGGACCCCTGTGGACGGCCAGACCTACGAGCTGAAGCTGGAGCGGTTTGAGAACACCACGGTCATGGCGACGGTGGAATCCAGCACCCGCTCCGGGGGCGAATTGCTGGTGCGGCTGTCGGTGTCCGGGTCGGTGAAGCCGGTGTTGTACATGCGCACCTGCCAGGCGGAGCTGGGCGACTATGTGTCCAGCCTGTGCGTGCCCTCCCGGGCGCTGATCCGCCAGGATGACATGGACTGCGTGGTGGTGGTGGACGGCGCGAACCAGTCCCTGATCCCCGTCAACATCCTCCTGAAGGACGGCGACAACGTGTACATCACCGCCATCCAGCAGGGCCTGCTCTACGAGGGCCAGACGGTGCTGCTGTTCTGATGGACGGAAGGGGGACAAGCATGATGGACAGGGAAAGCGAGCTGGCCGCGCGGCTGGCTGCCATCCGCGAGAACCTTGCGCAGGCCTCGGAGGGGCGCTACCCCGTGCCGAAGCTCATCGCGGTGACGAAAACCCATCCGGCGGAGGAGATTCTGCCCCTCAGGGCCCTGGGCGTTACGGACATCGGCGAAAACCGCGTGCAGGAGCTGGAGGAAAAGCTGCCCGCGCTGGAAAGAAATTTTCATATTCACCTCATTGGCCGGTTGCAAAGTAACAAGGTTAAATATATAATAGAGGATGTATGCTTGATTCATTCGCTGGACAGGCTTTCCCTGGCGCAGGAGATTGACCGCCAGGCGCAGAAGGCCGGGCGGGTGATGCCGGTGCTGGTGCAGGTCAGCCCGGCGGGGGAGGAACAGAAGGGCGGCATGCCGCCGGAGGAGGTTCTTCCCTTTCTGCGCACGGTTCGGGGGATGCCCGGGCTCCAGGTGCGGGGCCTGATGGCCGTGATGCCCCTGTCGCAGGACGAAGCATACCTGTCGGGACTGTTTTCCGGCATGCGGCAGCTGTTCGAGCGCCTCCGGGACGAGGCGGTGGACGGCGTGGAAATGGAGGAGCTCTCCATGGGCATGTCGGGTGACTATATGCTGGCCGCGCGTCACGGCGCGACGATGGTGCGCATTGGCAGCGCGCTGCTGGGCCAGAGGATCAATCGGTAAAGAGCTTAGGGGGAAAACGAATGTCTTTTGTGGATTCGATGCAGGCATTGCTGGATAAGGTCAGGCAGCGCGCCGGGGGCGAGGAGGAGCAGCATACCTCCAACATGGCCAACGGCGGCTTCAGCGGCTATCGTCCCGCAACGTCCAAGCACCGCGTCACCCGGGAGACCGGCCGGCAGAGCGTGGCGGAGCAGGCCACGGGCTACGACATGGGCGCCCAGCCGGGAGCCTTCACCGGTGCCGGGACGAATGCCTGGCAGCCTCAGCAGGCCATCGGGTACCAGCCCATGCAGGGCACGGGCTACCAGCAGGGGATGGACTACCAGCAGGGCACGGGCTATCAGCAGACCCCGCCCGCCCAGGGGACGGGCTATCAGCCCGCCTGGCAGGGCAATGGCTACCAGCAGACCAACCAGGGTCCCTGGCAGCAGCCACAGCAGCAGAGCGCCTGGCAGAGCCCCAACGGCTACGGCCAGGAAACCTCCTGGGGCCAGAATGCCTGGCAGGGCAATCAGGCTGCGCCCAACAACATTTCCTACATGCCCTGGGCCTTCGTGGGCAAGGACGGCCGTGCCTACAGCCATGTGGAGCGGGTGGCTCAGGTGACCCAGGTGCCCTCCTGCTACCGCATCATCGAGTTCATGCGCAACGGGGAGAGCGTCATCGTCAATACGGAGATGATCAACGATCCGGCGGAGACGGACCGCTGCCTGGACATGCTCTACGGCGCTGCCTGCGCCCTGGGCTGCACGCTGACCCGCATCTCCTCCCAGAAGGAAATCTACCTCCTCTCGCCCGAGACGGTGATGGTGGTGCCCTATGAGGGCATCCGCCGCATGAGCGACCAGGAGATCAACGCCCGCTGGCCTGATCCCGACACGATGTACGGCCGCTACGACTACGGCTGGAACCAGCAGCAGGGTGGCTATCAGGAGCGGGGCGGCTATCAGGAGCGGGGCAGGAGCGACGGCCGCCGCGGCTTTGGCCGGTATGACGAGGGCTACGGCAGCTATCAGTCTGCCTACGCCAGGTAAAAGGGGGCAGCCATGAGACTGGTTTATTCCCTGCTCAGCATGCTGCTTTCGGTGTATGAGCTGGTGCTGGTTGTCTATGTGGTGATGAGCTGGATTCATCCCGCCGCCAACAAGTGGACAGAGCTGGTTCGCAGCCTGGTGGAGCCGGTGCTGGAGCCCATCCGCCGTTTGCTGCGCAGGCACCTGCCCGCCCGCTGGCAGATCATGGACTGGTCGGTGCTGGTGCTGTGGCTGCTCATCGGGATCGCCCGCCGGGTGCTGATGATGATCTTCAGCGCGCTGATCTTCTGGTGACGGCATGGACAGAAACGACGAGGCCCGGCAGACCCGGCTGCGGCTGCATCAGCAGGCGGAGCGCGCGGACAGGCTGGGCATTCCGGTGACGGGCCGCTTCCTGGCCTCGGAGGAGCAGAGCATGGCCCGGCAGGAGGCCGCGCAATGCGGGGTGGAGGTTTCCTTCGACGGCGGCTGGCCGGAGGCGGAGCGGGTGCAGCCCTGCTTCCATCCCTCCTGGGAGGAGCCGCAGTTCAGCCTGTGCTGGCTGGAGGTGCGCTGGAACGGGAAGTTTGCCCGGGTGGATCACCGGGATCTGCTGGGCAGCCTGATGGCCCTGGGCATGGATCGCTCCTTCCTGGGGGATCTGATCGCCGGGGAGGATCACGCCTACCTGTGTGCGCTGCCGGAAATGGCCCGCCGCCTGCCCATGGAGTGGGAGAAGGCCGGGAATGCTCCCATCCGCGTGACCGGGCTGGAAGAGCCGCCGGTTATTGAGCCGCCCAAAGGGATGATGCTGCGGGACACCGTGGCGTCCCTGCGCCTGGACAGCGTTCTGGCCAGCGGCATGAAGATTTCCCGCGCCAGGGCGGCGGAGCTGATCCGCCAGGGCGTTGTGTCCGTGAACCATCAGCTGGAGGAGCGGACGGATCGCCTGCTTGAAACGGGACAAATCCTGTCGATCCGGGGCTTCGGCCGTGTACGCCTCAAGGAGGTTGGGCAGCCTACCAGGAAGGACCGTCTGCCCATTGCCCTGGAGATATTCACCAAAACATAACCTGCGCAGGGGCGCGGATTTCAGAAAGGAGCATGCACCATGCAGATTACCGTGGAAATGATCGACACCAAGGAATTCAAAATCAAGCCGCGCGGCTATGACCAGCAGGAGGTTGACGATTTCCTGGACGCCATCGGCGACGAGATGGTCCGCCAGCTGGATACCATCCAGTCTCTGCAGCAGCAGCTGCAGCAGGCCAAGGCCGCCCGTCCCCAGCCGCAGCCTGAAGCCACCCAGGTGCTCAAGCCCGTGCAGCCCAAGCCCGCTCCCGCCTCCGCCCCCGCCAGCGACGCCTTCCGCGAGATCCTGGAGATGGCCCAGAAGGTGAAGGACGAGACCATCGCCGAGGCTCAGCGCAAGGCCGACGCCATCGTGGAGGAAGCCAGCAGCCAGGCCAGCGCCCGCCTGTCCAACCTGGAGAAGGAAAAGGAAGCCCTGACCCGCGAGGTCGCCGCGCTGAAGGCTGCCGCCTCCGAGTACCGCGCGAAGTTCGAGGCGCTGCTCCAGGCCCAGCAGGAAGCCATGGAGAAGGCCGCGGATCTGTTCTGAGGTTAGCATTGTCAGCCAGCGGAAGGCATCATGAGGGTGTCTTTCGCTGGCTTTTTTTGCGGGAAGGGGGGTGAAACGCCATGCCGGAGCAGGAGAAGGCACGGGGCCTGCGGGAGCTGTTTTCGCCGGAGGAGCGGTGCGCGGAGCAGGTGCGCGTGTCGGTGCGGGGGCTGGTGGAGTTCACCCTCCATGGGGAGGACATCTACCCCTCCGGCGGCTCCCTGCGGGACATGCAGGAGGGCATGCTGGGCCACAAGGGCCGTCAGGGTCAGTTAGGGGAGGGCTGGCAGGCGGAGGTTCCGCTGGAGCTGACCATTCCCGTGGAGGACGAGGAGGCCGAGCTGCTCATTGCCGGGCGGATGGACGCGTACCTCCCCGGCGACGTTCCCCAGGTGGAGGAGATCAAGCTGTGGCAGGGGAAGGAGCCGCCCGCGTCGCCCATTCCCGCCCATGAGATGCAGGCGGTGTGCTACGGGCATATGCTCTGCTGTCAGGGGGCGGAGCGGGTGATTGTCCGCGTGTGCTATGTGGATCGGAAGGGCAAGCCCCGGGGGCAGTTTGAGCGGGAGATGACCGCGGCGGAGTGCCGGGAGGCCTTTTCTTCCCTGCTGGAGCCGTATCTGCGAAGGTGGCGGATGGTTCGCCGGCACCGGCGGGCGCGGGACGCATCCCTGCGCCGCCTGGCCTTCCCCTACGACAGCTACCGGGCCGGTCAGCGGGACATGGCCGTGCAGGTGTACACGGCCATCCGGCTGGGGCGGCGGCTGTTCGCGTCCATGCCCACGGGCACGGGCAAGTCGGCGGCGGCGCTGTTCCCCGCGCTCAAGGCCCTGGGCGAGGGGCTGACCGGCCAGGTGTATTACCTCACCGCCCGCACCACCCAGCGCCAGGGGGCCTGGGAGGCGCTGGCCCGCATGCGCCGCCAGCCCCTGCGCCTGTGGGCGCTGACGCTGGACGCCAAGGACAAGCAGTGCCCGGACAGGACCGTCTGCCATCCGGACTGGTGCCCCCGGGCGAAGGGCCACTTCCTGCGTGACAGCGCGGCCATTGAGGAAATGATGACCCTCGAGGACTGGTCGCCGGAGGCCATCCGTGCCATGGCGGACAAGCACGGCCTGTGCCCATTCGAGTTCAGCCTGTCCCTGGCGGAGGTGGCGGACCTGACCATCTGCGACTACAACTACGCGCTGGATCCGGCAGTGCATATCCAGCGCATCTTCGACCGGACGGCCAACGTGACCCTGCTCATTGACGAGGCCCACAACCTGCTCAGCCGCCTGCGGGAGATGCTCTCCGGCGCGGTGGAGGGCGGGCGTATCCGCCGTCTGCGGACGGTGGTGGGCAAGGCGGCGGGGCGGAAGCATGCCCTGTACAAGGCTATGACGGGGGTACTTCACGCGCTGGAGGATCTGGACGTGCCGGAGGACGCGGAGGAGGGCCTGCTGCCGGACTTTCCCCAGAGCCTGGACAGGGCGGCGGCGGAGCTGGCGGACGCCTTCATGGATGCGGCCATGGAGCGCTTCCCCTGGGACAAGGCGGGGGAGCGGCTGGTGGACACGACCTCCGCGCTGCTGGGCTTCCTGCGGGCCCGGCGGGGAGACAGGGCGGATTACGCCTGGGTTTGGCAGGGCAGGCGGGACAGGACGGCCACGGCCTTTGCCCTGGAGGTGGGGCCGTACTTCGCCCAGGTGACGGCGCGGCTGCGGGGCGTGGTATGCTTTTCTGCGACGATGGATCCCCTGGAGGAGATGAAGACCCTCCTGGGCGGCACGGAGGAGGACGCCTGCTTTGCCATGCCCTCGCCCTTTCCCCGGGAGAACCTGCTGCTGCATCAGCTGCGCGTCAACACCCGCTATCAGCAGCGGGAGGCGGCGGTGGGGCAGATTGTCGCGGCGCTGCGGGTGCTGACGGAGGCCAGGCCGGGGCGGTACATGGCCTTTTTCCCCAGCTTCGCCTTCATGAACCGGGTGGCGGAGGCCCTTGACATCCCCTGCCAGGTACAGAAGACCCGCATGACAGACGAGGAGCGGCGGGCGTTCCTGGCGCCCTACGTGCCGGGAGGCGAGCCGGTATTGTCGCTGTGCGTGCTGGGAGGGGTGTTTGCCGAGGGCATTGACCTGCCCGGCGAGGCGCTGGACGGGGTGGCGGTGGTGGGTGTGGGTCTGCCCCAGCTGAACCTGTTCCAGGAGACGCTGCGGGAGCACTATCAGCAGACGCTGGGGGACGGCTTCCTGTACGCGTACATGATACCTGGCATGCAGAAGGTGGCGCAGGCGGTGGGCCGGGTGATCCGCACGGAGACGGACCGGGGTGTGGCGCTGCTGCTGGATGACCGCTACAGCCAGCCCTCCTACCGGCGGCTGTGTCCGGCCCACTGGGCCATTGGCCGGGGCGATCCGGCGGAAGCCCTGCGGCGGTTCTGGGCGCGGGAATGAAAGAAAGCTGGCGCGGAGTCTTCCG
This sequence comes from Aristaeellaceae bacterium, assembly GCA_051883775.1. Classification (GTDB taxonomy): domain Bacteria; phylum Bacillota; class Clostridia; order Christensenellales; family Aristaeellaceae; genus UBA11524. The sequence continues at coordinate 368 of JBJEUJ010000395.1, read as the reverse complement.
GGGTGGAAGGCTCCGCGTCAGCTGTTGATGCGGGGAAATTCTTTTCGTGAATGTGCGACACTGCCATTTCCATTGCAGGCAGATGGAACCGCTGAAGCCTTCCCCTGTTGGGAAGGTGGCCGAGCGCAGCGAGATCGGATGAGGTCGCATCCCAGTATGTCGGGTGAGTCTGGCAGGGGTGTCCGCTGCTCATGCAGTCTGCGGGGGATGCGTGGTTCCTTTGGGGGTGTGCGAGCTGTTTCGTGAATCCGGAGGATTCACGAAAGGCGCGCGGGGATTTGCGCCTGCGGGCGCGGGGCCTCCGGCGGCCAGGCTTAGGTTATCATATCAAGTGCAACACCTGAGAAAAAAGGAAAGACATTGAGAGC
>JBJEUJ010000394.1:0-5060 GCA_051883775.1 Aristaeellaceae bacterium | reverse complement strand
CGGCGCCAAGGCCTACCTGGTCAACACCGGCTGGAACGGCACCGGCAAGCGCATCACCATCAAGGATACCCGCGGCATCATCGACGCCATCCTGGACGGCTCCATCCTGAAGGCCCCCACCAAGAAGATCCCCCTGTTCGACCTGGAGGTGCCCACCGAGCTGCCCGGCGTGAACCCCGCCATCCTGGATCCCCGCGACACCTACGCCGACGCCTCCGAGTGGGAGACCAAGGCCAAGGATCTGGCTGCCCGCTTCGTGAAGAACTTCGTGAAGTACACCGGCAACGACGCTGGCAAGGCGCTGGTTGCTGCCGGCCCCAAGGCTGAGTAAGCCAACAACCGCATAATACCCAGGGACGGCCTGTCGAAGGACAGGCCGTCCTTTTGTGTTCCAGGCATGAAAAGGGGCGACCTGAGCCATCAGGCCGCCCAAAATGATTGGCAGCGAATCACTGGGGTGTGGAGGGCGCTTCCATGATGGGAGCATGCTCCTCCGCGTGGGCCGTGCGGATCACGAAGGGCGCGGGCTGCACCGCGTCCTGGGCCATGGTCAGCCGTCCCACGGAGACCTCGTAGGCCATCTTGCCCACCACGGTGCCGTCGGCCAGCTGCTTCTGATAGGCCCGGGACTGGAAGCGGCCCAGCAGTGTTACCTTGTCGCCCACCTTCAGGTGGCTGGCGAAGCGGGCCGTACGCCCCCAGGTGATGCAGGGGATGTAGTCGCTCTTGCCATAGGCCCGGTTGACGGCCAGCATCAGGTCGGCAATCTCCCGGCCGAAGGGCGTGGTGCGGTAGGAGGGCAGCTTGCACAGCGCGCCGGTGAGCTGCACCTGGTTGGGGTTTTCGTCCCCGCCGGAGGGCAGGATCCGCTGGGCGAAGCCGGTGATCAGCAGCCTGCCCGCGCCCTCGATGACCTTGTTGTAGCTGCGCAGCTGCCCCTCGAAGGTCAGGGGCTGGCCGATGTGCAGATTGTCGCCGTCCATCAGCCGCTCGCTGAGGGTGATGGGCAGCAGATCCTCCGCGCCGGAGAGCCGTGGCACGGACAGGGTGGCGTAGTAGAATTTCTCCCCAAAGACCTCGTGGCCGTAGACGGGTTCATCCATGAGCATGCCGGAGAGACGCAGGTAATTTCCGAGTTCTTCCATGATAAATCACCTTTCCTGTTTGTGTTGATGTAAACGGAGTTACTGTGCGGGGGTGGCGGAGGGTGCGGCAGCAGGGTGCTGCTTGCCCTGCACGTCGATGGTGGTTTCGCCGGTGAGCAGGATCTCGCCGCAGGGAATCATGGTGAAGCCCTGCTCACGGTAGGTCTTGAGGATGGTGGGAAGCGCGTCGACGATGTACTGGGAATCGTTGTGGAAGAGGATGATGTCGCCGGGCTGGACGTTGGTGGTCGCCCGCTTGATCAGATCCTCCACGCCGCGGTTCTTCCAGTCCAGGGAGTCCACGCTCCACTGCACGGCCTCATAGCCCTCCTCCCGGGCCACGGTGATGACCTGGTTGTTGTAGTCGCCGTAGGGCGGGCGGAAGAGCGTGGGCCGCTGACCGGTGATGGCCTCCACCTTGTCGGACATGCCCTGCAGCTCCTTGCGCATCTGGGTATCGGAGAGCTGGGTCATGTGGGGATGGCTGTCGGAGTGATTGCCGATTTCATGGCCCCGCTCGTGGATGGCCTGCACCAGCTCGGGGTACTTATCCACCCAGATGCCCACCAGGTAGAAGGTCGCCCGGGCGTCGTATTCGTCCAGGATATCCAGGATGCGCAGGGTTTTGTCGCCGCCCCAGGAGGCGTCAAAGGATACGGAGATCACCTTGTCCTCCCGTTCCACCGAGTAAACCGGCAGCACGCGCTTGCTGGCCAGCACCTCGGTGGCGTCCTGCTTCAGCGGGCCTGCATAGCACATCACCAGCGCTGCCAGAGCCAGCACCAGGGCGCCCTGGCGCAGCCACCACCATGTCAGCGCTGGCGGATGCTTCCGAGGCTTTTCCGGGGCCGGGGCGGCGGGCAGGGCCTGCGTCCGCGTCCGGGGCCGCAGGGGCGAGGTGTGGGTACGGGGATCATCGGAGGAATTCATGGAGCATGCCACCATCCTTTCACCAGTGTATGCCGTGATGCGGGCGGATAGACCGTCGCCGGGCCTCTTCGGCAAAGGAAGTCCCGGTGCGACAAAACCTGACAGACCATCAGGCCCGTCTCCTGGAGGAGTCTATGCGGAGGGCTCCGGAATTAGGATGCCCGCGGGCGCGGGAGGGTTTGCTTCCGAAAAAAGAAAATCGCGCCCCGGGAACCTTTCCCCCGGCGCGCGAGTCTAATGGATGAGCGCTCAAAGAACGGAAACAAAGGAGACAAGCAGTCCCATGACCAACGAGGACTTCGCCCGGCGGATCATGGCCATGTCGCCCATGCTGTACCGGCTGTGCTACACCCAGCTGCGCCAGCAGGCCGACCGGGAGGACGCCGTGCAGGAAACCATCCGCCGCGCCTGGGAGCACCGGGAGCAGCTGCGGGGGGAGCGGTACATGCAGACCTGGGTGGTGCGCATTCTGCTGAACGTGTGCGACACCCAGCGCCGGAAGGCCCGGCGCATGCTGCCCGTGGAGCGTCTGCCTGAGACGGCGGCTCCACAGGGGGAGGAATCGCCCCTCTTGACGGCCCTGTGCGCCCTGGAGGAAAGGTACCGCCTGCCCATCCAGCTGCACTATATCGAAGGGTATGAGGTGGCGGAGGTGGCGCGGATGCTGCGCATGACCCAGGGCACGGTGAAGTCCCGCATGGCGCGGGGACGGGCGAAGCTGCGGGATCTGCTTGAAGAGGAGGTGCTTGGAGAATGAAGACAGGCAGGGATTTCCGCGAGGCATTTCCGCCCATGGACGAGGGCTTCCGCCGGGCTGTTCTCCACGCGCTGGACGAGACCGGAAAGGAGCGCATGATGGTGAAGAAGAAGCTTCGTGTGAGCGTGGTGATCGCGGCGGTGATCGTGCTGCTGGCTGCGGTGGCGTTGGCGGCAGGAAAGACCCTGGGGGTGTTCGACTTCATGGGGAATCATGGAACGCCTCTGCCCCAGGCGGAGCAGCAGCTGCAGACCGGCATTGTGCAGGAGGGCGGAGATATGGACGACATGACCGTGACCCTGCGGGAGGCCGTCTGCGACGGACGGTACGCCTATCTGGTATTCGACATGAAGCCCAAGGGGAACGTGCTGCTGGTGGGCGAGGGCATGCTGCCGCAGGATCCCGCGTGGAACCTGTCCCAGGATCTGCCGGAGGACAAGACCATCGCCCAGTGGGCCAAGGAGAACCATTACGACAGGATTATCGAGGGCTCCGTGCAGTGCGTCACGCCCGGCGTGATGGAGGAAACCAGCGGCATGACCATGCGCATGGCGGACGGTAAAGTGACGGTCAGACTGGAGGGCGAATGCACCGGCGAGGCGGAGAAGCAGCTGACCTTCCGCTGCCTGACGGTGCCCCTTTCGCCGGAAACCGGCGAGCCTGACGGGGAGCACATGCAGGAGGCCGCCATGACCGTGACCCTGCGCATCGACCCGCCCCTGTGGACAAGAACGCTGTCCGCGCCGGTGGAATTTGCCGACTGCGGCGTGCGGGTGGACAGCATGACGCTCCAGGGTACGATGATGAGCGTGTATGCGGATATTGACTATACCGTCACCGACTTCAGTGCGTACCACAAGGCCTTTGATACCAGCGATGCTTACTTCCGCATGAGGGATGAAAACGGCACGCTGTATGCAAGCGGCGCCATGGGCGGCGGATTTTTTGGGCCCGTGGACTGGAAAGAAGGAAGGTTTCACCAGTTTACCGACCTGCAGGCCAGGGAAGAACCGCTGACGGACGTGGTGCTGGAGATCATCGACTCGGCGCATCGTGACGAGGACATCCCCGGCGTGGGAGCCCATGCCATCACCCTGCAGTAAGCGCAGAAAAAGCCCCGGAGCAGTTCATCCTGTTCCGGGGCAAATTGTATATGCGAGCTTCTCATGTAACCTGACACAAAGTGGGAGGGCGCAGCCCGCCGCCGTATCGGCGCAGCCGTAATGTCCTGGGGGAATGCGTCAAAGGGGGCTGCAGCCCCCTTTCGACTGCAATCGTATCCGGCGGGCGGCATCGCCGCGGGAGAAAAACCGCCGGGGCGGGTCGTTTTTCGCTCTGCGAAAAACATTCCTTACAGTTGCGAAAGGCCGGGAGGCGCGCCTGCGCGCCGACCAGTGAGCAACTGCAAAAAATCCCCGGAATGGCGTCAGCCATTCCGGGGAGCGCGAAGCGCATCAGTACATGCCGCCCATGTCGCCGCCAGCAGCGGGAGCCGCAGGCGCGGGAGCGGGAATGTCCGCCACCAGGGATTCGGTGGTCAGCACCATCGCAGCCACGGAGGCGGCGTTCTGCAGCGCAGAGCGGGTCACCTTGGTGGGGTCGATAATGCCGCGCTCGATCATGTCCACATACTCGTCCTTCAGCGCGTCGTAGCCGTAGCCGGGCTTGTTCTCACGCTTGATGTTCTCCACAATGACGGAGCCGTCAATGCCCGCGTTCTTCGCGATCTGACGGATGGGCTCCTCCAGGGCGCGCAGGATGATCTGCACACCGGTCTTGGCGTCGCCGGTGTAGGTGTCCAGCAGGGGACGCACGTTGCCCAGCACGTTCAGCAGGGCAATGCCGCCGCCGGGCACAATGCCTTCCTCGGTGGCCGCGCGGGTGGCCGCCAGAGCGTCCTCAATGCGCAGCTTGCGCTCCTTCATTTCCACCTCGGTGGCAGCGCCAACCTGGATCACCGCAACGCCGCCGGCCAGCTTGGCCAGACGCTCCTGCAGCTTCTCCCGGTCGTAATCGCTGGTGGTGTCGGCAATCTGTACGCGGATCTGCGCCACGCGGGCGTCAATGGCAGCCTTCTCACCGGCGCCGCCCACGATGGTGGTGTTCTCCTTGTTCACCTTCACCTGACGGGCGCGGCCCAGCAGGTTCAGGGTGGCTTCCTTCAGCTCCATGCCGGTCTCGGAGGAGATCACGGTGCCGCCGGTCAGGATGGCGATATCCTGCAGCAT
>JBJEUJ010000393.1:0-5094 GCA_051883775.1 Aristaeellaceae bacterium | reverse complement strand
TGCATCCCCTGGCCTGTACCGCCTTCAACGCCGACTTCGACGGCGACCAGATGGCCGTGCACGTGCCCCTGTCCATGGAAGCCCAGGCCGAGGCCCGCTTCCTGATGCTGGCCCACAACAACATCCTCAAGCCCCAGGACGGCAAGCCCGTCATCAGCCCCTCCCAGGACATGGTCATCGGCTGCTACTACCTGACCATCGAGAATGAGAACGGCAAGGGCGAGGGCCACTGGGTCAGCGACGCCACGGGCGAGCGCGTGTCCCGCGACAGCGCTGAGCCCAAGCACTGGACCGGCTTCACCTTCTGCGACGCGGCGGAGGCCCACATGGCCTACGCCCTGGGCAAGATTTCCCTGCAGAGCCCCATCCGCGTGCGCCTGGAGCGCACCTTCAAGGGCGAAACCGGCACCAGGATCATCGAGACCACCCTGGGCCGCCTGATCTTCAACGACGCGCTGCCCCAGGATCTGGGCTTCAAGAAGCGCGAGTGCCTGGACGACATGTTCGAGCTGGAGGTCAATGAGCTGGTGGGCAAGAAGCAGCTGTCCAACATTGTGGACATGTGCTTCCGCAGCCAGGGCGAGCACCGCACCGCACAGGTGCTGGACTCCATCAAGGCCCTGGGCTACAAGTTCTCCACCGTGGGCGCGGTCACCGTGTCCGTGGCGGACATCAAGACCCCGCCCTGCAAGGCCACCATGCTGGCCGACACCGACGAGCAGGTGCGCAAGGTCAACAACCTCTACCGCCGCGGTCTGCTCAGCGAGGACGAGCGCTACAAGCGGGTCATCGACCTGTGGAACAACTGCACCCACGCCCTGCGCGACCAGATCCTGCCCAACCTGGACAAGTTCAACCCCATCCGCATGATGACCGACTCCGGCGCCCGCGGCTCCTCCGCGCAGGTGTCCCAGCTGGCCGGCATGCGCGGCCTGATGGCCTCTCCCTCCGGCAAGACCGTGGAGCTGCCCATCCGCGCCAACTTCCGCGAGGGCCTGAGCGTGCTGGAGTTCTTCCTGTCCTCCCACGGCTCCCGCAAGTCCCTGTCCGATACCGCCCTGCGTACCGCTGACTCCGGTTATCTGACCCGCCGTCTGGTGGACGTCAGCCAGGAGGTCATCGTCCGGGAGGAGGACTGCTTCGCCACCCGGGGCGAGAAGGTTCGCGGCATTGTGGTGCAGGAGCTGATGAGCGGCAAGCAGTCCATCGAGTCCCTGGAGGACCGTCTGCGTGGCCGCACCGCCGCCGAGGACATTCTGGATCCCCTCACCGGCGAGGTGCTGGTGCATCTGAACGAGTCCATCGACCATGACAAGGCCAAGCTCATTGCCGCCCGCGGCGTGAAGAAGGCCTCCGTCCGCTCCGTGCTGACCTGCCGCACCGAGCATGGCGTCTGCGCCCGCTGCTACGGCCAGAACATGGCTCACGGCGGCAAGGTGGACATCGGCGAGGCGGTGGGCATCATCGCGGCCCAGGCCATCGGCGAGCCCGGCACCCAGCTGACCATGCGTACCTTCCATACCGGCGGCATCGCCTCCGGCGACGACATCACCCAGGGTCTTCCCCGCGTTGAGGAGCTCTTCGAGGCCCGCAAGCCCAAGCGCGAGGCCACGCTGAGCGAGATCAGCGGCCGTGTGTCCATCCAGGAGACGAAGAAGAAGCGCGAGCTGGTCATCACCTCCGACGAGGACAGCCGCGAGCAGAAGGCCTACCAGATCACCTACGGCAGCCGCCTGAAGGTGCAGGAGGGCGACCATGTGGAGGCCGGCGACGAGCTGATCGAGGGCTCCATCAACCCCCATGATCTGCTGCGCATCCTGGGCGTGAAGGCCGTGCAGGAGTACCTGCTGAAGGAAGTTCTGTCCGTGTACCGCCTGCAGGGCGTGGCCGTGGCCGACAAGCACATCGAGATCATTGTGCGGCAGATGCTGCGCAAGGTCCGCGTGGAGGACAGCGGCGACACCAACCTGCTGCCCGGCTCGCTGGTGAACATCTTCCACTTTGAGGAAGTGAACCGCAAGACCATCATGGAGGGCGGCCGTCCCGCCATCGCCAAGCGCATCCTGCTGGGCATCACCAAGGCCTCCCTGGCCACGGACAGCTTCCTGTCCGCCGCCTCCTTCCAGGAGACCACCCGCGTGCTGACCGAGGCTGCCATCAAGGGCACGGTGGATCCGCTGATCGGCCTGAAGGAGAACGTCATCCTGGGCAAGCTGATCCCCGCCGGCACGGGCCTGAAGCGCTACAAGGGCATCGAGGTTCGGGAGAACTACGACTTCTGATCCGCCGGATTGTCCGTATCAAACATTCACGGGAGCTTCCGGGTTCGGAGGCTCCCGTTTCCATACGCAAGCATACGGGAGGCATACCATGCAGAACATTGTCCTCATCGGCATGCCGGGCTGCGGCAAATCCACGGTGGGCGTGGTGCTGGCCAAGGCCCTGGGCATGGACTTTATCGACGCGGATCTGGTGATTCAGCGCAGCGCGGGCAAGCGGCTCTCCGTGCTGATCGACGAACTGGGCGACGAGGGCTTCCGCCAGCTGGAGAACCGCGTCAACGCGGGGATCGAGGCGGAGAACACCGTCATCGCCACCGGCGGCAGCGTGGTCTACGGCCGGGAGGCCATGGAGCACCTGCGCTCCATCGGCCAGGTGATTTATCTTCAGCTGAGCTATGAGCAGATTGAGGAGCGCCTGGGCGACCTGCATGCCCGGGGCGTGACCATCAAGCCCGGCTGGACGCTGCGGGACCTGTACAACGAGCGGGTGCCGCTGTACGAGCGCTACGCCCACCTGACCGTCCCCTGCGACGGGCTGCGGCTGAGGGAGGTCGTCGGGGTGATTCGCAGGAATCTGGGCGATATGTGAAGAAAAAACGCGAACGTGTTTTCTGTTCGCCTTGATCTGCCGCTGCCAGTTATGGTATAATGAACCGTTGACATGAACCATTTGCAAGGAGTAACGCGAACATGACGCAGACCTATAACGCTGGTAATCTTCAGGTGCTGGAGGGGCTGGAGGCCGTGAGGATGCGGCCGGGCATGTACATCGGCACCACCTCCTCCCGGGGGCTCCATCACCTGCTGTGGGAGATTGTGGACAACGCCATCGACGAGGCCAGCAACGGCTACGCGGACACGGTGAAGGTCACCCTCCATCAGGACGGCTCCGCCTCCGTGTACGACAACGGCCGCGGCGTGCCTGTGGACGAGCATCCCACCCTGCACATTTCCGGCGTGGAGGTCATCTACACCAAGCTGCATGCCGGCGGCAAGTTCAACAACGAGAATTACAGCTATTCCGGCGGCTTGCACGGCGTGGGCGCGTCGGTGGTGAACGCGCTGTCGAAGTGGCTGACGGTGGACGTTTTCCTGGACTGGACCCACTGGCGCATGCGCTTTGAGAGCCGCTATGACGAGAAGGCCGGGAAGGTGCTGGCGGGTATCCCCACCGGCCCGCTGGAAAAGGTGGGCAACACCCGCAAGCGCGGTACTCTCGTGCGCTTCCTGCCGGACGACACCATCTTTGAGGATGTGCGGTTCAACGGGGAGCTGGTGGCCCGCCGCCTGCAGGAGCTGGCTTACCTGAACAAGGGGCTGATGATCACCTTCGTGGACGAGCGGGTGAAGGATCCTGCCCAGCGGGAAAAGACCTTCCACTACGAGGGCGGCATCAGCGACTATGTGCGCTACCTCAACGCGGACAAGACCGTCCTCCATGACGAGCCCATTTACATGGAGGGGCAGAAGGATTCCGTCATCTGCCGGGTGGCCATCCAGTACACCGACGGGTATACCGAGAGCCTCTTTTCCTACGTCAACAACATTCCCACCGGCGAGGGCGGCAGCCACGAGACGGGCTTCAAGGCGGCCTTCACCAAGGCCATGAACGACTATGCCCGCAAAACCGGCGCCCTGCGGGAGAAGGACAACAACCTCTCCGGCGAGGACTTCCGGGAGGGCCTGACCTGCGTGCTCATCGCCATGGTGAAGAATCCCCAGTTCGAGGGCCAGACCAAGGGCCGCCTGGGCAACAGCGAGGTGCGCCCGGCGGTGGAGGCCATCATCGCCGAGAAGCTGGCGGACTGGCTGGACAACCTGAAAAACCAGGACATTGCCAATCAGATTGTGCAGAAGGCCATCAAGGCCGCCCAGGTGCGCGAGGCTGCCCGCAAGACCCGGGACAACGCCCGCAAGGCCAACCAGCTGGAGGCCGCGCCCCTGGTGGGCAAGCTCAGCGCCTGCCGTGGCCGCAAGCCCGCGGAGAACGAGCTGTTCATCGTGGAGGGCGACTCCGCCGGCGGCAGCGCCAAGCAGGGCCGGGACAGCCGCTACCAGGCCATCCTTCCCCTGCGGGGCAAGCCCCTCAACGCCGAGAAGAAGCGCCTGGATCAGGTGCTGGCCAACGAGGAGTTCCGCAGCCTGATCACCGCCCTGGGCACCTCCATCGACGAGGGCTTTACCCTGAGCAACCTCAAGTACCACAAGATCATCATCCTCTCCGACGCCGACCAGGACGGCGCGCACATCCGGGCCATCCTGCTGACCTTCTTCTACCGCTACATGAAGGAGCTGATCGCCGCGGGACATGTGTACATCGGCATGCCGCCGCTGTACAAGGTGCAAAAGGGCTCGAAGGTCTGGTACGCCTACGACGACAAGGAGCTGGCCAAATGCACCCGGGCCGCCGGCAAGGGCTACACGCTGCAGCGCTACAAGGGTCTGGGCGAGATGAACCCGGAGCAGCTGTGGGAGACCACCATGGATCCCGCCCAGCGCAAGCTCATGCAGGTGACCATTGACGACGCCGCCCAGTCCGACAGGCTCATCACCATCCTCATGGGAGACAAGGTGGAGCCGAGGCGGGACTACATCACCGAGCATGCGGACTTCAACAAGGAAGATCATTTTGAGCTGCCGCCGGAGCAGCTGGAAGGGAGGGCCTGATCCATGGCGAAGAAGCGCGAGCCCGAGAAGCCCATCGCTGCGGACGATCCGTCCCGGATCCTGCAAACGTCCCTGGAGGACGTGATGCACCAGTCCATGATGCCCTACGCCGAGCATGTCATCCTGGAGCGCGCCCTGCCCCGGG